>JBDTYL010000382.1:0-4195 GCA_040005695.1 bacterium | reverse complement strand
TGATGATGTCGCGCACCAGCCGGTGGCGCACGACGTCGACGTCCGTGAAGTAGTGGAACGCGATACCATCGATGCCGGGCAGGATCCGCTCGACCTGCATGAGGCCGGACTCCTCGCGCTTGGGCAGGTCGATCTGCGTCTTGTCACCCGTGATGACGATCTGCGAATTCACGCCGAGTCGCGTGAGGAACATCTTCATCTGCATCGCCGTGGCGTTCTGCGCCTCGTCGAGGATGACGAACGCATCGCTCAGCGTGCGCCCGCGCATGAAGGCCAGCGGCGCGATCTCGATGACGCGCGTCTCGAGTGCCTTCTGCACGCGCTCCTGCGGCATCATCTCGTCGAGGGCATCGTACAGCGGGCGCAGGTACGGGTCCACCTTGGCCTGCATGTCGCCGGGCAGGAAGCCGAGGCTCTCGCCTGCCTCGACCGCCGGCCGGGCGAGGATGATCCGCTTGACCCGCTTCTTCGTGAGCGCGTCCACGGCGGCGGCCATCGCGAGGAACGTCTTTCCCGTGCCCGCGGGCCCGATGCCCACCACGATGTCGTTCTCGCTGATCTTCGTGAGGTACTCCGCCTGGCCGGCTGTCTTGGCCTGGATGAGCTTGCGCACGCCCGGCAGCGCGATGCGCCCGTCGTGCGTACCGTTGCCATTCCCATCGTGGCCCGCGCCATCGTCCTCGCTCAGGCGCAGGACGTCGTCGGGCGTCAACTCCATCCGCTGGCGGGCGCGATCGATCATGCGGCGTCCGATCTCCGTCGCCCTTTCCACGAGCTCCGACGGACCCGTGATGGACATCGCCTCGCCGCGCAGGGCGACCCGCACGCCGCAGAGGCGCGACAGCTCCACCAGGTTCCCGTCGTTCACGCCCGCGAGCGTGAGCATGTCCGCCCCTTCGGTCGAGACTTTCTGTGTGACTGAACCGTCGCTCACGCGCCAGGCTCCAGTTGAATGTGCAGTTCGTGCAGGTCGATGGCGGGGACCACCGATGGCGCACCCTCGAACATGGCGCGCGCCGCGGTGGTCTTGGGGAACGCGATGACGTCACGCAGCGACGTGGCGCCCGCGAGCAGCATCGTGATGCGGTCGAAGCCGAACGCGATGCCGCCGTGCGGAGGCGCCCCCGCGCGCAGTCCCTCCAGCAGGAAGCCGAAGCGGGTCTGCGCCGTCTGCTCGTCAATGCCGAGCAGGGAAAAGATCCGCTCCTGCACCGCGGGGTCGCTGATGCGGATGCTGCCCCCGCCCAGCTCCGTGCCGTTGACGACGAGGTCGTACGCGAGCGCGCGGGCGCGCTCCGGCGCCGTGGCGAGGAGCGGGATGTCGTCGGGATGCGGCGCCGTGAAGGGATGGTGCACCGCGGCCAGTGCGCCCGTGACCCCGTCCCGCTCGAACATCGGGAAGTCGGTGATCCACACGAACTGGTTCACGTTCTCCGGCACGAGCCGCATCCGCTGCGCGACATCCTGCCGCACGCGATCGAGCGCCGGACTGGAGACGTGATCCTCCGCCGCGATATACAGCCCCAGATCGCCCTCAACGAGACCGAGCGGCGCGCCGGCGTCGTCACGGAGCACCTTGCCCACGGCTCCATCCAGCGCGCCGTTCACGCGCTTGATGCGCAGCAGGCCACGTGCACCTGCGCTCTTGGCCACGACATCGATCTCGTCGAGCTGCTTGCGCGAGAGCGTCGCACCGCCGGGCACACGGATGCCGCGCACGCGACCGCCCGCCGCGAGGGCCGCGGCCGTGAACGGCAGCTCGACGCCGCGGAACACCCCGCTCACGTCCTGGATCTGCAGTCCGTAGCGCAGGTCGGGACGATCGATGCCGTAGTGCTCCATCGCCTCGGCATGGCCCATCCGCGGTACGCGGCCGGCCGGAAACGCACTCCCGCCCTCCGTCCACAGCGCGCGAATGAGCTCCTCGGCGAAATCGATGATGTCCTCCTGCCCCACGAACGACGCCTCGATGTCGATCTGCGAGAATTCGGGCTGCCGGTCCGCGCGCAGGTCCTCGTCGCGGAAGCAGCGCGCGATCTGGAAGTACCGGTCATAACCCGACACCATGAGCAGTTGCTTGTAGATCTGCGGCGACTGTGGCAGCGCGTAGAACTCGCCGGCGTGCACGCGGCTCGGCACCAGGTAGTCGCGCGCGCCTTCGGGCGTGGGCTTCGTGAGGATGGGCGTCTCGATCTCGAGGAAGCCGCCGTCGCTCAGGTACCGGCGCGTGCGCTGCAGCAGGCGGTGGCGCAGCACCATGTTGCGCTGCAATTCCTCGCGTCGGAGATCGAGGTGACGGTACTTGAGGCGCAGTTCTTCCGCCGGCAGCGGCTCGCCCTTGCCGCGCGCAACCGGAATGGCGGGCGTGACCGCCGGCCCCACGACGCGCAGCGATGTTGCGCGCACCTCGATGCTGCCCGTCGCCATGTCGGGGTTCTTCATCGCCTCCGGGCGTTCGGTCACCACGCCCTCGACGAGTACGACGGTTTCCGCACCAAGCGAGGCCGCGAGGGCGCAGACGTCGGCCGGCGCAGTGCCCGGCGCGAACGACACCTGGACCAGGCCCGCACGATCACGGAGATCAACGAAGACCAGGCCGCAGAGGTCGCGTGCCCGATGCACCCATCCGCCCAGGCGCACCGTTTCTCCCGCGTGCTCGGTCCGGAGGGCACCACAGGGATGCGTACGAAGGCTCGTGGCGAGCGAGGTCACTGACATTACAGAGCAGTTGGCTGGTGAGGGACGCGCGCGCGACACGCCGCGCGGTGTGCGGCGGAATTGGTGACGCCCGCGGCGCGACGGCGCACTGCGCGTGGCGCCCCGCCCATCAAGGCTGAGGGCGGCGTGGATCGCTGAGGCATCAACGCGTGTGCAGGGTGCGCATTCAACCGTCAAAGGTAGCCGGATTGCCGTGGGCCCGGTAGCGGCGCGGTTGCGTGCAGGGCCGTGTCCGGGTAAGCTCAACTTCATGTGCCGCATCGCGTTCCCGCGTCGGTACAGGCAACGGGCTGAGTCCGCTGAGTTGTCATCCTGAGCGCAGCGTCCCTTGTCATCCTGAGCGCAGCGTCCCTTGTCATCCTGAGCGCAGCGAAGGATCTGTTTTGATAGAGGCCGGGTTCGTCGGGTACGTCACCGAACCCGGGGCTGGACACACGAGCGAAGCGCCCGGCCTCGTACCATCGTCGTACACCCAAGGCATCACGCATGACGCAGCCCCTGAATCTCCTGAACCTGGTCCCGTCCGACGCAGAGGCAGCGCTCGCGACGGCAATGACGGAACTGGGGCAGCCCGCCTACCGGGTGGGACAGGTACTGCGCCGCCTCTGGGACGTGCCCGCCGCCTCGTTTGCCGACATGACCGAGCTGCCCGCCGCCCTGCGCGATGCACTGGCCGAGCGGTTCACGCTGCCGAGGCTGGAGCTTGCGGAGCGGCAGGTGTCGTCGGACGGCACGCAGAAATTCCTCTTCCGCCTGCACGACGGCGAGGCGATCGAGACAGTGTCCATTCCGGACGGCAACCGCGTCACGCTCTGCATCTCGTCGCAGGCCGGCTGTGCGCTCCGATGCGCGTTCTGTGCAACGGGCGCCATGGGCTTCTCGCGCAACCTCGACGTGTACGAGATCGCGGGACAGGTGCGTGAGATGCGCCTGCTCGACCCGCCCATCACGGTGACGAACATCGTGTTCATGGGCATGGGCGAGCCCATGATGAACTGGAAGGCCGTGGATCCCACGCTCACGCTGCTCAACGACCCTCGTGCACTGGGCATCGGCGCGCGGCACATCACCATCTCCACCGTGGGCGTGCTGCCCGGGATCGTGGCGCTGGGCAAGCGCCCGGAACAGTTCCGGCTGGCGATCTCCATCCACGCGCCCTCCGACGAGCTGCGGCAGCAGCTGATGCCGATCAACACCAAGTTCCCGCTGACGGAGGTGCTCGAGGCCGCGAAGGTGTTCGACCGGCGCGTCACGTTCGAGTACGTGATGCTGGGCGGCGTGAACGACGGCATCGAGCAGGCACGTGAGCTGGCGGCGCTCGCACGCGAATGCCGCGCGTTCGTGAACCTGATCCCGCTCCATCCAGGTGGCTCGCAGGGTTTCGTCCCGACGTCGGGCAACGAGATCTCGCGCTTCGCCCGGCTGCTGCGCGACCGCGACGTGGAAGTCGCGGTGCGCAAGAGCCGCGGGATGGACA
>JBDTYL010000381.1:0-4458 GCA_040005695.1 bacterium | reverse complement strand
TGCCGATCTTGAAGTACTTGCCGTCCATCGCGCCGATGCCGCGGTGCAGCTCGGGGTTCTCGATGGTCCAGTCGTAGATCTTCTTCGGCGAGGCGGGGTTGCTGATGTCGTAGATCTGCGCGTCGAAGTTGACGAACCCGCTGATGTAGACATAGGGTCGGTTCCGGTCCTGCTCGATCTCGATGTCGGCGGCCTTCCACGGGCCCGGGTGGCTCACGACGTGGGCGACCATGTGCATCTTGTCGGTGCCGGCGCGTTTCTGGTCGAAGTCCTTCACGGAGACGCCGGGATCCTGCGCGCGCGCGACGGTCGCGAGCACGAGCAGGCCAGGGAGGATGAGGGAGCGGCGCATCACGGATGCCTCGGCTGAGTTGAACGGCCGCGCCTCCGGCGTCGTGGCGACGCGGGCGCGTTTCGCAGTATGGCCGCGCGACGAGGCCCGTGCAAGTCGTGCCTCTGCCCTGCGGATTCCGCCCGGCGCTGCGCTGCGATACTGTTTCCTGCCATGCCTGCCTTCGAGATTCCCATCATCGTCCGCGCGGACGACATCGACGACATGGAGCACGTCAACAACGTCGTGTACCTGCGCTGGGTGCAGGACGTCGCCCTCGCGCACTGGCTGGCGCGGGCCACCGAGGCATTGCGGGCGGAATACGGCTGGGTGGCCACGCGTCACGAGCTGGATTACAAGCAGGCGGCGGTACTGGGCGACGCGATCACGGCGCGCACGTGGATCGGCGCCGTGGATTCACGCCGCTTCGAGCGGTTCACGGAGATCGTGCGCACCGGCGACGGCGTGCTGCTGGCGCGCGGTCGTACGCTGTGGTGCCTGATCAACCGCGGCACCGGGCGCATTGCGCGCATCCCCGACGAGCTGCGCGCGTGCTTTCCGAACGACTGAAATCCACTACTCGCTCAGTTCACTTGACCACGCCGAGACACTCGATCTCGGTGCGCGCACCCTTCGCGAGCCCGGATGCGCCAAAGGCGCTTCGGGCTGGCAGGTGCCGCGGAAAGAACGTGACGTACACCTCGTTCATCGTCGCCCACTCGTTCATGTCGGCCATGAAGACGGTGCACTTCACGACGTGATCCATCGAGCCGCCGTTCTTCTCGAGGAGCGCGCGGATGTTCGTGAGTGCCTGGCGCGTCTCGGCACGAATGCCGCCGGCCACCACGTTGCCGGTGGTGTCGGTGCCGATCTGCCCGGAGAGGTACAGCATGCGGCCGACTTTCACGACGGGGGTAAAGGGATACTTGCCGCCCCCGCCGAGGTACTCCGGCGACTGGGCCGAGGCACGAGTGGCCAGCGCGAGCGACATGAGCACGAGTGCGGCGATGCGGCGAATGGACATGGTTCCTCCTCCGGGAGCTCGAAGTACAGTCCGATACGATTGATGAACCGCCACTCGTCGCCAGGCCGCTCGCGCGTGAAGCGGAATCCAAACCGGTTCTTCCCGAAGGATCTGCCGCCCTACTTCGCCCAGCCGGGAAAAGGCGGCAGCTTGCTCACGTCGCGCTCGTCGTGCTGGATGATCACCGTGGCGTGCAGGTTGGCCGCGATCCTGTTGAACCGGTCGAGCGACGCGAGCGACGCCGCGCGGTCGGTGTTGAACGTCGGCACGCCGTTGCCCTCGAAGTTCTCGCGGAAGTGCGTGACGTCGCCGGTGATGAGCACGTTGCCCATATCCTTGAGCCGCACGAGGAGGCTGTGATGGCCCGGCGTGTGACCCGGCGTGTTGAGCATGATCACCGTGCCGTCGCCGAAGACGTCACGATCGCCAACGAGCGGCTCGACCTTGCCGCCGCCACTGATCCAGCGCGCGAACGACGTCGGGTTCGCGACGGCGGACATCTTCGGATCGTTGAGGACGTCCCAGTCACCCTTGCCAATGAGCAGGGTGGACTGCGTCAGCTGCGGCAGCTGGCCGGTGTGGTCGCCATGATAATGGCTGACGCCCACGAACTTCACTTGCGCTGGGGTGACACTCAGCTGCTGCAGCAAGTCCACGAGCGTCACCTTCGGCGACGTGGGGAGGCCGGGCGCATATCCGGCGTCCCAGACGAAGTAGTCGTCACCGTGGCGGACGACGTAGCAGCTGGTGGTGAGCTGCACCTTCAGTCCGCTGTAGGCGTACGTGTCGGAGAACCGGGCGCCGACGTCGGTGGGTGCGGCGTTCGTGCCGCACTGGAGGCGCGCGAGCGAGACGGAGGCGGCCGGCTGGACCTGGGCGCCGAGGGATGACGAGAGGGGCGCGAGGAGGAGCGCGGCGACGGTGGCGAGGCGGGTGGGTTTCATGAGCGCAATGTCGAGGGGCGACGGGGACGCCGCCAGTGGGCGTCAGATGTGCGACGAGCGCAGCGCCTGCCCTGAGCGACGCCGACGGGAGGGAGCTGCTGACCCGCTCACGCGAAAGCAGATCCTTCGCTCCGCTCAGGATGACAGGGATCCGCTCAGGATGACAGGGATCCGCTCAGGATGACAGGGATCCGCTCAGGATGAGAGGGATCCGCTCAGGATGACAGGGATCCGCTCAGGATGACAGGGCGCCGCTCAGGATGACAGGGCGCCGCTCGGGATGACACCGTGCGCGGCTCCGCTCCGTATGACAGGGATGGGGCGCGCAAGCGCTTACCAATCGCCAGATTGAGTGCAGGAGCCCACCCTACCCGGACCATCGTGACCGCGTCAACACCGGACGGCCTCTTCGTAGACTTCCAGCAGGCCGTCATCGGCCGCTATTCGCTCGAGCGCGAACTCGGCCGCGGTGGCATGGGCGTGGTCTTCCTCGCGCGCGAGGTGCGGCTCGACCGCCAGGTGGCGATCAAGCTGCTGCCGCCCGACCTGGCCGGCAATCCCGAGTTGCGCGAACGGTTCATGCGCGAGGCGCGGACGGCCGCGCGGTTGTCGCACCCATACATCGTGCCCATCCACGCCGTCGAGGAAATGGGCGGGTTCGTCTTCATCGTCATGGGTTACATCGACGGTGGCACGCTTGCGGAGCGCGTCGCCACGCGCGGTCCCCTGCCCCCCGCCGAGGTCACACGCATCATGCGCGAGGTGGCGTGGGCGCTCGCATACGCACATGCGCAGGGCGTCGTGCACCGCGACATCAAGCCCGCCAACATCCTGCTCGACGGCGGCACGGGCCGCGCGATGGTCGCCGACTTCGGCATCGCGCGACTCGACACCTCGGCGGGCGACACGGGCGTCGGCATGGTGCTCGGCACCCCCGAATTCATGAGCCCCGAGCAGGCCTCGGCTGAGGACCTCGACGGACGGACCGACCTCTATGCACTCGGCGTGGTCGCGTATCACGCGCTGACCGGCGCACTCCCCTTCACGGGCTCGGCACATGCGGTGCTCGCGAAGCACCTCACCGAGGCGGCCGTGCCGTCGAGTGCCCTGGCGCGCGGCGCGCCGCGCTCGCTCACGGATGCCATCGACCGCTGCCTCGAGAAAGCACCGGACGATCGCTTCGCGACGGGCGAGGCGCTTGCCGACGCGCTGGAGCCCGGCCGCGACACGGCGGTCGACGTGCCGGTGCCCGTGCGCGTGTTCCTCGACCGACGCCGCATGATCGCAACCGTCGTTCCCCTCGCTATTGCCGCCGCGAACGGGGCGGGTCTCGTCACGAGTCTCGTCACGCATGGGCAGGCGGGGGCCGTGCCGCTCGTCATCGCCGGCGGCGTGCTGATCGGCATCGGTGCTCCCCTCGCCATCATCCTCTATCGCCTGCGTCGGCTCCTCCAGCGCGGCTACGGACGGGAGGACATCCTCCTCGCCCTCCGGCGCGGGTTCGATCAGCGACGGGAGGAGTTTCTCTACGAATTTGGTTCCGTGCCCACGCTGCGCGAGAAGGCGTTCAACGTCGCCAGCAAGATCGGACTGGCGGCAGGCGGGTTCTCGCTCGCCATGGCGATCTTCACGCATGGGGGCGCCATGCCGGTGTTCGCGGCCGTCGGAGTCGTGGGGCTCTACGTCGGCACGCTCGCGACGTTGTTCAGCCGCAAGTGGCGTCGCTTGCGTCACGGCACGTCCTCGATGTGGTCGAGCCTGTGGGCGGGCCCTGTGGGTGACCGGCTCGTGCGCATGGCGGGCGTCAGGCTTGGGCGCCGCGCCGTGCCCGCCGACCGGCCCACCGAGCTCGCGATCGCCATGTCCGCGGAATCGATCTTCACCGCGCTGCCGCGCGCGCTCCGTGATGACCTGGGCGACGTGCCCGCGGTGCTCCACGAGCTCGAGGCACACGCACGGCTCGCGCGCGCCCGCATCGGGGAACTCGACGCTTCCATTGCGGAAGTGCAGCACGGACGCGGAGCGGCCAACGCCGGCAGCGCGTCGCGACACGAGGCACTGCTCGCCGACCTCGCCGCGCAGCGCAACGCCGCCGACGCGCGGCTCGGTGAGCTCGTCACCGCGCTCGAGAATGTTCGACTCGACCTGCTGCGGCTGCG
>JBDTYL010000380.1:0-4050 GCA_040005695.1 bacterium | reverse complement strand
TCGGCCCGCGACTCCGCGCCGCGCGTGCCGGCGTCCGCTCGTTCTTCGCACGCGGGTCGGACGTGCGCGCGATCGCGGCCACCGTGCATGCTGCGCTCGCTCCGGTCGGACCCGCGCGACGCTCAGCGCTCGTCGTGGACGACGATCCGCACTACCTGCAGGCCATCGAGGCCGTCCTTCGCGTGGCGGACTTCGACGTGGTGACGCTCACCGATCCGCTCCAGCTGTGGAACGCCTTGCAGGCGTCGCGGCCGGACGTGGCGATCATCGACCTGGACATGCCAGGTGCGTCCGGGTTCGAATTGTGCCGGGCGCTGCGCGCGTCGGCGGAATGGAAGGGCCTGTACGTCGTCGTGGTCACCGCGCGCGACGCGGCCGACGCCACACGCGAAGCATTCGCCGCCGGGGCGAACGACCTCATCACGAAGCCCTTCGCACCGGACGAACTGCTCGCGCGGCTCCAGCACTCGGTGCCGACCTCCCATTCCCAGCGCACGACGCCGATCGCCGTCACGACCAACACGCCGGCACTGCGCGACGAGCCGCTGGACGACACCGCCGGGTTCGATGTCGACGTCTGCGTCGTGGACGACGATGCGATCCTCGTGGAGCTGCTCACGCAATCGCTGGCGAGCCGCGGCTATCGCACTCTGGCGATCGGGGACGGTGGAGAGGCGGTGCGCGCGCTCACGGGCCGCACCCCGGCGGTCCGCGCGCGGGTGATCGTGCTCGACGTGGGCCTGCCAGGGCAGGACGGGTTCACCGTACTCCGCCTGCTGCATCGCGAAGGCGTGACGAAGCGCTCGCGGGTGATCATGCTCACGCTGCGCTCGACTGAGCAGGAGGTGGTCGAGGCACTGGAGCTCGGCGCGGTCGATCACGTCGCGAAACCATTCAGCGTGCCGATCCTGATGCAGCGCATCCGGCGCCTCATCGAAACCGGCGCGTGAGACGGTGAACGTCGAGCCGCTGGTCGCCGTGTTGCTGCCGGTCCTCGGCGCGCTGGTGGCCGTCACGCTGGTGGTCATCTTTGCGCACGCGATCGGGCTGCACTTCGCCATGCGCGCGCGCGCGCGCGTGATGGAGCCCGCGCTGCAAACTGCCCTGTCGGCGCTCACACGACAGCACCTCGCCAACGCCGACGTCGCGCTGGTGGCGCGGCTGTCGCGTCGTCGCCAGATTCGTCTCTTCGTCGATCTGGCGCCGAGCCTGTCGGGCGTGGACCAGGCGCTGCTCACGTCGCTCGCAGCGCAGCTTGGCCTCATTGCCACCGCAGTGCGCCTGTGCCGAAGCCGGGTGTGGTGGCGACGCCTCGAAGGGGCGCGCCTGCTCATCCTGTGCAACAACTCCGCTGTCGACGCACCGCTGCTGTTGCGTGACGATCACCCGCTGGTGCGCGCCGCCGGTGCGGAACTCATCGGCCTGTACGGCGCGCCCGGCGACCTCGAACGCGTGATCCCGCTGCTGCGTGACGAGGCGGAGATCTGCCGCTTCGCGGCGAAGGATGCGCTGATGCGCGGCGGGCCAGGCGCGGACGTGGTGGTGTACGCACACCTGGCCTCTGACGATGCGCTCACCGCCGAGTCGCTGCTGCAGGTGGCCGCGGTGCTTGGCGGCCATCGATTCACGGCGGTCGCGCTGGCGCGGTCGCACGACGACACGGCACGCGTGCGGCTCCTCGCGGCGCGGTTGCTCGGTTCGATCGGCTCCGCGTCCGCGACGGACCGTCTGGTGGAACTGCTCGCCGATCCCGTGCCCGAGGTACGGTGGTCGTCGGCCACCGCACTCGCGTCCCTCGTGCACTGGCCCGCTGCCTCGGCAGTCGCGGCCCTGCTCGTGGACGACGAGTGGGAGGTGCGCCGCCGCGCCGCGATCGCGCTGTGGCGGCTGGGCGCTCCCGGTCAGCTGCTGCTGCGCCGGGCGCGACGTGGGGAAAACCCGCTCGCGGCCCACGCCGCGCGGCAGGCGCTCGACTTCGCCACGATACGCCGGGCACCGGCAACGTGAGCACGGCATGGCTGTTCCCCTCGGTACTGCGCGGGATGGAAGTGGGCATCCTCTACTACTTCGTCATCGTGAACGGGTTCTACCTGGCGCTGCTCCTCTCCGCCGCGCGCGAGTTGTGGGAGCACGCCATGACCACGCGAGGCGAATCACGCGACAGGCTCCTCGGCTCGCCCGCGGTGCCGCGCATCGGCATCCTGGCGCCCGCGTTCAACGAGAGCGCGACCATCGAGGAGAGCGTGCGCGGGCTGCTCGCGCTGCTTTATCCGAACCTCGAGGTCGTCGTCGTCAACGACGGCTCGAAGGACGACACCCTTGCCGTGCTCGTGGACTGCTTCGAGCTCACGCCGGTGCACACCGTCTATGACCAGCAGATCCCGACGACGCCGGTGCGACAGCTCTTCCGCTCGGCGCTGCATCCCAATCTGCTGGTCGTGGACAAGGAGAACGGCGGCAAGGCGGACGCGCTGAACGTCGGGCTCAACTTCTCGACGGCGGAGCTGGTGTGCTCGATCGATGCGGACACGCTCATCGAGCCCGACTCGCTGCAGCGCATGCTGCGACCGTTCCTGAGCAGCCGCATGATGGTCGCGGCGGGCGGCACGATTCGCGTCGCCAACGGGGCGACGATTCGCGGCGGCCGGATCATCGAGCTAAGCGCGCCGACCCGTCCACTCGTCGGCTTCCAGGTCATCGAATACCTCCGCGCGTTCCTGTTCGGTCGGCTCGGGTGGAACCGGCTTGGCGGCAACCTCATCATCTCCGGCGCGTTCGGGCTGTTCCGGCGCGACGCGGTACTGCGCGTTGGCGGGTACCTGCACGACACCGTTGGCGAGGACATGGAGCTCGTGCTCCGGCTGCGGCGCCATGGCTACGACCACGATACGGCGCGCGACGTGTCGTTCATGCCGGACCCGGTGGCGTGGACCGAGGTGCCGGAGTCGATGCGCGTGCTGGGACGTCAGCGCGACCGCTGGCATCGCGGCCTTTCGGACGTCCTGTGGCGCCACCGGGACGTGTTGCTCAACCCGCGCTACGGCGCGATGGGGATGGTCGCCTTTCCGTACTTCGTGCTCGTCGAGCTGCTCGCGCCCGTCGTGGAGGCGGTGGGCATCATCGGGTGCGTCGTGGCGCTCGCCGTCGGGGCGGTGAACTATCAGTTCGGCCTGCTCTTCCTCACGCTGGCCTACGGCTTCGGCTTGCTGTTGAGCCTCCTCACGATCATCCTCGAGGAAGTCACGTTCCATCGCTACAGCCGCGTGCGCGACCGATGCTGGCTCGTGCTGTGGGCCGCGCTCGAGAACCTCGGGTACCGGCAGCTCACCGTGATGTGGCGGCTGCGCGGCATCCGGAAGTACCTGCAGGGGCGCAAGGACTGGGGCGCCATGGAGCGGCGCGGGCTCAACCGCGACCTGCCCGCACCGCCCGCTGACGCACCAACGCCCAGTGGCTGATCCGGCGGGAAACGGCCGGAATGAAACACGCCCGGACCTCAATGGTCCGGGCGTGTTGCGTATTCCAGCAAGGCTCCCCAGGTAGGACTTGAACCTACGACCCTTCGATTAACAGTCGAATGCTCTAACCAACTGAGCTACTGGGGAATGGTCTGATACAGACCCTCAAATTTAGTCGCGAGCGCGACCATGTCAATCGGCGCTACGACGCGCGCGCGCGCCGCCGGGGCACCACTGCGCGCGTCGACATGCCGCCGTGCGCGGCGCGCTGTGCACCGGACGGCTGGTTCCAGTCCGGCAGCACCGTGCGCAACCAGACACCCGTATGCGACGCGTCCACCGCGGCGACTTCCTCGGGCCGGCCTGCCGCGACAATCTCGCCACCGGCATCGCCGGCATCGGGTCCGAGGTCGATCACCCAGTCGGCGAGCTTGATGACGTCGAGGTTGTGCTCGATGAGCACCAGCGTGTGGCCGGCATCGACGAGGCGGTCGAACACGGTGGCGAGTCGCCGGATGTCTTCCAGGTGCAGTCCCGTCGTGGGCTCGTCCATGATGTAGAGCTTCCGGCCGGTCTTGCGCGCGCCGAACAC
>JBDTYL010000379.1:0-14247 GCA_040005695.1 bacterium | reverse complement strand
GCTGCCACGTGCTTCCGTCGTCGTGCGAGAACCAGACGCCGCGCTCCGTGCCGACGTAGAGCTGGCCCGGCTTCTCGTCGTCCTCGCGAATGGCGCGGGTGAACTCCGTGGTGTCGATGCCCGCGTCGATGCGCGTCCAGCTCTTGCCGTAGTCACTCGTCTTCCAGAGATACGGCTTGTTGTCGGCGAGCTGAAAGCGGTTCGCCGCGAGGTACGCCGTGCCGGCGTTGAAGTGCGATGCCTCGATGAGCGACACACGCGTGTAGATCGCCATGTCCTTCGGCGTCACGTCTTGCCAGGTCTTGCCGTTGTCGCGCGACACATGGACGAGCCCATCGTCCGACCCCGCCCACAACACCCCCTTCTGCTTCGGCGACTCGGCGAATGCGAAGATGACGCCGTAGTACTCCACCGACGTCTGGTCCTTCGTGAGCGGGCCACCGGATGGGCCGAGCGTCTTCGGATCGTTCCGCGTGAGGTCGGGGGAGATCACCTCCCAGCTCTGGCCGTCGTTCGTCGTGCGATGCACGTAGTTCGACGTCGCGTACAACACGTTCGGATTGTGCGGCGACAGCACGATGGGAAACGTCCACTGGAATCGATACTTGAGGTCGATGGCCGAGTGGCCCATCGGGTTGTCGGGCCACGGGTTGATGTTGCGCGTGAGTCCCGTGCGCAGGTCCTTGCGCGTGAGCAGCGCGCCGTAGCTGCCCGCGTAGACGATGTCGGGATTGTCCGAGCGCGAGGCGATGTAGCCGGACTCGCCGCCGCCCGCCTCCACCCAGTCGCTCACATTGATGCCACCGGCCTTTCGGCTCGGACCGCAGAGCGTGCTGTTGTCCTGCTGTGCGCCGCAGATCTGGTAGGGGAAGTGATCCGTGGTGATGACGTGGTAGAACTGCGCCGTGGCGAAGTCCTCGTCGGACCAGGTCTTGCCGCCGTCCGTGGACACCGAAGCGCCGCCGTCGTCGCCCTCGATCATGCGCTTGTTGTCGTTCGGCGCGATCCAGAAGTCGTGCGAGTCGCCATGCGGGATGCCGCGCACGGGACGGAAGGTCTTTCCGCCGTCAGTGGACTTGTTGAAGTTCACGTTGTTGACGTAGACGACGTTCGTGTCCTTCGGGTCGGCGTGAATCTTCGAGTAGTACCAGGCGCGCTGTCGCAGCGCGAGGTCGGCGTTCGTGCGCGTCCAGGTGGCGCCGCCGTCGTTCGAGCGGTACACGCCGCCCGAGTCGGCCTCGATGATCGCGAAGACGAGGTTCGGGTTGGCCGCGGATACGGTGAGGCCGATGTTGCCGAAGATGCCGCCCGGCATGCCGGGGTTGTGGCTGATGTCGCGCCAGGTGTCGCCTCCATCGGTGCTCTTGAACACGCCGCTGCCAGCACCGCCGGAGTTGAGCATCCACGGCGTGCGTCCCACCTGCCAGAAGGCGGCGTACAGGACGTTGGGATTCGAGGGATCGAAGGCAAGGTCGGAGGCGCCGGTGGAGTCGTTGCGGAAGAGCACCTTGCTCCAGTTCTTCCCGCCGTCGCGGCTCCGGTACACGCCGCGATCCGGCGTGGGCGCCCACACGTTGCCCTGGGCCGCCACGTAGACGACGTCGGGATTCGTGGGATGCACGAGCACGCGCGAGATCTGCCGCGTGGCCTTGAGCCCGAGCGACGACCACGTCTTGCCGGCATCGGTGGACTTCCAGACGCCTTCGCCATGCGAGACGTTGCCGCGCAGCGCGTACTCGCCGCCACCGACATAGACGACGTCGGGACTCGACGCCGATACCGCGATGGCGCCGATGGTGCCGCCGAAATACTTGTCGGTGACGGCTGCCCACGACTGGCCGGCGTCGAGGCTCTTGAACACGCCGCCGCCCGTGGTGCCCATGTAGTACTCGCTGGGGTGCGCGACCGAACCCGCGACGGCGACCGAGCGGCCGCCGCGGTAGGGACCGAGCTCGCGCCACTTCAGGGTGTTCAGCGCGGCGGTGTCGAGCGGGTCGCTCGCGCGCAGCTTTCCGTCGAGGGGAATGCTGGGCCGCGTGTCGTTGGCTGCCCCGGGTACAGCGCGCTGGGCTCCGAGGACGGCGAGCGGGGCGAGGAGCGCGCCGAATGCCGCGGCGCGTACGAGGTGGGGTGTCACGAGTGTGGGACTCCGGCGATGGTTGGGGATGACGAGCCAAGTAGACGTCGGCCAAGGGCTGGCGCAAGGGGATTTTCGCGCGGAGCCTGAAAGCAGATCCTTCGCTTCGCTCAGGATGACAGCGGCGATTGTCGTCCCGAGCGCAGCGAGGGACCTGTTTGTGGATCGGGCGCTCGAGAAGCAGATCCTTCGCTCCGCTCAGGATGACGTCGGGCTTCGCTCAGGATGACAGCGGGCTTCGCTCAGGGTGACAGCGGGCTTCGCTCAGGATGACAGCGGCGATTGTCGTCCCGAGCGCAGCGAGGGACCTGTTTGTGGACCGGGCGCTGGAGAAGCATATCCTTGGCTTCGCTCAGGTAGGCACACGCGCAGAAACGATGAAAGCCGGCTCGTGACGAGCCGGCTTCCAAAACGGGAGCGACGAACCTCAGCGGCTCGTCGCCATCTGCTGCATGTCCGCCTCGCAGTACTGCGAGCCGTCGGCACGCGTCGCCACGTGGTACCCGGAGCGGCAGGTGATGTCGTCCGACGACCGCGCGCCCGGCGTGGGCGACTGCGGTGCGGTAGTGCTCGACTCGGCACAGGCGCCGAGGGCCAGCGTTGCGGTGACGGCGAGAAGGACGCGGATTCGCATGACTACACCTCGATTCTGATCGAACGCCCCACTCGGTCCTGGCTCCCATGGCCATTCCCGCTGGCGTTATGTGCGTCGGGTTCGCGAAACATGTGCCATCGATTTCATGGTGTCTGTGGCGGGCGTCACGAATTGCTCAGCTCGTCAGGATCCTGCTTCGTGCAGGGTCTCGAGTTGCGCATCGATCATGGCAATCTCGCGCGGCAGCGACGAGGCGACCGCCACGTCTCGCGCGTGCTGCAGGCAGAGACGCGCCCCCGTCGGTTCGTTGCGGCCCGACGCCATCGCGGCGAGTTGCATGAGGCACAGCACGCGCTGGACGGGAATGTCGGCGATGGTGAACTGGCCGTATGCGGTCGTGATGCGCTCTTCGGCGTCCTCGACGAGGCCCAGCTCGCTCAGCACCATCCCGTGGTTGAGCAGCGCGGCGGCGTGCATCTCGAGATCGCCAGTGGCCCGCGCGGCGATGACCGATTCCGCAATCGTGACGATGGCAAGGTCCGGGAGCCCGCGATCGAGTTGGAGACGCCCCATGTTCAGGAGAGTGTTCGCCTCGCCGCGCGCGTCGCCGGCAGCACGATAGGCTTCGCGCGATTCGGCGAAGAGTCGCTCGCCGTCGTCGAAGTGGCGCTCCATTGCCGCCACGGCACCGAGGTTCTGGAGCGCCTTGGCGCGAGTGCCGTGCGTGCTGGCGAGCTCCAACGTGCGCGTGTAGAGCTCGCGTGCGGTGTCGTATTCGCCGCGCATGTAGAAGACGGCGCCCTCGATGTTGAGGGCGTCCGCCTCGGTGTTGGCGAGCCCGTGCTCGCGCGCAATCCTCGCGGACGTACGCGCCGAGTCCAGCGCTTCGCTCCACGACGAATGCAGGCGATGCAGGTTCGCGAGCCGCCACCAGGCCTCGGCGACCGCGGCGGGGTCGTCTCCCTCCCGCTCTACCACGGTCTCGAAACACTCACGCGCGCGCTCCACCACGCCACCACGCTCGTAGCGGATGCCGTCGGCGAGCAGGCTCGCCGACGTGGAGGAGGACGGAGGGAGGGGAGTAGCGGCCACGCTTGCTTGAGCGTTCGAAGGAATCGTATCAGGGGTCACCGGCTGGCAATCTTGAGCGCTCGCAACAAGAGCGCCACCCGAGCCTGCCAGATTGAGGCGGACATATTGAACTTATACCATGCGTCCTACGACTAATTAATTGACCATGTGAAATCTTGACTGGTCATTTAGTCCACGCTACGTCATATTCGCCACAACCTTCCATTGTAACATCTACGCGTTCACCCGGGCGATGTTAGCGGTCGAGACAATTGCGTCGCCTAGCGAAAGCAGGGAGTGGTGGGGCTCCGTGGAACAACAACACGTCGTCCTGCTCCAGCGGCGGCGCTTCTGGCGGGAGCTCGCGTTCGCGGCAGCCGTCCTTTCCGCCGACGCGCTCACCATCGCATTCGTCTTCGTGATCCTGGCGCAGGCGGCCATCGGCATCGGCACCTTCCGTCTCGAATTCGCGAACGGCCTGGTTCCGCTGAACCCGCCGGCGCTGGTGATGCGCATCGCGCTGCTCCTCTTCTGCCTGTCGGTCGCACGCGCGTATTCCACAACGAGCTCCGCAACTCAATCCGGTCGCATCGCCCTCGCGATGGCGATCGGCATCCTGGTGCCGCAGTGGTCCGCGGCAACGTCCGCCATGCTCGCCGGACGCATGTCGCTGGTCGCCTTCGTGGTGGTGCTGCTGTGGCTGGCGCTCGTGGGCCAGCGCAGCGTGACCCGGCGTGCGCTGCAGGCCTTCGATCCGCGCCGCCTGGACCAGGAGCGGACGCTATTGGTGGGCGTGGGCCGTCAGCTGCGCACCTTCCTCGACGAGCACGTTGACGTCACGGCGCCGCCGCCCTCCACCTACGAGATCGATCCCGAATGGCCGGGGGAGCAGCGCGAGGGATGGCAGTCACTCTATGCCGAAGTGCACCGGTCCATGGCGGACGCAATCATCCTCGTGGGCCCGCTGGGCGACGCCGCGCTCCAGAGCGTGCTCATCGCCGGCTCGAGCGCGGGCTGTCGTGTGTTCGGGCTCCGGCGTCGGCCGTTGCGCGAGATGAACAACCCGACCCTGATGCGCCGCGGCGAGGGTCCCATCGCGCTGCTCAGCAGCCCGGCACTGATCGGATGGCAACTCGTCACGAAGCGCGCGTTCGACGTTGCCGGCGCGGCGCTCGGCCTGATCCTTCTCTCCCCGCTGCTCGCGATCTGCGCGGTGCTCGTAAAGCTGACGTCGCGCGGACCCGTGCTGTTCGTGCAGCAGCGCGTGGGACTGGGCGGCGAGTCGTTTCGCATGCTCAAGTTCCGCACGCGCGCTGGCGACGGCACGACTCGCCGCGTCACGCCGGTGGGCCGCCTGCTCCGTCGGACCAGCCTGAACGAATTACCGCAGCTCTGGAACGTGCTGCGCGGAGAGATGTCGCTGGTGGGCCCGCGGCCGCCAATTCCACGCGAGCTGGCACGCTACCAGATGAGGCACTTTGTACGGTTCGAGGTGACGCCGGGCATCACGGGCCCATGGCAGGTGAGCGGCGGACACGACATCACGAACTTCGACGCCGTCGTTCGCATCGAGCAGGAGTACGTCAACGGGTGGACCCTGTGGCGCGACGTCGCGCTGTTGTTGCGCAGTATTCCCGTCGTCATGCGCATGAGCGCGCGCTAGCGGCGCGCGCACGAGCAGATCCTTCGCTCCGCTCAGGAGGACAAGGGGGAGCATATCCCTGCTGGGCGGGAAGGCGAACGGGCCTGGCGCAAACAGCGCCAGGCCCGTCCCGCATCATCAGTCAGTGCAGGGAAATCAGCTGCAGGTGAGCGCACCGTGCGGAAGTGCGCGCGTGCAGTTCTTCGTGACGCCGTTCTCCGTGATGACGATCCTGGCGGTGGCGGAACCATCGTAGGTAATGACCTCGCGGCGCGAGATCGATACCGGGGAGGAGCCGACGAAGGTGATCGTGGCCTGGATGGAGCGGGTGACCGTGCCGGCCGTGGGATACGGTGGCGTGGTGCCCGTAGCCACCGGGATGACGAGGCCCGTCGTGGTATCACCGACCGTGCGCGTGGCGGTGAAGCTCCCCTTGCTCGACGTACCGGTGGTCGTCTCCTGACCTGCCGAGCTGCCGTTCACCGTACGCTGCGTGCTGCCCTGTGCGAGACCCGTCGTGTTGCGCGCGCTGGAGCTGGTGATGATGGTGCTGGCCGTGAGGATCGTGGATGTGTCGCCGAGCAGCCGGCCGAACGGGCCGCGCCCGCGGCCCCAACGGTTCTCGCCGTGATCGCCGGCCTCCGCGCTATCGGCGCCGCGGGTGAACGTGATCGTACCGGCCACCTTCGACTGCAGGTCCACCGTGTTGGTGGTGAGCGTGTCGAACGCCTGCTGCACGACGCCCGCCGCCGTGGTGTACTGCGCGCTGCGGCTCAGCGTGATGCCATTCGTCGTGGCGCCAGCGCAGATCACGCGGCCCGACGCCGCGTCAAACGTCCCGTTGCACGGGAGGCCGCCGCCGAATGGTCCGCGATGGCCACCCCTGCTCGGGAAGCCGATGCCGCCCGCAAAGGCGTCACCGAGTCCACCGCCCATCAGCCCGCCGTGGTCGAACGATGCCTCGCGACCACCACCCACCCAGAGTCCGGCGCTGGAAGCGCTGGCCGTCGCCGTACCAACGTAGCTGGTGGCGAGGTCGCCGTAGCCAACCGGTACCGAAGACAGGGAGGCGAGAAGCGCCGCCGAGGAAGCAGAGGTACCCGTCGTGTCCTGGCACGCCGCCACGGACAGGAGGAGGGCACCAGATACCAGAAGATGTGAGTACTTTCGCGTCATATGCTGCCCCATTGAGAGGATTGAGGGTTCGCAGCATAGACACCCGGTCCGGCAGACACCCTACCCGCCCGGCAACGACCCGTCATGTCGCGGGCACGGCCCCCGTCATCAATGCCACCGCGTCGCTCATGCCCACCTGCCGCGGATCGAGCACCGCGACACGACGGCCGAGCCGCTGCACGTGGATGCGATCGGCCACGTCAAACACCTGCGGCATGTTGTGCGAGATGATCACCACCGCGAGTCCGCGATCGCGTGCGCGGCGCGCGAGGTCGAGCACCATCGCGCCTTCCTTCACGCCGAGCGCCGCGGTGGGCTCGTCCATGATGACGACGTGCTTCGCGAATACCGCGCTGCGCGCCACCGCGACGGCCTGGCGCTGCCCACCGGAAAGCGTCTCCACCGGCTGCGTCATGGACTGCACGGCGAGCCCGAGGTCGCGCAGGTGCGCGCGGCTGTCGTCCAACATGCGCCGCTTGTCCAGCATGCGGAACACACTGCCCAGCACGCCCGCACGACGGATCTCGCGGCCAAGAAAGAGGTTCTCGGCAATGGACATGGCGGGTGCGACGGCGAGGTCCTGGTAGACCGTCTCGATGCCGGCGCGGCGCGCATCGAGCGGTCCGCCAAAGCGCACCACCACACCGTCGAGCCGCAGCTCGCCTTCGTCGGGCGCGTGCGCGCCGGACAGCACCTTGATGAGCGACGACTTTCCCGCGCCGTTGTCGCCGATGACGGCGAGTATCTCGCCCGCCTGCAGGTCGAAGTCGGTGCCGTCCAGCGCCGTCACGTGGCCGTAGCGCTTCACGAGGCCGCGCGCCTGGAGCACCGTCATCGCGTGCTGCCCCGCGACAACTGGTCGGCAGCGACCGCAAGGATCACGAGGATGCCGGTGACGAGGATCTGGTAGACGGACACCACGCCGATGAGCGTGAGGCCGTTGCGGAAGACACCGATGATGAGCGCGCCGACGAGCGAGCCGACGATCACGCCGCGTCCGCCGAACAGGCTGGTGCCGCCGAGCACCACGGCCGTGATGGCGTCGAGGTTCTCCGTGGTGCCGGCATTCGGGTCGCCCACGCCGGTGCGCGCGACGGACAGCAGCGACGCGAGGCCGTACACCGCACCGGCAAGGACGTACACGCCGATCAGCACGCGCCGCGTCGGGATGCCGGAGAGCCGCGCGGCCTCGGGCGCGTTGCCCACGGCGTACACGTGCCGTCCCCACGCCGTCTCGCGCAGCGCGAACCAGGCCACGAGGTACAGGCCGAGCATGAGCCCCACGCCATACACGACGGACGTGCGGCCGATCGTGACCGTGTTGCCGAGGACGGTCATCGCGGGCGGCACGTCGGTGACGGTCTGCGCGCCGGAGACCAGTTGCGTGAGGGCGAACGCGATGTTCATGGTCCCGAGCGTCACGATGAACGGCGGAAGCCGCACCATCGTGACGAGAAATCCATTCGCGAGCCCGAAAATCGTCGTCGCGCCGACGCCGGCAGCGATGGCCACCGGCACCGGCAGGCCCGCTCCCGCTGCCAGCTTCGTCATCACGATGCTGCCGAGCGCCATCACCATGCCGCACGAAAGGTCGACGCCGGCGGTGAGGATGATGAGCGTCTGCCCGAGCGCGATGACGCCGACGACCATCACCTGCTGGAGCACGAGCGAGAGATTGTCGGCGGTGAGGAAGCGGTCGGTGCGGCTGGCGAAGAACCCACATGCCAGCACCAGCGCGAGCAGCGGTCCAAAGGCCCCCACCCACGCGAGCGCGCCTACTTGTCGCCGAAGCACGATTGCATGCCGGCCTTCACGTCCTTGCTCTCCACGCCGGGGATCCGGCGGCCGGCGATGAGCGCGACACCGGTATCCGTGTAGCCCGAAGGACGGCGACCCGTGCGGATGAATGCCGCGCCCGCCGCGACGCCCATGGCCGCCATGCGCACCGGGTACTGCTGTGCCGTTGCGGCGATGTCGCCCGCGGCTACCTGCCGCACGCCCGGACATCCGCCGTCTACCGACACGAGGATGACGCCCTTGTCCTTCCGCGCCGCCACCAGCGCCTTGTGCGCGCCGGCCGCCGTGGGCTCGTTGATGGTGTAGACGACGTCGATGTCGGGATTCTTCTGGAGGCAGTTCTCCATGCCGGTGCGGCCCTTCTGCTGGTCGCCATAGCTGTCGGCCATGCACACCACCTCCGCGGGCCTGCCCAGGGCGACGCTCGCTGCGTCGGGTGCCGGGAGGCCGAAGCCCTCGAGGAACCCGTTGTGGCGTTGCGCGCCAACCGGATGCCCGGGGAAGAGGTCGAGCATCGCGATCCGCGCGGGCCGGTTGCCCAGCGCAGCGCGCGCGTACTGGCCGATGAGCATCCCCGCGCGATAGTTGTCCGTGGCGAAGAGCGCATCCGTCGCCGTGCGCGGATCGGTGGGGCTGTCGAGGGCGATGACGAGGATGCCTTTCGCGCGGGCCTTGCGGATGGATGGCACGATGGCCTTTGCGTCGTTCACCGTGATGAGGATCACCGAGGCACCTGCCGCGATCATGTTCTCCATGGCGGTCACCTGCCCCGCGTTGTCGTTGTCGGCGCGGCCGGCGCCCGTGAGGAGCCTGACATGGTGCTCCCGCGCAGCCGCCTCGGCGCCTTCCTTCATCTTCACGAAGTAGGGGTTGGTCTCGGTCTTCGTGATGAGGCCGATGATCGGAAGCGGAGCGCGCGTGTGTGCCGGTGGCATGGTGAGCGCAACGAGCACGACTGCGATGGGGAGCACGAACATCGTGAGGGCGGGGGATGTGAACCTGCGCGGGCGCGGATGCCGGATGCGGGAAAGAGGCGTGTGCACGCTGCGCGCGGCAAGTGGGCGGTGCCCCTTGCCTTCAGGCCCGCCCGGGGTAATCCATGGAACGTCAACAGCGGGACTGGGGACACTGCTCCCTGTCATGCACGCGCGGGACGCGACCGATGCGCGATACTCCTCTGATCTTCATGTCATGAAGTCACGCTGGATCAAGTGGAACGGTGTCGCGGTGCTGCACCTCGACTACGCGAACTTCAAGACGGATTTCGAGGGGTTGAAGGCGGAAGTCCAGGCGGCCGATGCGGAGATGATGCACGAGCCGAAAGGCACGGTGCTCGTGCTCATCGACCTGCGCGACACTGTCGCCTCCGCGGCAGTGGTCGGGTTGTTCAAGGAAAGCTCGGCCATCACCACGCCGTACGTGCGACGCCATGCACTCATCGGCGTCACCGGCATCAAGCGCTACCTGGCGGACAAGGTGGCCAAGCTCACGGGTCGGCCGATGCAGCTGTTCGACACCGAGGAACAGGCGCTGGACTGGCTGACGAAGGGCGAGGCCGCGGCGCAGGGGGAAGTGATCGGCGTGAACGTGATCAGCTGAACGTCCCCGCTGGACGAACCCATGCGATTCGCTGCACTCGGCGGGCACCTCGGCGAGCGGGCGGCGTTCGGTGGCCGTTCACGGCGCGTTCGCCGGAATGTCGAGAATCGCCAGCCGGCTCCGACTACTCCGTGAACGGGCCACGAGCTGCACCCAACGTCAGGAAGGCGAACTGTCAATGCGCTACATGCTGATGATGCACGCACCCGCCGGCGGTGGCGACTACCAGATCAACGACTGGTCGCCGGAGGATTTCAAGGCGCACATCGCCTTCATGCGCCGCCTCAACAAGGATCTCACTGACGCCGGCGAGTTTGTCGCCGCCGAAGGGCTGGCGCCGCCGCGGGACGCGAAGCTGGTACGCGCGGGCAAGGGCGCGGGCGCGCCACCAACGGACGGCCCGTTCGCCGAGGCCAAGGAATTCCTCGCGGGCTTCTGGATCGTGGAGGTCGACTCGCTCGAGCGCGCGCGACAGCTCGCCGCGACGGTGTCCACCGCGCCGGGTCCGCGTGGCGTCCCGCTCTACATGCCCGTCGAGGTCCGCCAGGTGATGAACGGCCCGCTCCCGGATGAGTGACTGACGCGGCACGGGACGAATCCGCCCTGCACCTGCTGCGCGAGCTGGCGCCGCAGGTGCTCGGCGTCATCGCGCGGCGGCATGGTGACTTCGCCGCCGCGGAGGACGCGGTGCAGGAAGCGCTCATTGCGGCGGCGGCCCAGTGGCCCATCGCGGGGATTCCCACCAACCCGCGAGGTTGGCTCCATCAGGTCGCGGACCGGCGCATGATCGACTACGTACGCAGCGAGCAGGCGCGTCGCCATCGCGAAGATCGTGCGGCGAGCACGCACATGCACGAGCAGCCGTTCATGCCGCCACCGGACGCCGAGCTCGGCGTGGAGCAGGACGACACCCTCGTGATCCTGTTCATGTGCTGTCATCCCGCGCTTTCAGCGACGTCCGCGATCGCGCTCACGCTGCGCGCGGTTGGCGGCCTGACGACGGCGGAGATCGCAAGCGCCTTCTTCGTGCCCGAGGCGACCATGGCACAGCGGATCAGCCGCGCCAAGCACGGCATCAAGGTGTCCGCTGTGCCGTTCCGCCTGCCCACTGATGCCGAGCGCAGCGAGCGGTTGAAGACGGTGCTGCACATCCTCTACCTCATCTTCAACGAAGGGTATACCAGCAGCAGCGGACCCCACTTGCGGCGGACGGACCTGTCCAACGAGGCAATCCGGCTCACGCGCGCTGTGCGCACGCTGATGCCGGAGGACGGCGAGGTGGCAGGATTGCTCGCGCTGATGCTCCTCACGGATGCGCGTCGTGCGGCGCGCACCGGCGCGAGCGGAGAGTTGGTCCCGCTGGACGAGCAGGACCGCACGCTCTGGGACGCTGCCATGATCGACGAGGGGATCGCACTCGTTTCCGGCGTGCTCGGCCGTGGAGCCGCGGGGCCCTACCAATTGCAGGCCGCTATCTCCGCCGTGCACGACGAAGCCCTTCGCGTGGAGGACACCGATTGGGCGCAGATCCAGGCGCTGTATGGCATGCTGGAACAGGTGGCCGACAACCCGATGGTGACGTTGAATCGCGCGATCGCCGTGGCCATGGTGCGCGGAGCTGCGGCCGGGCTCGAGACGCTTGTGGCGCTCGATTCGGACCCGCGCATCAGTGGGCACTACCGCCTGGACGCCGTGCGTGGACATCTGCACGAGATGGCCGGCGATCAGGCGCGCGCCGTGTCGCACTATTGCGCGGCGGCGGAGCGCACGCTGAGCATCCCGGAGCGCGACTACCTGTTGATGAAGGCCGCGCGGCTGGCCGCAGCGGGGTGATGGGCGCGGCGGACACCAACCGTGTGCGGCGTGCGTAGGGTTTCCCGAATACTGTACATTGCCACTTCCCCGATGGTCGACAGGTGAGCCCGATGCAGAATGTCCGCGGCACCGCACGCACGACGAACGCACAGCCCGCTCATGTCGTGACGGTGCCACAGCCGCCCGCACAGGCGGGCGACCTCGAGAGCCCCGATGCTTCCGCAGCGCCGCTGGCGCTCCCTCCCGTTCCCGATGGCGGCGGCCGCATCGTGATCCAGCGGCAGGGGCGCAACACCGTCATCACCAGCGCGTCCCTTCCGCCGCAGGTGATGCCGCTCGCGCGCATGGGGCAGGAAACGGCGTTCGGCGTGCTGGGCCTGCTTGCGGCGATCATCATCCTGGGCCCGTTCGCACGGATGTTCGCGCGGCGCGGGGATCGCCGGACGGAAATCAACGCGACCAGCGAAAACACGCGCCTGCTCCAGCAGCAGTTGCAACAACTTCAGCAGAGCATGGACGCGATCTCGGTGGAAGTGGAGCGCATCAGCGAATCGCAGCGGTTCCAGAGCAAGCTGCTGCACGAGAAGCGCAGCGTCTGAGGTCGCGGCGCTCATGCGGTGGCAGGGCCTGAGCCTGGAGCCCCAGCACGTCGTGTAATCGACGTCACGGGGTTGATGCGTAAACGGAACGGCTGCCCTAAGTTGGGGCGTCCGCGAAGCATATCATCCCTTCTCCCTCGCGATGACCATCCCGACGGGCGCTCCGGTTGCACGACGCGCGCACTACGGCCTCGATGCGCCGAACGTGGTTCGCGCGATGGCGCTGCTTGCCATCGCGCTCGCTGGCGCGGGCCTCCTGCTGGAGGCCGCCGCCGGCCCCGCGGGATACCGGCTGGGGCGGACGCTCCTCTGGCCCGCCGCGTCATTCGCCATTACGGCGGCCCTCATGCTCGCCAGCAGCCGATGGGGCAAGCGGCGGGCGGGTGACCGGCTGCTCGACCGCCTGGCGCTGGGTGGCGGCGAAACGGTGCTCGATATCGGCTGCGGGCACGGCCTGCTGCTCATCGGCGCGGCGAAGCGGCTGCCGCGCGGGAAGGCCATCGGTATCGATCTCTGGTCGCAGACAGACCAGTATGCCAACAGCGCAGCGGCCACGCTGGCCAATGCCGACGTGGAGGGCGTGCGCGACCGCGTGACGGTGCAGGACGGCGACATGCGCGTCCTGCCGCTCGACGACGCGAGCGTGGATGCCGCCGTCTCGAGCCTCGCCATCCACAACGTGTCCTCTCGACGCGACCGCGCGAAGGCCATTGGCGAGATAAACCGCGTCGTGCGGCCCGGTGGACAGGCCGCCATCATCGACATCGCGCACGTGTCAGACTACGCCGCGGTGCTACTCCACGCGGGATGGACCATCGAGCACAGCGGCTTCACCCCGTGGATCTTTCCGCCGTGCCGCGAACTGCTCGCCCGCAAGCCTCGCTGACCAGGGTGACGATCAGGTGGACTTGATGAACGAGCAGCCCACGTCCTGCGCACGAAGCGTCGCGTAGATCCCGGACGGCTGCAGCAGCACGCCCGGCACCAGGTTGGCGCGAAACTCGGCGCGCATCTCCTCGGCATCACGGTTGAACTTCTGCGCTACCTGGCCGGCCAGCCGCATCGTGGCCTTGTTGCACGCGAGGAGGATCGCGCCACTGGCGAGGAGCGCCTCGATCGACGCATCTGGTGTCACGAGCGCGTCCTTGTCACCCTTGGCCACGCGGACGAACGGATTGCGGAGTGCCGGCTTGCCGGTGGCCGGATCCTTCAGGTTCACGCGCTCGCCGAGGGCATACTTCTCCCACAGGCTGTCGCCCATCGCGATCACGGTGCCCATGTGGCGCAGCACCACCACCGGCACCACGTCCGCGCCGCCCACGTCGAGCTGCTCGCGAAAGCCCTGCATGAAGAAGGTTGCGTGCTGGAGCGCGAGCCCGTCATCGATGCCGGGTGAATCCATCACGGCGCGATGCTTTGCGGCGATCACGCGCTGCGTCCAGGTGTCGTCGAACGGCGCGCCGCGCACGACGCGCGGCCCGCCGACCTGCTGCGCCGCTGCGCTAAGAGGTGCCGCACACGCGCTGCCCGCCACGACGACGGCCGCTGTGGCGACATGAGTGAGGAATTCGCGACGGTCAGGGCGCGGGTTCTTCGAAGTAGACACGCAAACACTCCCGTGGATTGTCGGAAAGGCTTCCCGAATGTATCGACGGGTCACGCGCCGTGCGAATCCCCCGGTCGCCACCGTCGGCTCCGCGCGGTAGCTTCTCCCGATGGTGCTCACCAACCCTGCATGACGCCGACGCGCTGGCTGCTCACCGCGCTCTCGTTCGCGTACGCCGAGGTCATGCGGTCGGCCATAGCGCTCAACGGC
>JBDTYL010000378.1:0-8038 GCA_040005695.1 bacterium | reverse complement strand
GGATGACAACGCCTCGCCCTCTCGCCCTCTCGCCCTCTCGTCCTCTCGCCCTCTCGCCCTCTCGTCCTCTCGCCCTCTCGCCCTCTCGCCCTCTCGCCCTCTCGTCCTCTCGTCCTCTCGTCCTCTCGCCCTCTCGCCCTCACCTACACGAACGATCCAGCAATTCGCGCCGTCTCCACATGCACAGCAACCGTGTCCTCGATACTCCGGCCGTACCCACCGCCGATCGTGATCGCCACCGGGATTCCCACCTCGCGACACTGCGTGAGCACGTACGCATCGCGCCGAGCGAGCCCGTCGAACGTGAGCGCCAGCCGGCCAAGCGTATCGCCCTCGTGCGGATCGGCGCCGGCGATGTACAGCACGACGTCCGGCGCAGCCGCCGTGAGCACGCCGGGCAATGCGTCCATCAGGCGGCGCAGATACTCGTCGTCGCCCGTGTGATCCGCGAGCTCGACGTCGAGCGTGCCCGGCACCTTGTGGAACGGATAATTCCGGCCGCCGTGCATGCTGAAGGTGAACACCGACTCGTCGCCGGCGAAGATGGCGTGCGTCCCGTTGCCCTGGTGGACGTCGAGATCCACCACGGCGGCGCGCCGGATGAGTCCCTCGCCTTGCAGCAACCGGATGGCCACGGCCACGTCGTGGAAGACGCAGAAGCCCTCGCCGTGGTCGGCGAAGGCGTGATGCGTGCCACCGGCGAGGTTCATCGCGACGCCGTGCGTGAGTGCGTGTCGCGCCGCGGCGATGGTGCCGCCGACCGCACGGCGCGACCGCTCCACGAGCTCATGCGACCACGGCACGCCGATCCGGCGCACCGCTGCGGCATCGAGCTGGCCAGTGGCGAAGCGCTCGACGTACTCCGCGGTGTGCACGAGGCGGAGCTCGCTATCTGACGCGGCGGCGGGATCGTGCACGCGCTCGGGGGACACAATGCCGTGCGCGATGATGCGCTCGCGCAGCATCGCATACTTGGCGATGGGAAAGCGGTGTCCCTCTGGCAGCGGGAAGGTGTAGCGGGACGAGGACCAGACGGAGAGCGACATCGGCTCCAGGGCGGCGGATGGCGAATGCTAACCGACACTCCCCGCGACGGTGAATGAGCGGCGACGCGGCAGCGATGGCGGGAGGTCCGGGCCGGACGTTAGCTTGGTCGAGCCATGGAATCCTCCGTCATCTTCACCCGCCAATTCGCCCAGTTGCTCTGGCTCCTGCGGCACGAGGTGGGCAACGTGGACGAGCAGAAGGCGGCGTTGCGCCTCCTTCTCGCGACGTCGCGGCTGGGCGGGGTGAGCATCGCGGTGCACGGTGGAGAGCTGCAGGCCAACGGAAATCCGGTATCGGGCACCCTCACCGGCGTGGCGGACCTCGTGGCGCAAATGACCGGGCACAGCCTGGCGCTCATCACCACGAGCGCCACCGCCTCGCCGGGCGACCTGCTGTCCGTCGCGCGGATCATCGCCGGGGAAGCCGTGCCGGATGACGGCGGCGCGGCGGTGGAGGCGCAGCGCGTGGCCGCTGGCGTGAACGGTGTGCTCTTCGCCGCGCGCCCGCGCCTCGCGCAGGACCAGCCACCTCATCCCGAGCGCGAGCCGGCATCGATGGACGCGATGGAATTTGGCGACGTGTTCGACGACGCGCTCGCCGAGGCCCGCGCGCACGCCACGCCGCGCTCATCGCAGTCGATCGCCGCCCCGTCCGATTCCCACGCGGAGAGCCGCGGCCTCTTCGCGCAGTTCGCCGCGACGCGCATCCCCACGGAGACGTACGACGCGCTGCTCCGGCAGCTCGAGACCTCGCCGGATCCCGGCGTGATCGCGCGCGCGCTCGAGGACATCGCGATGCTGGCCGAGGCCGCGGTGCGCGAGGGCAGGGCCGCCATCGCCAGCGAGATCCTGTTCCGCCTGGGTGAACGCGAGCCGGAGCTCGAGCACTTCGAGTCGAAGCGCGCCTTCACCATGACGCTGCGCCGCCTGGCGCGGCCGGAGATCATGGGTGTCGTGGCGCGGCAGCTTCCGCACGAGCACGACCACCGCGAGCAGATCGTCAGCGTGCTCACGCGCGCCGGCGAGGAGGGCGCCGATGCGCTCATCGAGCAGATCGTGGCGGTGGAACACCAGCGCGATCGGCGCGTGTACTTCGACGCGCTCGTTCGGCTGAAGGCCGGCGTGCCGGCGCTCCTGCACATGCTCAGCGACACGCGCTGGTTCGTCGCCCGTAACGCTGCCGACCTCCTTGGCGAGATGCAGGTGGCCGAGGCGGAGCCGCACCTCTCGGAGCTGCTCAGGCACGAGGACGAGCGCGTCCGCCGGTCCGCCACGACCGCGCTCATGCGCCTCGGTACGCCGCGCGCGCTGGTGGCCATCCAGCACGCGCTCACCGACCCCCTGGCGCAAACGCGCATGCAGGCGGCTGCGGCGCTCGTCACGCGGAAGGACGTGCGCACGTCCGTGCCGCAGTTGCTGCGCGCGCTGGACGTCGAGAAGGACGAAGAGGTCCAGGCGTCCTTCCTCATGGCACTGGGCCGCATGGGCACGGCCGAGGCCGTGCAGCGGCTCGCGAATGCGGCGGAAGGAAAGCGCGGACTGTTCCACAAGACGCCCACGCTCTACCGCATCGCGGCCGTGAATGCCCTGGCGGAAGCGCGCACGGAGCAGGCGCTCGAGGCGCTGCGCGGCATGCAGTCGGACAAGGAAGCGGACATCCGCGCCGCGGTCACGCTCGCCCTCGGCCGCGTGGCGCGCACCACGTCGCACTAGACGCAAAAGCCCGCCGCGACGTGCGGCGGGCCTGCGGACCGGCCGTCGTGCGCTACCGCGCCGTGAAGTCGGTCTCCGCGGTAATGCGACGGCAGAACTCCGCGATCAGCGTCGAGGCATTGTCCACGTCCACGAGCGACACCATCTCGTTGGGCGAATGCATGTACCGGTTGGGAATCGAGACGAGCCCCGTCGCGACGCCTTCGCGCGCGATGTGGATGGCGTCGGCGTTGGTGGACGTGTCGCGTCCCACGGCGTGCACCGCGTGCGCGATCTCGTGCTGCTTCGCCGTCTCGCGGAGCAGCCGGTGCACCACGGGTGAGATCAGCGCGCCGCGGCTGATGATCGGCCCGCCGCCCATCTTGTGCTCGCCAATCTCCTTTTTCTCGATGTTCGGGTGGTCCGTGGCGAAGGTGACGTCCACCACGATGGCCACCTGCGGGTTGATGGAGTGCGCGCACACGAGCGCGCCGCCGCCATGCCACGCGATCTCCTCCTGCGTCGTGGCGGCCGCCACCACGCGCGCCGCGCCGGGCTTCTCGGCATAGCGGCGCAGCGCCTCGAGCACGATGAACGCGCCGATGCGGTCGTCGATGGATCGCGAGACGATGCGGTCGTTCGGGAAGTCGAGCGCGCGGGAATCAACCACGCCGGGATCGCCCACGCTCAGCCGCTCCTCCGCCTCGGCACGCTTCGCAGCGCCGATATCCACCCACAGGTCGGAGAACTTGCTGGCGTGCTCGCGATCCTCGGTCTTCATCAGGTGAATGGGCTTCTTCCCCACTACCCCGAGGACGTCGCCGTCATTGCCGAGGAAGCGGATGCGCTGGCCGACCAGCACCTGCGGATCCCAGCCGCCGATGGGCGCGATGTAGATGTAGCCGTCGTCGTCGATGTACTGGACGATGACGCCGATCTCGTCGATGTGCCCGTCGAGCATGATCGTGACGGAGCCGCCGGGATTCACTTCCGCCATGCTGTTGCCAGCCACGTCCGTGGTGACCTTCGCCGCGAACGTCTGCGCTTCCGTGCGCCACGTACGCGCAGCAGCCGTCTCGAAGCCGGACGGGGCGGGGGCATCCAGCAGGCGCTTGAGGAAGCTGAGCGAAGACGGGCTGATCATCAGTGACGCGGGCTTGGGTTGGGTCGAATCCTAGTCCGCGCCCATTACGGAAGGAAGTGCGCAGTGGAGCTGTCAGGCGACGCGTCGAGCATACGCGTGCGAAGGGGCGGTAAACACCGAAGGTGCAGAAATGGCCGCCATCACCTCCACCGCATCGGCGAGCCGCGGACCCGGACGGCTCGTGAGCGCATTCCCGTCGACGCACCACGCCTCGAGCTCTCGCGCCCAGGCCCATGCGGGCTCCCCCAGCAAGGTGCGCGCGTCACGCTCGGCACGCGCGACGTCGAAGCCGCACGGCGCGAAGAGCAGCAGCTGCGGCACCGCGTGGCGCACGTGTTCAATATCCACCTGCACGGAATGCGCGCCCGGCGCCGCGAGCACGTCGATGCCGCCCGCGCGGCGCACGAGCTCCGGTGTCCAATGGCCTGCGGCGAACAGCGGGTCGAGCCATTCGATCACCGCCACGCGCGGCCGCGGTGCTCGCGCCGTCTTGAGCGCGGTGTGCACGGCCAGCAATCGCTGCGCGATGGAGGCCACGAGCGCCGTCGCCTCATTGCGCCGGCCGATTGCGTCACCCACGCGCACGAAGTCGCTCCAGATGCCGTCGAGCGTCGTGCCCGTCATGGGGACCACCTGCGGCGGCGGCGACACGAGCGACGCAATGGCGCGCACGTCGCCCTCGCTCACCGCGCACAGTTCGCACAGCGTCTGGGTGAGCATCACCGTTGGCGCGATCGCGACGATGCCGGGATCGAGCAGGAACGCGAGCCGTCCGTCCGCCGCCAGCGCGCGTACGGCGGCATCGATGTCCGCGGCCGCCGCACCGCCGTCCACCACCCCCGCGGTGATGCGCGGCAGGTGGGCGACGTTAGCTGGATAGTCGCACTCGTGGGAGATGGCGACGAGCTCGTCACCGGCGCCGAGCGCGTGCACCAGCTCCGTGGCGGCCGGCAACAGCGATGCAATGCGGTGCGCCGGGCTCACGACTCCTTCGAGCGCACCGGAAACACGACGAAGGTGACGACCAGCACCACGAGGCCGGCGAGGAACCAGCGCGCGTCTTCGGTGAACGCGTAGTAGATGATCCCGAACCAGGCCAGCATCTGGCCGAACAGCCACGCGATGAGGCTGTCGGGAATACCCATGGCCTCGCGGCGCTTGCGCGCGGTGGCACTGCGCCAGAAGCGGATGTCCACGAGCTGGACCAGGGCGTACAGCCAGGTCATGATCCCCACCACGCGCAGCTTGCTCACGATGGGCCGCGGCTCGGGTGCCGCGGCGCCGAACGAGTGCCAGATCCACACGGTGAGGCCGAAGAACAGCGTGAGCCCCAGGAGCACGCCGCGCACCTGCGTCTGCCGCTCGGGAGTGAGCCACCCGTAGCGGACAGTTGTACCAGCGGCGCTCGACTCGACGTCAGCCGTCCGACGATCGAAGAACATGGCACCTCGCCACGAGAGGGGCGCGGCGCTCACGAGGTCAGGGCAGCGCCGCCCGCTCGTACACCGGCTTGCCCCCAATATACGTCGCCACGACCGAAGTGCCGAGGATGTCGCGCTCGTCCACCGTCATGATGTCGCGGTCGAGGATGACGAAATCCGCCAGTTTACCGGCGGACAGCGAGCCCATGGTCGCCTCCTGGAACGCGGCGTACGCGGGCCAGATCGTCATGCTCTTGAGCGCCTCTGCCCGCGTCATCCGCTGCTCCGGCATCCATCCGCCCGACGGCCAGTTCGCGGCGTCCTGCCGCGCGACCGCGCTGTGGAAGCTGAGCAGCGGGTTCACTGCCTCCACCGGAAAGTCGCTGCCGTTCGGGACGACGATGCCGGTCTCGAGCAGCGAGCGCCACGCATAGGCGCCAAGCAGGCGGCCGGCGCCAAGGCGCGTGCCGGCCCAGTACATGTCGCTCGTCTGGTGGACGGCCTGCATGGACGGGATCACGCCGAGCTCGGCGAAGCGCGGGATGTCGTCGTGGTTGAGGATCTGCGCGTGCTCGACGCGGAACCGGTGGTCGGCGGTGGGCACGGCGTTGAGCGCCGCCTGGTAGGCGTCGAGCACCAGGCGGTTGCCGCGGTCACCGATGGCGTGCGTCGCCACCTGGAAGCCGGCCCGTAGCGCACGCGTGGCGACGTCCTGGATGTGCGCCGGCGCGGAGACCAGCAGGCCCGTGTTCTTCGGGTCGTCGCTGTACGGCTCGAGGAGGGCCGCACCGCGGGAGCCCAGCGCGCCATCGGCGTACAGCTTGATGGTGCGGATCCAGAGATGGTTGTCGTACAGGCCCGCCTGCGGGCCACGCGCGAGGTAGTGCGCCACGGCCGCGGAGTCGTCACCGACCATCACGTAGAGGCGAAAGGGGATCTCCCCCGCTTTCGCCATCTCCTCCATGAGGTCGATCGTCGCGCGCGACTCGCCGGCATCGTGCAAACCCACGAGGCCCCATCGCTGCGACTCCGCGATGGCCGCGCGGATTTCGCCGCGCGTCTCCTCGCGGGTCTCGCGCGGGATGGCGCGCTCCACGAGTCCCTGGGCATTGTCCACGAACACGCCGGTCGGGTCGCCCGTGGCCGTGCGCTCCATGCGCCCGCCGCTGGGATCCTTCGTGGCAGACACCACGCCGGCGGCTCGCATCGCCGCGGCATTGGCGAGGCCCGCGTGCCCATCGACGCGCGTGAGGTACACCGGGTTGTTGGGAAGGGCGCGCGTCAGCGCCTCGTGCGTGGGAAAGCGCGTGTCGCCCCACTGGTTCTGGTCCCACCCGCGCCCGAGGATCCACTGGCCGGCCGGCACTCCCTTCGCCCGCGCCACCACGCGCGCGATCACCTCGTCGTACGACTTCGCGCCGAACAGCGCGACGGACCGCAGCGACTGGCCGAGGCCGAGCAAGTGGGCGTGAGCGTCCACCATGCCGGGGATCACCGTGCGGCCCGCCGCGTCGACGACCCTGGTGTTGGCGCCCTTGAGGGCCATCGCCTCGAGCGCCGAGCCGGTGAACACCACACGGCCGTCGCGCACCGCCATCGCCGCCACCACCGGCTTCGATTCGTCGACGGTATAGATCCGCGCGTGGGTGACGATGAGGTCGGCCGGCCGCACGGACTGCGCGCCGAGCGGAAGGGCGGGCAGCAGGGCTGCCGCGATGAGGACGAACGAGCGCATGGGCGTGGATTGAAAGAGGAGGACGTCCACGCGGATATTAGCGCCGGTTCACGATCCCGGCAGCCGCGTCCAGATCACGATGGCGCCGCACGTCTTCGGGCCCAGCGACACCAGCCGCTCGGCGAACTGCGGCGGGATCGTGGACGGTCCCGCGTAGATCTCCAGCGCCTCGATCTCCGATGGGGAGAATTCGTCCGCCGAGGCGTTCTCGATGTGCATGCCGTCCACCCAGTACTGCGGCGGGCAATCCCCACGGCCGCCGATGCTGCGCGAGAACCGGATCGAAGGCCGCCCGTTGATGCTGACGATGTTGACGCCGGGGGTCATGCGCACGATCTCGGTGAACTGGTGCGCATCGCGTGCCTCGATCTCCGCGCGCGTGACGAAGTGCCCGAAGCCGTGCGAGCGCCGTTCCCAGAAGCCCGCCAGCAGCCGCTTCGAGCGCGTCATCTGCTCCTCTTCCACCGTGACGCGCTCGAGGGACACCGCCACCTGGTTGAGCGAGACAATGAGCGAGTCCGTCTGCCCCGAATGCACCTGCACCTCGAACGTGGTGGGCTCGAAACCGAGTCGGCGGAGCGTGACGCGGGTGGCCCCGGCAGGCACGCTGCCGAGATTGAAGCCGCCGTTCTCGCCGGAGTGCGCGTACACGTCGCTGCCGCGCACCCAGATCTCCACGCCGGCCACGGGGGCGCCGCCCGTATCGCGCACCACGCCCACCAGCGTGCCCGACGGCGTCTGGGCCGCCAGGCGGGACGATCCCGCCAGCAGGAGCACCGCCAGCAGTACTGGAGCGGCGTGCGACGGCATGAGGATGGACATCGTTCCCCCTCGCCGGCGAAAGGTGCGGTGGGCGCCGGCAGGTGCGCGTTAGCCTTCGGTCGAACGTATCCGTCGTCCCACCATGTAAAGCGGGACGGCAAGCAGCACGGTGTAGAACACGAGCGACGCCACATTGCTCCTGGCGGCCTGCGCGGTGTTCGGTCTATCGGCCGGCAAT
>JBDTYL010000377.1:0-3257 GCA_040005695.1 bacterium | reverse complement strand
GCAGTTCCGCGCGCCGCTCGGCGTGGCGATCATCGGTGGCGTGCTCACGAGCACGCTGCTCACGCTGCTCGTGATCCCCACGTTCTACGAAGTGATGGACGAGTGGCGCCACTGGCTCGCGCAGCGCTTCGGCTTCGAGCCGCCCATGACGGCCGAGCATCCGGTGCCGGGCGGCGCGGTGCCGGCGATGGGAGACGACTAGGGCCATGGGCGCACCGACGACGGATGGGACGACAGACCCGCGCGCCGCACGGCGCAGTGCCATGCGGCGCGCGACGCTGCACCTGGTGCTGGGCGTGGCGCTGCTCGATACGATCGCGATGGGCGGTTACTACCTCGTGATCGCACACGCGCCGGATCGCACGAAGCTGATCTTCACCGGCGTGTGGACCGTGGCGACGGCGCTGGTGGTCGCGTTCCTGCTCAGGCGCGTGAGGAGGGTGCGCTCCGGGAGGCCCCCCGCGCGCTGACCCGTGTCAGGGCTCGAGGAGGGGATACGGATTCACCGGCGTCCCTTTCCACCACTGCTTGAGGTCCCCGGCGCGCGCCACCGCGAAGTGCAGGTGCGGTGTGTTCGCCGGCGCGTTCCCGGTGGTGCCCACGATGCCGATCTGCTGTCCTTGCCGCAGCGACTGTCCATCGGCCAGGCCGGGGGCGTAGGCGTCGAGATGGCCATACATGAGGATGAAGCGTTCGGACGAATCGGTCGCGTACACCATCAAGCCGCCCGCCTTGCTGTTGAACAGCTTGAGCACGCGTCCGCTCGCGGACGACAGCACCGGCGTGCCGCGCGGCGCGAGGATGTCGAGCGCGTCGTGCGGACGGGTGCCCCCACGCAACTCGGCGTAGGTGTCGTGCAGTGCCGACGCCGGGACGCCCGCCACGGGCACCGTCAACTCGCGCCGGAGCACGGCGAGGTCCGGCTCGCCCGGCTGGACGATGGGCATCGAGACCGGTTCCGGCGCCACGAAGGAGACTGCCGTGTCGCTGCGCATGGCCACCGAGTCGTACGTGGGCATGCCGTGCAGGCGAACGGCGGGCTCGACCCCGCCGCCAGTGGGCCGCAATGTCTTGTCGCGGATGGGGGACGAGTCCCGCACCGCGAGCGTCGTGTCCGCGTCTTTCGCATCGCTGTGCAGCTGCCGGCACGCGGCCGGTGCGCCAAGGGCGATGAGGACCAGCGCGATGTCGCGGGCGCTCCGAAGCTGATGAGTATTCATATCAGGGAATTCGAGGCAAGATCGAGTCCGATTGGCGTGGGAGAGCACCTGCTTCGCGGATGAGGATCTTCCCCGCGCAGGTGGATGCCCCCGCCCGGGGTCAGCGCACGCGAACCGGCTTGCGCGCGAAGATTACCGTGCCGTCGTCGCCAGCGGGCGCGAGGACGAGTGCGGGATGCCATGCAGCGAAGGGCAGCAATCCGGGCAGCGTCGCGGACGCGCGATCGAGAAAGAGGTCGAAGCCCGGTGCCGCCTCACGCAACTCGAGGACAGTTCCGTCGGTGAGATCCAGGGCGAGCCGCACCGCAGTCTCCGGGTCGCTGGCGGAGCGATAGCCGCGCACGCGCTGGATGTCGGCCCACCGTGCAGCCGAGATGCACTTGCCGCCTTTCCAGAGCGCGAAGCCTGCTGCCACGACGACGATGCGGCCGAGGTCCTCCGGCGTGCCCGCAGGGATCACGTGTTGGCGAAGCCGGGTCGCGCGCGCGTCGACGATCGCGAGGGATCGAGGATCACTGCCGCGATGCTCTCGTACGACACGATCGCGCGAAGCGTCTCGAGGCCGTCGCCCTTCGGTTCGTTGAAGTGGGGACGTTCGTGGGTGAGGTCGCCCTTGGCGACATACGTCTCGAGCGTGACGGTGCCCGAACCGATCTCGGCGACGGAGCTGACACGGTGCGCGTGGCCGCTGATCAGCTGGACCTCGACGACGGGATGGCCGCCAGTGGCCGCGACGTCACGCGGGAAAGTCGTCCGGAAGTAGGTCTCGTCGAACATGGGCGCTGGGGGTCGAAAGGATCGGGTGCCATCGCTTATCTTGCCGCCATGCCTCGCCTGCCCGGTTGGGTTCCGCGCAATCCCGGTTGCGGCTGCCTCGTGCTGGTCTTCGTCGCCCTGGCGGCACTGCTGCTATACGGCGACGCACAGTAGCCGTCGAAAGCTAATCCACCGTCCCATCCGAGCGCCCGGATGGCGAGCGAGCACGAGCGTGATGAGGCAGGGACGCCTGGCGAGATGCTGAACTATTCTCGTTGGTCATCCTGAGCGAAGCGACGGATCTGCTTTCGCCGCGGAACAAGCAGGTCCTTCGCTTCGCTCAGGACGACAAATTTGCTCCCTGACAAATTGCTGTTCCCTAGGGCAGCAGCGGCGGAGCAGGCTGCGGCACCGGAATGCCGATGGATGTTCCGGACGGAAGCTTCCGTGTGCGGCCGTACTCGGACCGCGCGAGGGCGAACTGATCGGCGCGCGACTGCCACAGCTGCGTCGCGAGGTCGAACTTCACGAGCACGTTGTGGATCCAGTAGGGCCGATTCTCTCGCATCCACGCAGCCTCGTACAGGTCGCGCGTGAGCGAGTATCCATCGCGCAGGTCCTGAAACCGCCCGTTGATGCCCGAGATGTCGCTCAGCTCTCGATTCGTGTCGCGGCGCGTCGTATCGGCAGCATTGGCGTACGAGCGGCGGATGTCGTCGGCGAACTGGAACTTCATGCCGATGAGGTCGAGGCGACGTGCGCCAAGCTCCATCGCGTCGAGCGCGTCGGCGTTGGGAACCGGGCCCGTCGCGCGTAGCTGGGCCACGTACACGAGCGCCGACTCCGCCGCCACACGCAAATCGTGCGAGTACGGACGGATTCGCTCGGCGGCAATGACGCCGTCGGCGCTGAAGGGATCGCGCCAGAACAGCGCGTCGCTGCCCTCGCCCAGTCCGGCCTTCTGCAGCGTCGCGTGCGCGGCCATGAGCAGGCGCTCCGCGGCGTCCGCCCGCCCGGTGGTGTCGCGATAGAAGGCCCGGCCGAACGACTGCTGGAATGCCTCGATGCTGCTCTCGCCAGGCTGCCACGCCGCCGCGGCGCCGAACAGCACGCCGGCCCACGCCTGGTTGAACAGCGATTCGCCGTCGTCCTTCCAGCTCGTGTTCAGCATGCCGGTGGCGCCGAGGCGCTGTCCGTCGCGCACGAAGTTGCGGATGTTGACGAAGGCGATGTTGTTGTTCGGATAGACGCGATTCCAGCTGCTCACGCCGGGCGCGACCC
>JBDTYL010000376.1:0-6220 GCA_040005695.1 bacterium | reverse complement strand
GATCGCCGTTGAACATGCCGCCGATCTGCGGCAGCGTGACGTGCGACTCGTCGACGACCACGAGGAAGTCCTCGGGGAAGTAGTCGAAGAGGCACGCCGGCCGTTCGCCGGCGACGCGCCCGGACAGGTGCCGCGAGTAGTTCTCGATGCCGGCGCACGTGCCGATCTCGAGCATCATCTCGATGTCGAAGTGGGTGCGGCTCTCCAGGCGCTGCGCCTCGAGGAGCCGTCCGTTGTTGCGCATCTCGGTGAGGCGCTCATTCAGCTCGACGCGAATGAGCTTCACCGCGCGCTCGAGCGTTGGACGCTGCGTGACGAAGTGCTTGGCCGGATAGACGGCGGCGCGTTCGAGCGTCGCGATCGTCTCGCCCGTGAGGACGTTGATCTTCGAGATGCGCTCCACTTCGTCGCCCCACAGCTCGACGCGCACTCCCTGCTCCTCGTACGCCGGGAAGATCTCGACCGTATCGCCGCGGACGCGGAAGGTGCCGCGTTCGAAGGCGACGTCGTTGCGGTTGTACTGGATCCGCACGAGCGAGCGGAGGAGGTCGTCGCGGTTCACCTTCTGGCCCGTGGTCACCGTGACCATCTGCTCACGATAGGACACCGGATCGCCGAGTCCATAAATCGCGCTCACCGTGGCGACGATGATGACGTCCGAGCGCTCCATGAGCGACGACGTGGCGCGCAATCGCAGCCGGTCGATGTCCTCGTTGATTGACGCGTCCTTCTCGATGTACGTGTCGGTCGTGGGGACGTACGCTTCCGGCTGGTAGTAGTCGTAGTACGAGATGAAGTACTCGACCGCGTTCTGCGGAAAGAAGCTCTTGATCTCGCCGTACAACTGGGCGGCGAGCGTCTTGTTGTGGCTGAGCACGAGCGTCGGCTTGCCGTACTGCGCGATGACGTTCGCCATCGTCATCGTCTTGCCGGAGCCGGTGACGCCGAGGAGCGCCTGGAAGCGGTCGTCGCGATCGAGGCCGGCCATCAGCTCGTGAATGGCCTTCGGCTGGTCGCCGGCTGGCTCGAAGGGGGCCTGCAGCAGGAAGTTCGCTCGGGGAGCCATCAGGGAATGGTAATATCTTCGGGTATTGTTCGGGAGGGGCCCGGTTGCCGCCTCTGTCGTGGCCTGGTTCGATCCGCCCCTGCACGGTCAATTCGCGAACGTCCCAGCGCCCGCCGACGGGCGCGTGTATTCATTCGGGCACCAGACCGGAGGGGCGCGATGTCCAGGGGTAGAAACGAGGTTCGCAGCGCCGCAGGCATCCTCCTGTGCATCGCCTGCGTGAGCAGCCCGGCGCCGGCGCAGCGTTTCGGCATGCGTGGCCCCGCGCCCGAGCCGGAAATCCGGATGACGCCATACGATGGCCGGTTCGTCTTCGCCCGCCTGAAGTACACCACGGCGCCCGGCGGGTTCTACTACCGTGGACTGCCGTCGTGGGCGCACGGGTATCCCCGCGCCGAGAACAACCTGATGCGCATCGTGGGGGAGGTGAGCGCCATCCGGCTCCATGTGGACGCGAGCAACGTGCTGGCGCTCGATGATCCCCAGCTGATGAAGTTTCCCGTCTCGTACATGAGCGAGGCAGGATACTGGACCATGACCGACAAGGAAGCCGCCGGCCTGCGTGCGTACCTCACGAAGGGCGGGTTCGTCATCTTCGACGATTTCCGTGACGGCTTCGGCAACCAGGGGTGGGCCAACTTCGAGACGCAGATGCGGCGCGTCATCCCCGACGTGCGCTTCTATGACATGCAGCCGACGCACCCGATCTTCCACTCGTTCTTCGAGATCAACTCCTTCAGCATCATTCCGCAGAAGTACGACGCTGGTCCGCCCATCCTGAAGGGCATCTACGAGGGCAACGATCCGAAGAGGCGGCTGCTGGCGATCATCAACTTCAGCACCGACGTCTCCGACTTCTGGGAGTTCTCGGGTACCGGGATGAGCATCGTGGCGGAGGACAACGAGGCGTACAAGCTGGGCGTGAACTACATCGTGTACGCCCTCACGCACTGACCAGCGGGGGCGGACGACGACGGCGGCTCAGCTCTCGGGCGTCAGCCGCTCGCGGCGCGCAACTTCGGTGATGCCTTTCACCTTGCGCGCCGCCTTGATGATCTTCTGCAGGTGCGCGAGGTTCTCGACCTCGACGAGCACGGCACCCGTCGCCTTCCCGTCGGTGCTCTTGAGCTCCATGCCGCGAATGTTCGTGCCGGAGTCCGTCACGGCCGCGGCGACGTCGGCATAGAGGCCGCGCCGGTCGTTGCCCTCGAGGGCGAGTCGGACAAGGAAGCGCTCACCATCGGCGCCCTGCCAGTCGATCTCGAGCCGGCGCTCGGGCTCGTGCGCCAGGAAGAGGAGGTTCGGGCAGTCCGCGCGGTGGATGCTCACGCCGCGGCCGCGGGTCACGTACCCCGTGACCGGATCGCCCGGCACCGGCTGGCAGCACTGGGCGTAGCGGACCATGAGGCCGTCCACGCCCTGGATCTTCATTCCCTTCGATCCGCGAACGCGATCGACCAGGCGCTCCACCAACGTGAGCTTGGGCGGCTCGGCTTCCTGGTATTCTGGAAACAGGTGGCGAATGGCCAACCCCACGCTCACGTCGCCCTGGCCGATCTGCGCGTACAGTTGCGTGGCGTCGGTGAGGGACAACGCCTGCGCCGCCCGGTCGAGACCGGATTCGTCGGGCTTCACGAGCCGCCGGCGCTTCAGCTCTCGATCAAGGATGTCCTGCCCGAGCTTGATCGACGACGTCTGCTCCTCGTGCCGCAGCCACTGCCGGATCTTGTGCCGCGCGCGGCCGGTGCGCACATGCGCGAGCCAGTCGCGGCTCGGCTTCGCGGTGGGCGAGGTGATGACCTCGACCGTCTCCGAGTTGCGAAGCGCGCGCGAGAGCGGCGCGATGCGGCCGTTGATCTTGGCGCCCGCGCAGTGCAGCCCTACCTCCGAGTGCACGGCGAACGCGAAGTCGATCGGCGTGGCGCCCTTCGGCAGCTGGTGCACGTCCCCTTTGGGCGAGAAGACGAAGATCTCCTCGGCATACAGGTCCAGCTTGAGGAACTCGAGGAACTCGTCCGGCGTCTTCGCATCGAGCTGGAGCTCGAGGATCTGCCGGAACCAGGTGAGGTGCTTGTCGAGTTCATCGGCGCTCTTCGCGTCCTCCTTGTAGAGCCAGTGCGCCGCGATGCCGAAGTCCGCCGTGCGGTGCATGGCCTTCGTGCGGATCTGGATCTCGTACAGCTGGCGCCCGGGCCCGAAGACGGTGGTGTGCAGCGACTGGTAGCCGTTGGACTTCGGCTGCGCGATGTAGTCCTTGATGCGCTCCTGCACCGGCGTGTAGCCGTCGTGGATGACGCCGAGTGCGTGGTAGCAGTCCGGGACGCTGTTCACGAGGACGCGGATGGCGAGGAGGTCGAAGATCTCCTCGTACGGCTTCTCGCGCTGCTTCATCTTCTTGTAGATGGACCACAGGTGCTTCGGCCGTCCCGTGACATCCACATTCTTGATGCCGGCCAGGGCCAGCTCGCGCTCGAGCGGCTCGCGCAGGGCCTGGATGAGCTCCTCCCGCTCGCCGCGCTTCTGCGCGACCTTCTTCGCCAGCGCCTTGTAGTCGTCGGGCTCGAGATGCTTGAACGCGAGGTCCTCGAGTTCCCACCGCATCTTCGCCATGCCGAAGCGGTGCGCGAGGGGCGCGTACAGGTCGCGGGTTTCCTGCGCGATGCGGCGGCGCTTGTCGTCCGGCAGGAAGTCGAGCGTCCGCATGTTGTGCAGGCGGTCGGCGAGCTTGACGATGATGACGCGCGCATCCTTCGCGATGGAGAGGAGCAGCTTGCGGTAGCTCTCGACCTGGCGGTCCTGGTTCGACCCGCTGTTCGGCAGCTTGGCGATCTTCGTGAGGCCGTCGACGATGGCGGCGATCTCCTTCCCGAACTCGCGCTCCACGTCCTCGATGGTGCGTGCCGTATCCTCGACGACGTCGTGGATGAGGCCACTGGCGACCGTCGTCGTGTCGAGCTGGAGGTCGGCGAGGATCTTCGCGACCTCGACGCAATGCGTGACGTACGGCTCGCCCGAGTTCCGCGTCTGGCCGCGATGCGCCTCCTCGCTGAACCGGTAGGCACGCGCGAGCAGGTCCTGGTCGAGGCGCAGGTTCGCACCTTCGTCCAGGCTCCAGTCCGGAATGATCTCGCGCAGCGCGCTGGCCGTCACCGTTTCCTCCCCATGGCACGGGAGGCTCGACGACGCGTGTCCGCGTTACCGGCCTCCCCCGCAAGATAGCGCCAAACGGCGGATCACAGGAGTCCGGCCTCTGCAAAGCTCGTATAGCGCCCCCGACCGATGATCACGTGATCGTGCACGGGGATGTCGAGCAGCTTTCCTGCCGCCACGAGCTGTTCGGTCACCAGCCGATCGTCGGCGCTGGGCGTCGGGTCGCCGCTGGGGTGGTTATGCACGAGGATCACGGCGGCGGCGCGCTCCGCGATGGCCTCGCGGAACACCTCGCGCGGGTGAACGAGCGACGCCGTGAGCAGGCCGCGCGTGATGGTGACGTCGCGCTCGAGCCGGTGCTGCGCGTCGAGGACCGCGACGTGGAACTCCTCCACGGGCAGGTCTTCGAGGCGCGGCGCGAAGTGACGGGCGACGTCGCGCGGCGACCGGACGGGCACCCCGTCCTCGCGCGTCTCCGCGGCGAGGCGGCGTCCGAGCTCCAGGGCGGCGTGCACGCTCACGGCGCGTGCGATGCCGATGCCCGAGGTGCGCGTGAGCGACGCCACGGGCTGCATGGTCATGCGGCGGAGCGAACCGCCCGAACCGGCAAGCAGCAACTGCGCGAGGTCAAGCGCCGAGGCGCCGGTGCGTCCGGAGCCAAGGAGCAGGGCGAGGAGTTCCGCCGTACTGAGGGCGCCTGCACCGAGCGCGACGAGACGCTCGCGCGGGCGCTCGGATCGAGGCAGCTCGCGGATGGTGAGCGACGGCGGGAGAGGCGCGGTTCGTTGCGGGCGATCGCCCACGGTCGTGTTCGGGAGTGTCTGCATGCGGGAACGATGGAGTCACCCGCGCGGGAAGGCATCATCAAATCGCCACGCATGCGCGCGGAAACCTTCGTCGGTTTCATGCACGCGTCGTGCGCACGTCGACTGGTCGCGGCGGGAACTGCAAACGAAACGAGCCCGCCAGCAATCGCTGGCGGGCTCGTTCGCATTCCGGTGGCGCAACCCTACAGCGACGCGCCGTGGCACTTCTTGAACTTGCGCCCCGAACCGCAGGGACACGGATCATTGCGCCCCACGTTCGACCAATCGGTGGGCGTCGCGCTGGCGGCATTCTGCACGTCGCTCATCGTGCGCGCGCGACCGGCGCCAACGATGACCGGGTCCCGCCGCACCGACACTTCCTTCTCGTTCGGCGACTCGGCCGGACCCACATCCTCCACCAGCGCCGTGCCGGTCACCGCATCCTCACTCACGATGTCCTCGAGCACGCCCATGGCGTTGTACCGCTTCGTGGGTGCGGCCGGCGGCGGCGTGTAGGCTGCCGGCTCACGATCCGGCGGGCCTTCCTCGATCACCAGCTGCACCTTCAGGAAGCGATCCGTGAAGGTCTCGGCCACGTCGTTCATGAGGTCCACGAACATCGTGTAGGCCTCCTGCTTGTACTCGACGAGCGGATCCTTCTGGCCCCACGACCGATAATGGATCGCGTTGCGCAGCTGGTCGAGGTCGTACAGGTGATCCTTCCACTTCTCGTCGAGCACGTTCAGCATGACGTAGCGCAGGAGGCGGTCCGCGTAGCCGCCCTCCTGGTCGCTCACCATGTCCAGCGCCTCGATCTTGCCCGCGAACGCCGCGCGACCTGCTTCCGAGGCCTGCGCCTGCGCATCGGCCAGCAGCGACGGGCGCAGTGCCTCCTCGTCGAACTCCTTGACCTGCAGCAGGTAGTGCATGAGGAACTCCTGGCGCAGCAAGTCGAAGTCCCACTGCGAGGCGTCCTCGAACTCGGCGAGCACCGTCTCCACGCGACGCGAGACGGCCTTCTCGACCATCTTCACGGCCTCGCCCTTCAGCTCCTCACCGCCCTCGAGCGCAAAGGCCCGCAGCGAGTAGATCACCTCGCGCTGCTGGTTCATCACGTCGTCGTACTCCAGCAGCTTCTTGCGGCTCTGGAAGTTCTGCAGCTCGACGCGCTTCTGGGCCTGCTCGATGGAGCGGGTGA
>JBDTYL010000375.1:0-14701 GCA_040005695.1 bacterium | reverse complement strand
AGGATCGGCCGCATGCGATCCATCTTGTCGCTCGCCCAGTAGATGGCATCCGTGACGCCCGGCAGCGACACGCTCGGGTACGACTCGAGATAGTTGTGGTACGTCGGGACGTACTCGAACAGGTACGGCGACTCCGCCAGCAGCCCCTTGAAGATGTCCGCCGTACTCCGGCTTTCCTTCTGGTCGCTGTACGCGGTCATCGCGGCCGTCCCGGCGCGCCGGTAGTTGTTGACGTAGGCGGCCGCCCTGCGACGCATCAAGGCCTCGACCTCCGCGCGTGCGTTCGGCGAATTCCAGTCGATGTCCTTGCCGACCTGCTCGATGCTCGCGGCCGGCATCTTCACGTCGCAGTCGCCGGCCCGGCATCCCTTGAGTGCGTCGAGGTCGCCTCCGTCCACCGTGAATGCATTCGCATCGGTGGCGACGGCGGGCGTGGAGAACATGCCGAAGGCCGTGCGGCCCGGCGAGCGCAGGAAGGTCGGGAGGTCGCGCAGGCGCTTGAGGACCTCGTCATGCGTTGCGTTCACCGCGACGATGCCGAACAACGCCACCTCGTCACGCTCGGGCGTGTTGAGCACCTTCGTCACGACGTCGCCCTTCTTCGCCTGTTCGATCTCCGACGCAGACAGGCCGATGTACTTCGAGAGGAACCTGGCCGGCTCGCCTGCTGGAACAGCCGCAACCTGCGCCCCCGCAGGCGCGCCGAGTGCCACCGCGGCGAACGACGCAATCAGCGCCGTCGTGAGTCGACAACGGTTCACTGCACGTGGGCTGTCCAACATGGTCGACCCTCCGGAGAAGTGTCTCGTGTGGCGAATATAGGCGCGCCGGGGCGAGCGGAAAGGGCTGCGGCCAGGACCGCTACCGCACCGCCGGCGATGGAACGCTGCCGGGAACGGCGGTCCCGACCCCCTGTTGCCGAAACGCCGGTGACCGGAGGTGTTCGAGGATGAGCGGAAAGACATCGCGCGCCGCGTGCTTGCCGATGAGGCAATCCATGTCGCCATAGCCGGGAATCACGACACGGTGATAGTGTTCGCGGCCATTCGTTGCCGCGAGCATGTCGAGGGTGTCGAGCGTGCTCGAGGGAAGGAAGCAGCGATTGCGCTCGCCGTGCAGGTACGTGATGGGAATGGCAAGCCGATCGAGGTCGTGCAGGTACGACGTTCCATCCCACTTCACCGCGTGCCCCTGGCGGACCATGCGCGCCAGCTGCGTGAACGCGCTCAGGCTCGTCACGCCGAACAGCTCGTGGATGCCATCGTGCATCGATCGGTTGAGCTGGTCGTGCTCGTACAGGGGTCCATACATGAACGTGATGCGCCGGCACACAGGATTCGTGCAGCTGTCTTCGGCGGGCAACATGCGCAGCGCCGTGTCGAAAATGCGCGCTTGCCAGCCGGTCGTCTCCGTGCGAGCCGTGAGCGTCTGCTTGCCGAACGCCTTGAGCACCTCGGGCAGATGGAGGCCGGACTTGAAGCGCGCCATCTTCGGGGTGATGAGGTGCAGTCCCATCTGGAGACACACCGCCGACCGTACACCGCGCATGCCCTCGATGAGCGCCATGTGGAGGGCCAGCGCACCGAAGCCTTGCGCCACCACGTCGATGTCCGACGCGCCGGTGACTGCCACAACGCTGGCCACGGCCGCGGGCAGGTCGTACAGCGCCACCTGGTCGGCGGTGACGTCCGCCACCGATGCTTCGAGGTCCACGCTCATGCGATGGTCGAGCACCCACACGTCGTGTCCCGCTTCGTGCAGGTACTCCACGAGGCTCGTGTCCACCATGTCCGTGGAGAACACACGACCCGACATGCCGATGCCATGCACGAGCAGGATCGGCGCCCCCTCGCCCTGATAGCGAAGCAACCGCAGCGCAACGTCATCCTCCGTCTTCAGGAAATGCATTTCGGGCGGCTCGGTGCGCAGCTCGCGCAACGTGCGCGGCGCCGCGTTCGGATCGAGCACGCTGCGGCGGGCGAGCACGCCGCCGTAGGTGTCGTACAGCGCACCGGCAAAGAACCGCCCGAAATCCGTCGCGGCCTTCAGGCGTCGCACCAGGCTGCCCGCGCCCGTGACCCTGAAGGTGCGCATCTGCGTCGCGAAATCCTTCTTCAGTATCCGGAGAACGCCCCGCGCGACCAGCGGACCCGCGTGGTCCAGCCCGTCGTGGATCGTCACGAACAGCGTGGTCGTATCGGGCCAGAGGTCGAGGCCCTTGTCGTCGCGAATGTGCTTGTACCCGTACAGGAAGAAGTGCCGGCCCCCTTCGGTGGTCATCGGCATGCGGTACGTCATGCGCCGAGCGCGCGGGTCGTCGGGGTCTCGCGTCAGGAGCTCGAACGAGCCGTGCGTCACGCGAATGGGCTGCGACGAGAGCGCAGGCGCGTTCACCGTACCGTGCAGGTGCGCCTGATGCTGTGGACTCCGCAGCATCTCGTCGAGGTCGTCCGTGCTGATCGTCGCCGTGAAATCGAGCGTGCTGCTCTCGGCTTCCCCGACCTTCGCCGCCGTGCGGTAATCAGGACTGACGTCGGCACCGGCGGCCACGAAGCCGCGCATGGTCTCCGTGAACTCGATGCCGACGCGCCGCGCCGTGATCGGGACCCGCGGCGCCGATGGCAACGCGTAGCCAACCGTGACGCCGCGCTCCTCCGCGATGAGCGCCGCGGTGCGCTCGGCCAGCGCGGAGATCGTCAGGAACGGATTCACGCCGAGGGACCGCGGCATCACCGCGCCGTCGGAGACGTAGAGGCCGTCGTGCACCTGCGACCCGGTCGCGCCGGCGAACACGCGGCCGCGATCATCCACGACGCCATGCTCGGCGGTCTCTCCCATGCCGCATCCGCCAAGCGGATGCACCGTCACGAGGTTCTTGCCAAGGCGATCGGACCACGTGGGGTTCTGGATGTACGTGCCCCCGAGGGCCTCGGTGGCGCGCAGGAGCTCCGCGTTGATGCGCTCGAAGATGGACTGCTTTCCGCACTCGGGCCAATGGATGCGCACCCGGTCGTCCACGAGGGCGATCTTCCCGCAGGAATCGTCGTGCGCCATGACGAGGAAGGTCTGCGTGTTGGCGACGGCGCCCGTGCTGATGCCGGGGATGAACGCCTTCATCTCGCGTGCGGTCTCCTCGGCCATATGCTGCAGGCCCGCGCCGGTTTCCTTGCCGAGCATGCGGGCGGCCATGAACAGCGATGAGGCGAGCATCGGGGCGAGCGTCGAGGGAATGACGCCTTCCTCGATGATCATGCCGTCCTCGAGCTTCTCCGTGCCGCGCAGGTCGATGAGGCTGGTGATGCAGGGGCCCGGTCCATTCTGCCGGTGGCTGCCGACGCCGATGCCATGGATCGGGTGGTCCGCGTTGTAGGCGAAGCCCAGCACGTCGCCGTTGCCGGTGAAGGAATGCCCGAGCTTGTCGGACATGGAGAGCCCGGCCTCCCGCGAGCGCAGCAGGATTTCCGTGCTGCCCAGGCTCCCGGCCGCGAGGATGACCGTTTCCGCGGCGACGAACATCGACGACGCGCCGAACTTCCGCATGCCACTGCCACCGACCTCGAAGCGGACGAGCCACCGCTTGCCCTTGCGCTCGAGGCGACGGACGGAGCACCCGGTGAAGATCTCCGCGCCATGATTGTGCGCGTCGGGCAGGTAGTTCATCAGCAGCGTGTTCTTCGCGCCGATGTTGCACCCGCCCACGCAGTTGCCACAGTTGTTGCACGCGGCCTGCTCGATGCCGACGTGGTTGATACCATTCTCGAACGAGACGGTGATCGGTGGCTGGAAGACGGGCGCGCCCATGTGCTTCGCAGACCGCTGCATCGCCTGGAGCTTGTGCGGCTGGGCGACGTGCGACGGGAACGACATGGGCCGCAGCATCTCCAGCGCGCGCTCGGCGCCCGCGGCGATGCGCGTCTCGCGATCGGCGCGAATGGCATCGGGCCACTTGGTGTCGAGCCAGACGCGCTCGTCGGGCATGATCGCGACGTTGGCGTTGATCAGCGAGGTGCCACCAAGGCCGCACCCCACGAGGACGGAGATGTCGGGATTGACGTGGAAGTCGTAGAGCGCGTTCGGCGCGCCCATGCGGCGGTTGGCGAAGTCCATCTGGACTTCGCGCATGGCCTCGATCGGACCCTCGGGAAAATCACCCGGCTGCCGTTCGTCGCCGCGCTCGAGGAGACAGACCTTGAGGCCGGCGCGTGCGAGCCGGCTCGCATTGATGGCCCCGCCGTATCCCGAGCCGACGACGACGACGTCGTACTCCTCGGACATGCGGTCCATCGGTGTGGCGATGTAGGTCATCCTGGGGGCTCCTGCGGCGTGGAAGCACGGGCGCGCCGCGCACCCGGATTCACGATTGACGTGCGGCCCTCACCGGTCGCCCGCGGCGACGCTGTCGCCGAGCTGCAGGCGGTGGCCGTCGTTGCGCTGGATGGGATACATGCCGGTGATGGCGAGGACGACCTCCTCCGTACTCATGGGGAAGGGGTCGCCGTCCTTGATCAGGTCCGTCACGGAACCGTACCACAGGCGGCCGTCGTCGATGGCCACGCAGTACGGCTCCCCGAACCAGCCGCCCGTGTTGTAGTACTTGATGCCGTCCGACAGCGTGGCGGACCCCTCGAAGTGCGTGTGACCGAACAGCACCGCGTCAAAGCCGCGGCTCCCCGACGCCTCGGCGCCGTCGCGGAAGCATTGTCGCTCGCCAACGATGGTGTTCTCGTCGGGCGCCGCTTCCGTCTTGCCGAACAGGCCGAAGCCCGAGAGTCCCCATTCCGAGAAGGCGACGAACGCGTCGTTGAACTTGTGCAGCCCCTGGTAGAAGCCGGGGCTGATGGCGATGGCGAGCCGCCCGATGAGCGTGAACGCGAAGTAGATCCGCGGGAAGCGCAGGAACATGTCGTCGTACATGTGCCCGTGCTCGATGCGGATGCGCTTGTCGCCCGACAGGACGGACAGGAACGGCACCACGCGCATGCGCCCCACGTCGTTCAGGAAGTGCTCGAGCGCGATGTCGTGGTTGCCCACCGTGTAGTAGATTCTGAGGTCGTTCTCGGAGAACTTGAGGAAGAGGCCGAGTGACGGCGTGAGGTCCGACACGAGGTGCGACAGCGAGAGTTGCGCGATGTCGATGCCGTCCCCGTTGATGCAGATCGAGTAGCGGTGGTCGAGCGCGAACTGCACGAAGTTCATGAACGCGCGGCGCGTCCGGTGCAGCCGGTTCCCCATGTGCACATCGGAGACGACGAGCAACCGGTTCTCCCGCACCGTCGTGTTCATGCGCGCGTGGGCTCGCTGGCTGGCTCGCGCGGCTTGAATTCCGCCCCCGCACCCCGCAGGTGTGCCGACCGCGCCAGCCGGTTGCCGAATTCCGCAGTGGCCAGCTTGAACACGAGCTTCTCGTCCAGGTCGCGTATGCGCCCGCTGAGCTGCTGCAGCAGCTCGAAGGCGAAGGTGGGGTCCCGGCGGATCTGGAGGAGCAGGGAACCCGGCCGCAACACCAGCAGGCTGACGTCGCCGACGGCGAGCGCCGTGGCGCTCCGAGGAAGTCCCTCCAGCAGGGACATCTCGCCGAAGAAGGCGCCGCGGTCGAGCACCGCGAGTCGCATCGTGTGCCCTCCCACGCTCTTCGTGATCTCCACCTTGCCGTTGCGGACCACGAACATCTCCGACGACGACTCCCCTTCATGGAAGATGACCTCGCCGTCGGAAAAGGTCTGGACCTCGTGCTGTCGTGTGGGCTTCATGCCTGTGCTCCCGCGCGTGGGCTCCCGCTCGGCGCATATGCCGCCGTGCCGCTGCCACCGCTTTCATCCGGGCGCGCGCGCGCTTCCGGGAGTGTGTTGATGTACGCGAGCAGGCTCTGGGCGAAGTCCATGTACTGGTCCACCAGCTTGTCCGTGATGGCCACGTCGAGCCGCTGCGTCGTGCGCCGTGCGTCGAAGGCGGTGAGCATGGGCGACGCGTCCGCGCCGATGAGTGCCGCCGTGCGCTCGATGACGGGGCGCGTCACCAGGCCCGGCGCCTCGCCCGCCAGCCGTAGCGCGGCGCGCATGTACGCCGTGAACGAGGGGATGCCGCTCATGAGCAACGCCCCCACGTCGGTGGGGCCGTTCGCGTCCACCATCAGGCGCAGGCGCAAGTGCAGCAGGAGGTCCCGGACTTCCCGCTCGGTCTGCATGCGAAGGTGCCCGTACGTCACCGCCTCCACGCTCACCGGGTCGGCGCCCCACAGCACCTCGCGCGCATCGTTCATGTCCGCGATCTCGAGGGCGAAGGTGTCCTGCATACCGCTCCACTCGTTCCACGAGTAGATGTACGGCGGCGTGTTGCCCTGCCGGATCCACTGCTGGAGCACGGGTGCCGCGCGAACGAGGCTGGGTGCGGCAACCGACTCCAGCAGCACGAGGATGTTCAGGTCGCTGACTCCCGGGATCGCCTCGCCGCGAGGCAGCGACCCGAAGACCACGACGCTACGCAACTCGTCCGCGAAGGTCGTCCGAAACTGTGCCGTGAGCTTCGCGGCGGTGGTACGTGCATCGGCCATGGTGCGTCGATCGGCTCCGTCAGGGTGGGGCGGCGCGTTGCGAGTCTTGCCGCAGTCAGAGCGAGTCGGGTGGCGACAAGAGTATCACGCTCGACGAAATCCGGATAGGTCCGGAGTTGCACGCGGGGCCAGCGACCGCACCTCCCCATTCGTCATCGCACCCACGTCCCGATGGCTCGTGAGGGCCAGCCCGCCGGCCGCGCACAGCAGGACCGACGCCACGTCGCCGTGCGTGCAGAGGACGTATGCGCCGTCCGCGTCCGCCTGCAACTCGGCGAGCAGCGGCGCCACGCGCGCGAGGATGGCCGCGGTGCTTTCCACTCCCCATGCCTCATGCGCCGGATCGGCGCGGTCCGCGGCCCAGACGCGCTCGTAATGCTGATCGGTGGAGAGCTCCAGCTCACCGAAGCCCCGTTCCGCGAGGCGTGCATCCACCCGCACGGTCGTGCCGAGGACTTCTGCCGCAATCGCGGCCGACTCCCGGGCGCGGAGCAGCGGCGACGAGATGACCTGGCAGGCGGCCGGCAGCCGTCCGTCGGCGCGCGCCGCGAGCACCTGCTCGCGCACCTGCTGCCGGCCGGCCACCGTGAGGCCGAATCCCTCGCGCGCCGCCGCGTCGCTGCTCGCGATGAGGCCGCGTACGTTCGCTTCACTCTGTCCGTGTCGCAGCAGGTGGAACGCCGAGAGGTCCGCGGGGAGGGTGGGCGTCAGCATGTGCAATTGTGCATTCGCCGGTTCGTCACCGGAAGTACCCCGACGCGCACCCTCGATCCGACACGACACTGGCGCGGGACGTCACGGGATGCGAAGATAGGCGCGTTCGCGCGGTCGACAGCCCGTGCCCCGATCCCTGAACTTGCGCGTCGCGCGTCTCGGCGACTCCCGCGGAACCCTCATGCCTCGACTCGCTCATTCGGCCGTGCTGCTCTGCGTTGCGCTCGCCGCGGCCGCCCATGGGCAGGAGACGCCCCGCACCCTGACGCTCGACGAGGCGCTCGCATCGGCGAACGAGTCGAACGCCGGCCTGCGTGCCGTGCGGCAGCGCGTCCATGAAGCGGAACTCCACAACCGCGTCGTCTTCAGCAACTATCTCCCGCGTGTCTCGACCCAGGCGGCGTTCCTTGGCAGCGACAACACGCGCGGCATCCTCGTGCCCGCGGGCGCCCTGGGGCAGGTGCCGGGCCTGGGCAACTTTCCGCCCGCGTCGACGTCCATTCCACAAGGAGGCCCGGACGTCGTGTTCGCGCTCACCACCGCCCAGCAGCCACTCACGCAGTACTTCAAGATTCGTGAGGGGCTCGGCGTGACGCGCGCGGACGAGAGCGTGAGCCGCGCGGAGCTCCGCCGCACCGAGCAGGCGGTGTCGCTCGGGGTGCTGAAGGCGTACGCCGGCGTCCTCATTGCCGCGCGGCGCCGCGATGTCGCGAAGGAACGCGTCAGTACCGCCGCCATGCGTGCGGGCACGCAGGCCGCAGCAGTGCAGTCCGGCATGTCCACCGACATCGTCGCGATCGAGGCGCGCCTGCGCGGGCTGCAGGCGCGGCAGGAGCTGCTCGAAGCCGAGAACGAATACACGGACCTGCGCTATGCACTCGCTGATGCCGTGGGGTTGCCCGCCGGCACGGCCGTGCAGGTGGTGTCGCCGGCGCAATTCGCCGCACCGCTCGATTCGCTCGACGTCTACCTCGCGTCGGCGTTCCGCGCCAATCCCGACATCCTCGAGGCGGAGGCGCTCGTGTCCAAGACCACGCACGGCGTCGGTGCGGCGAAGGCGAGCTTCATCCCCGACATCGGCCTGTTCGGCGGCCACTTCTACCAGTCGTCACTGCCGTTCTTCCCGCGCAGCACTTTCCTGTTCGGTGCCGTGGGCACCTTCACCCTGCTCGACTTCGGCGAGCGAAGCAACACGCTCGCCGAACGGCACGCGCAGCTGAGCGCGGCGAACCAGAACCTCGCGCGCGTGCGAGGCAAGGTGCGTGGCGACGTCGAGGCGGCGTACCGCAAGCTGGCCCGTGCCCGGGAGCTGGGCGATGTGGCGCGCGAAGCCTTGGTGCTTCGCACGGAGGCGCTCCGCCTGCGCGTGCTGCAGGGCACCGCTGGCTACGGCGTGCCCGCCGACCAGAGCGAGGCGACGGCCGATCGCCTCGAAGCCGACCTCAACGTCCTGCGGGCGGACCTGGGCTATCGCATCGCACGTGCAGAGCTCGAGCAGGCAGCAGGAACACTCGCGCGGTGAGTCGCGCCGGAGGTGACGACATGGAAACAGCGAAGATCCACGGACAGGGATCTCCGGCATCGGGCGCGCGGAGTGGGCCCGGCGTCGAGTTCACGGAGACGATGCGCGGCTTCGTGTCCACCACGACCACCGACGATTACCAGGCCGGGCGGTCGCAGGGCGAGCGCGACGGATCGAAGTTCGAGTTCACCGTCACGGTCACCGCACCGGACATCGACCGCCTGATCGCCGATCCCGCGCACGAGGCAATCCTGCGCGGCACGATCGACGCGCCGATCTTCTCCCCGTCGCCGCTTCGCGTGGACGCGGGTCGCTTCAACCTGCTCGTCCGGGACGCGGACCGGCCCGGCACGCGCAGGATGGTGTACACCATGCCGGCCGTCGCGGTTGACGGGCATACGTATCACGTCGAGGGCTTCAAGACCATCCACGACGACGCGGGCCCCGACATCTGGCCGGACACGACGACCCTCTACGTCACCGTACACGAAGGCACGGCCGCCGGACCGGTGATCGCGAAGGGCATCGTCAACATCCACATCAAGGATTTCCGCAAGCAGCTCACCACGATGAAGGCCATCGGGGCCGCGAACAAGCTCGAGGAGCTGAAGGCACTCGCGAAGTTCGGTACCTTCTTCATGGGTGCGGTGAACGAGATCTACGGCGGCATCTTCGCGCGGCCGAGCGCGTTCCATCCCGATGCGCCGCCGCGCGTGCACCGGGAGCTGCGGTGCGGCGCGCCCGAGATCCACTACTTCCACACGAAGGATGGCGTCGAGCTGAAGCTCAGCCGCTACAACGGCGGCGGGAAGGGTCCCGTCATCCTCACGCCGGGCTTCGGCACTTCGGCGCTCGCGTACACCATCGACACCACGGACACGAACTATCCGGAGTTCCTCTTCGAGCGGGGATACGACACCTGGGTGCTCGACTACCGGGCGAGCCCGGACCTCCGCTCCGGCGCCACGCAATTCACCCTCGATGACATTGCCCGGTACGACTATCCGGCGGCGGTGGACGAGGTGCGCTCCCTCACCGGCCGCGACTCGGTGCAGATCATGGCGCACTGCGTCGGCTCCCTCACCATGCTCATGGCGCTCGGCAACGGGCTCCAGGGCGTGCGCTCGGCCGTGGCATCGCAGCTGACGCTGCATCCACGCGTCGCGCCGCTGAACAAGCTGCGCTCGGGGCTGCACATGGCCGATGCGCTGAGCGCCCTCGGCGTGGATACCCTCACCACGGTGAGGCATGAGGACTCGTGGAGCGAGAAGCTTTATGATGCCGCGCTGCGACTGTACCCCGCGGGCAAGGAGTCCTGCAGCAGCACGTTCTGCCGGCGCATGATGTTCATGTACGGCGAGGTATTCGATCACGACCAGCTGAACGCCGCCACGCACGACTTCATCCACGAGGCGTTCGGCGTCAGCAACCTCACCACGTTCAAGCAGATCTCGCAGGCGGTGCGGCACGGCCATGTCGTGACAGCGGATGGAGACGACGCCTACCTGCGCGGCTACGAAGGGCTGAAGCTGCCCATCGCGTTCCTGCACGGGGAGAACAACCGCCTCTTCCTGCCCGAGGGCAGCCTGCGGACGATGGAGTACCTCAGCGAGAAGAATGGCGCCCAGTACTACACGCGCCATGTCGTCAAGGGCTATGCACACATGGACTGCTTCATCGGCAAGAATGCCGCGCGGGATGTCTATCCGGTCGTTACGGCCGAGCTGGACCGGCACAACTGAGACCTGACCACCAAACGAGGAGTGACGAGCATGGCCAACGTCCAGGCGGATCCCGTCCCGGGTATGACGCCCAATGCATCACAGCATCCGTCGCTGACGGACCTGTTCGATTATCCGCTCATGTCCGCCCTCATCGAGCGGCGGACACGGCGCATTCCTCGGGGGCAGTCGGTGAACGCGGGGCCCCTCACGCACCAGAGCACGAACCAGCCGGCGCCGCTGAGCAGGCTCGAGGAGGCCATCCTCATCACGTGCATCACGGGCATCACCGGCGTCACCACGCACGACGGCCCGCTCACGAAGGCCAATGGCACCGACGAGCTGGGCACGCCGTTCCTCAACATCATGGCGCGCTCGGGCAGCAGCGCGGACAATGCCCAGGCGACGCATTTCTTCATGATCAACGACGACGGCATCTTCCTCCTCAAGCATCCCACGGGGACGAAGGCGCTGGAGATGATGAAGTCGCTGCCGCCACGCTGGGCCGACTGGAAGGAAGCCGACTGGATCGCCGCCGCCGAGCAATGCAAGGTGCGCGTGTCCGACAAGCGACTCAGCTTCCCGCGCGAGTGGCCGTACTACCTCGGCTGGAATGCGCAGGCGTCCAACGCGCCGGGCACCACGATGTTCTACCCGCTCGTGGACTGCACCTGGCAGTACATCAACGCCATCCTCATCCTCGCCGCGGAGCCGGACGGCAAGCGCCCCGTGTTCATCGACGACTGGCGCACCTTCAAGCCGAAGGGCGGCATCGAGTGGATGGCGAAGATCGCGGGCGCGGTCGGGCTCGCGGAGAAGATTCCGTACCAGCCGATCGGTGGCCTCAAGTGGATCCGCAACGGCTTCGTGAACAAGGACAGCCCCGCGCCCATGGGCTGGATCCACACCATGCGCACGGACTACGAGGCGTTCTTCTACTTCCAGAACCTGATGCTGATGGCCCAGGCCATGGGCCTCGGCGGCTGGATCCACGGCGCCGTGTTCAATCCGTACATCTACCAGCGCGACGAGGCCAAGGGATTGCTGGGGCTCGGCATGCGCTTCCAGGAGCCGAAGACCCTCTCGCCGATGGCGCCGGTACCCGCGTCGCAACCGAATCCCATTGGCATCGACGGCGTCCTCGAGACGCTCGTGCCTCCGTACGTCGGCTCGATGGACGACGCGGTCGACCGCGTCATCGAGATGAAGTACGGTGCCAACGGCACCGCGTACGGCAACGAGGACGTGTGGTCGCGCCCCTACCGCAACAAGGACGACGCCCGCGCCTACGTGGCGAAGGGCACGAAGTTCGGCCCGAAGCAGGTCGAGTACACGAAGGACATCTGCAATTACATCTACGACACCTACGGCCGCTTCCCGGCGCACGTGGACGCGCTCTACGCGCCCGGCATGTGGCTCCAGGTGGCTCACCTCGAAATGGAGTACTACGACCGCTTCTTCGATCCCGCGCAGTTCACCCGACAGGCCGCGCACGACGCTGTTTGGCACCCGTAAGGCAGGGATCGGGAATGGTTATCCTGTACCATTCCCGACGGACGCGCAGATGCGACGATTCGTGCGGGCACCGACGCGCTTCAGGGGCGGCGCGATACGCGGAGAGGGATCCCCCCCTTTGCCTGCAGCGACCACGTGGCCGCTGCGACGGGGGTTCGCGCCCCCTCTGGCTGGACCATACGCCATTTCCGCGCGATGGCCGCGAGAACCAACGGTCCTTCCTTGATCGATTTGGCCGTTCCGGGGCACTGGTAGTCCCCGGTCGCGAAGGGGAGATACGAGTAGGCCGGCGGCTTGGGCGCATCCGGGAGCCAGCGGTCCGGGTCGAAACGCTGCGGCTCGGCCCAGTACCTGGGATCGCGGTGGAGCACCCAGGGCGAGAAACCCAGCAGACTTCCTGACGGCACGATCTCGTCACCCAGCCGGAAATCTCCCTCGATTCCCCGGAAGAAGGCGGGGACGGACGGATAGAGGCGCAGCGACTCCTTGGTCACACGCCTCGTATAGTCCAGCGCCGGGAGGTCGTCGGGAGTGGGCAGGCGGTCCCCGAGCACGCGGTCCACTTCCTCGTGCAGCCGCTCCTGGGCGTCGGGGTTCTTGCCCAGCAGGTAGCACGTCCACGCTGTGTGCGTGTGCAGGTTCTCCGCGCCGAACCACGCCTTGATGGTGCCGCGGTAGTCCGCGCCATCGGCCCCGATGCGATCGCCGCTCTCGACGAATCTCGAGAGCAGGTCGTGCCCGCCATTTCCCTTCCTTCGCTCAGCCACGAGGGCGTCCACGGTGGAGTCCAGAAGCTTCCGATGACGGTGGCCCCTGAGTGACTCAGGGGTGGGCAGGCTCCACCGGAGACGACCGAACGGCCCCACGAGCGCTCCAAGCCAGTGGTCTCCCGTCGCCATCGTGTCGTAGAGTCCGGGGCGGCTTGCGAGATCCTCGCCCGTGATGCCCTTCCAGCAGATGGAGTAGGTCATCCTGCGGAACTCCTCATACGCCTCGATGGGCTGTCCATCCTTCCACCCGTCGGTCCACCGCACGGCCTCGGATACGGCCGTTTCAAGAAGCCAGGGATCCTTCATGACGGGCAGCCACATCTCGTCCCTGTGACACGCGTGGCGCTCGCCTGTTTCTACCGCGAGCCCGCCCTCGTACCAGTCCTTGATGTGGGCCATGCGGCCGCGGGTCAGCGGAGGCCACGCCTTGCTGTGCAACGCCTCGGCGATGTAGGCCAGGTCCTTGACCATGTAGCACTGAAGAGACCCGAGCTTGAACGGCACCAACGGACGCGCGTCAACGTTGACACGCTCCAAGAATCCCATGGGGTCCTTCACGTACCGGACCAGGTCAACCCAACCGCGCACTCGCGTTCTCCTGTCGGGGCCTATCGGACATCCTGAGTGTGACCGGGACGCAAGCATCCTTGCACGTGGAGCCAATGGCCGTGGATCCAACTCCCTTCCGCATCAAGAGCGGACAGCACCACAACCTGGCGCACCTGGGCTATCGCGATCTTGTGCCCGCGATAGGTGGCGATAGTACGCTTCCACCGGGCCGCGCGCCAGTTCGGGAGTGACGGCGATTCGACAGGCAGCCAGGGGAAACGCGTCCAGGTCGGGTCCCTCTTGCCGTCATCGCCCAGCCCTTCTGCCGGACCTTCGTGTGTGGTCCGTGTCCGGCCGAGTGCATCGAGGTGCCGACGCGAACGCCCTGAGGCTGGAGCGCGCGGCGCTCACGGTATTTTCGCTCTGGCGATACTCCAGCGCATCGCGCATGATTGTCCGCCGCTGGCTGCTCCTCATGGGAGCCGCCTCCCATCCCGAACGTCGAGCCGGAAGAGGCGCGTGGAAATGAGTGCACTTGTTCGTCTCCGCGGCAATCGGCTCCTTCTGATTGCTGGTCTCGCGTTGTGCGTCGTGACGGTGCCATTGGTCTCCCGGAAGACCGACGCACAAGCGCCGGCCACCGACGCGGCCGTGCCCGTCCTCGTGCGAGCGCCCGGGCACATCGTGCGGTCCAACTTCGTCGCGCTGAGTGGTGAAGTCGAGGGGTTGCGCACGGCGTCCATCGGATTCAACGTCCCCGGCGTCGTCGCGAGGGTGGAGGCGAAGGAAGGCGACTTCGTCCGTCAGGGACAGGTCCTCGCCACCCTCGACAGGACGGAGTACGACATCAACGTCGAAATGGCGACCGCGCAACGGGAGCGTGCCGAGGACGAATACAGGCGCGCGAAGATCGTCTTCGAGGCGAAGGGGATTCCGGAGAACGACTTCAACAAGGCTGGTACGGGGGTGCGGCTCGCGCGCGCGCAGGAGGCGATGGCGCGAAAGAAATTGCAGGACACCCGCCTCGCCGCGCCCATGAGCGGCATGCTCGCCCGGCGAGGCATCGAGCCCGGCGAGCAGGCGGCTCCCGGCTATCCACTGTTCACCATCGCGCAGATCGAGCCCGCACAGGTTCGCGTCGGCGTGCCGGAAAGCGAAGTCTCGCGGATGGCCGTCGGCAGCAGGGCGACGGTGTCGATCCCATCCCTCAAGGGGGCGTCGTTCGCCGGCCGCGTGCGGCTCGTCGGCATCGCCGCGGACCCGGCGTCGCGCACATATACGGTGAAGGTCGAGGTGGCCAACATGGGCCGCAAGCTCCGGCCAGGCATGATCGCCGAAGTGCGCATCGAGGGATCCGAAT
>JBDTYL010000374.1:0-11725 GCA_040005695.1 bacterium | reverse complement strand
GGATGCGATGCACGGCGTCGAGCACGACCATGCCGTCGTTCGTCTCGGTGGTGTAGTCGGTGAAGGCACCGGTGCCGTCCGCGCCGCGCCAGATGCTGAAGGTGCGCGTGGTGTGCCCGACGGCTGCGTCCTGCGCGGACTGCGCCGCGGTGTAGGCGTCGACGGCGCGCGCGGGAGTGGCAGGGACGCTGGCGGGGCTGGGATTGCCGGACGAGTTACCCGTCACGATTGCATCTCCTGGATGATCGCCTGCAGGTCCGCCGGCATGGGAGGAATCGTCGCGCGTTCGAGCTGCATCTGTCCGTCCGGCGCACGGCGCACGACGTGGTTGAACGTGGCGGACGCCGGATCCTTGTCCGGGTAATCGTCGCGGAAGTGGCCGCCACGGCTCTCCTTCCGCTCGAGCGCGCAGCGGGTGACGGCCTCGGACACAATGAGAAGATGGCGCAGGTCGAGTGCCGTGTGCCAGCCCGGATTGTATTCCCGGTTTCCGGGCACGCCGACCTTCGCGGCCCGCTGCTTCAGCACCTCGATCTCCTGCAGTGCGCGTTCCATCTCGTCCCGCACGCGCACGATGCCGACGTAGTTCTGCATGGTGGTCTGGAGCGACTCCTGGACCTGGTACGGTCCCTCGGCTGCGGGCCCGCGCTCAAAGGGTGCGAGCGCGTCGCGGGCTGAGGCTTCCACCACGGCGGTGTCGATGGTGGCGGGGGCCTGCGCACGGGCGAACTCCGCCGCGTACTGGCCGGCGCGCTTGCCGAACACGAGCAGGTCCGAGAGGGAATTGCCGCCGAGTCGATTGGCGCCGTGCAGGCCGGCGGCGCACTCGCCGCAGGCGAACAGTCCGGGCACGCTCGACATCTGCGTATCGCCATCCACGCGAATGCCACCCATCACGTAGTGCGTGGTGGGGCCGATCTCCATCGGCTCCTTCGTGATGTCGATGCCGGCGAGCTGCATGAACTGGTGATACATGCTCGGCAATTTCTTGCGGATGTGCTCCGCGGCGTTGGGCAGCTTGTCCTTGATCCACGAGATGTCGAGGTACACGCCGCCGTGCGGCGAGCCGCGGCCCTCCTTCACCTCGCGCACGATCATGCGTGCCACGTGGTCGCGCGTGAGGAGCTCGGGCGGGCGGCGAGCGTCCTTGTCGCCCTGGGTGTAGCGCCAGCCCTCTTCCTCGTTGTCGGCGGTCTGCGGCTTGTAGTTGTCGGGGATGTTGTCGAACATGAAGCGCTTGCCGTCGCGGTTGCGCAGCACGCCGCCTTCGCCGCGCACGCCTTCCGTGACGAGGATGCCGCGCACGCTCGGCGGCCAGATCATGCCCGTGGGATGGAACTGCACGAACTCCATGTCCTGCAGCTCAGCGCCAGCGAGATACGCGAGGGCCTGTCCGTCGCCAGTGTATTCCCAGCTGTTGCTCGTGATGTTGAACGCGCGACCGATGCCACCCGTCGCCATCACGACCGCCTTCGCGCGGAAGACCTTGAAGCGGCCGCGCTCGCGATCGTAGGCGAACGCTCCGGCGATGCGATCGCCGTCGCGGAGGAGCGAGAGGACGGTGCACTCCATGTGCACGTCCATGCCCTCGTGGATGCCGTGGTCCTGGAGCGTGCGGATCATCTCGAGGCCCGTGCGGTCGCCGACGTGCGCGAGACGGGGATAGCGATGTCCGCCGAAATTGCGCTGGAGAATGCGGCCGTCGGGGGTGCGGTCGAACAGGGCGCCCCACGCCTCGAGCTCGTTCACGCGCGCCGGCGCTTCCTGCGCGTGGAGCTGCGCCATGCGCCAGTTGTTGACGTACTGGCCGCCGCGCATGGTGTCGGCGAAGTGGACGCGCCAGCTGTCGCGGTCGTCCACGTTGCCCATGGCCGCGGCCACGCCGCCCTCGGCCATCACCGTGTGTGCCTTGCCGAGGAGCGACTTGCAGACGACCCCGACTTTTACGCCCTGCGACGCCGCTTCAATTGCGGCGCGCAAGCCGGCCCCGCCTGCGCCGATGATGAGGACGTCGTGCTCGACCGTCTGGTAATCTGGCATGTTGTCGGTTCAGAGGAGCCGCATGTCGTGCCAGATGCCCATGGAGCACAGTCGCACGTAGATGTCGGTGAACGCCACGAAGAACAGGCTGGCCCATGCCCAGTTCATGTGGCCGCGGTTGAGGCAGCTCACGCAGTCGTACGCCTTGCGGCGGACGGGGCGACCGGAGAGACGGTCGAGGTATCCGCCGACGACATGACGGAGGGAGTGACAGCCGAGCGTGTAGCCGCTGAGCAGGCACACGTTGGTGGTGAGCACGAGCGAGCCGACACCGACGCCGAAGTGCTTCACGCCGTTCGCGTCGGCGAAGAAGAAGCCGCGCACGGCGTCGAGGCCGAGGATGACGAGAAAGACCAGCGCCGCGTAGAGGAAGTAGCGGTGCACGTTCTGGAGGATGAGCGGCAGGCGACGCTCGCCGATGTAGCTGTTGCGCGGCTCGCCGACGGCGCAGCCGGGCGGGTCGGCCCAGAACGCCTTGTAGTACGTGCCGCGGTAGTAGTAGCAGGTGAAGCGGAAGCCGGCGGGAAAGGGCAGGATGATGAGCGCCGGGGAGATGGCGGGCACGAACCACGGCGCCTTCGTGAACCACGCGTGTGGCGAGTTGCCGACGATCAGTGGTGAATAGAAGGGAGAAAGGTAGGGACCGAACTCGTAGTGCGCGTTCTGGAAGGCTGCCCACGTGGCGTAGGCGAGGAACGCGCTGAGGACGACGAAGGCGCCGACCTGGGGGACCCACCACGCATCGCGGCGCATGGTCTCGCCGAATTTCCGCCGTGTGAGCTGAACGACTTGCTGGGCCATCGAGCGCGCGTCTCCGGTAGTAGAGTCGGGCTAAAGTATGGGCGGTGAAAAGGCGCGGGAAGAGGGCGGCGGCGCTTCGAGCGCGTCTCGGGGCGCGTTGGCGCGAGCAAGGTGCATATTGTTGGTGTCAGGCGCGTGCATTCGATGCTGCACACTCGCATGAGGAGGCTACCATGACCGACATGGGGACGTTTCGCACCGACGTGGAGCTCGAGAATCCTGCCCGTCCCGGGGAGCGGCGCCTCGTGTCGTCCGTGCTGGTCGATACCGGATCCGAGTTGTCGTGGATTCCGGCGGACATCCTCGAATCGCTGGGTGTCGTTCGTCTCAAGCTCTGGCGGTTTCGCCAGGCGGACGGAACAGCGCTCGAGCGCTGGGCCGGTGCGGCGCTCATGTATGCGGGCGGTACGGCGACGATTGACGAGGTCGTATTCGGGCAGCCGGGCGACATGACGCTGCTGGGCGCCCGATCACTCGAAGGGCTCAACTTGCTGGTGGATCCACTTCGAAAGGTGCTTGTGGACGCGGGGCCGGCGCCGGCGTGTATCGCGGCGTAGTAGGGTCCTCTGACAAAGGGGGCGCTCAGGTCGTCGCAGCGCGCTCGGCGCGAACGTGGCAGAGCCAGTTGTGCCGGTCGTCGCTCTTGCCGTGCACCAGATCCATGAACGTGCGCTGAAGCGTCTTCGTCACTTCGCCGGTGCGGCCCGCGCCGACGTTGATGCGGTCCACGCTGCGCACTGGCGTGACCTCGGACGCGGTGCCGGTGAAGAAGACTTCGTCGGCGATGTAGAGCATCTCGCGCTGCAGGGGCTGCTCGCGCACGTCGAGGCCCGCGTCACGGGCGAGGGTGATGATGCTGTCGCGCGTGATGCCGGGCAGCAGGGTGCCGTTGGTTGGCGTGGTGAAGATCACGCCCTTCTGCACGAGGAACACGTTCTGACCGGAGCCTTCGCTGATCATGCCGTCGGGGCCGAGGGCGATGGCTTCATCGTAGCCGTTGGTGAGGGCTTCCATCTTGATGAGCTGGCCGCCGAGATAGTTGCCGGCGACTTTCGCCATCGAAGGCGTGGTGTTCGGCGCCATGCGGTGCCAGCTCGAGACACACGCGTCGGCGCCGTTCTCCATGGCGTGGTCGCCGAGGTAGGCGCCCCAGGGCCAGCAGGGGATGAAGACCTCGACGGGGCTGTCGAAGGGCACCATGCCCGCGGCGCCGTAGCCGCGGATGACCATGGGGCGTACGTAGCAGGAATTGATGCCGTTCTTCTCGACCAGCTCGCAGCACGCGGCCACGAGCTCGTCGACGGAATACTGCATCTCCATCCGGTAGATGCGGCACGAGTTCAGCATGCGCTGGAGGTGGTCCTCCAGGCGGAAGATCGCCGGTCCGCGCGGCGTGTCGTAGCAGCGGATGCCCTCGAACACGGAGGAGCCGAACTGCATCGAGTGCGCGAGCACGTGGACGTTGGCGTCCTTCCAGGCGACGAACTCGCCGTCGCGCCAGATCCAGCCGGTCGGTTGCAGCGTGGCCATCGAACGATCTCCTGTTGAGAAAAAAAGCTCCTGTCATCCTGAGCGTCAGCGAAGGATCTGCTTTCCCGTCAACAAGCAGATCCTTCGCGGCGCTCAGGATGACACCACACAAGCAGATCCTTCGCTACGCTCAGGATGACAACAACACAAGCAGATCCTTCGCTACGCTCAGGATGACAAACCGTCGCTACGCTCGGGATGACAACTCGTCCCAGAGCATGGCGATGGCGCGCATACCCACCGTGAAGTTCTCCATGCTCATCCACTCGTCCGGCGCATGGGCATTCTCGCCGGGCAGGCCGAAACCTACTAGAAGCACCGGCGCGCCGAGTATCCGGGCGAAGTCCCCCACGACGGGGATGGAGCCGCCTTCGCCGGTGATCACCGGCTCGCGCCCGAACGCGCCGGCCAGCGCACGCCGCGCCGCGTCGAACAGCGGGCCATTCAACTCGGCCCGCCACGGACGCCCGCCGTGGAGGTGCGTGACCGTGACGGTCACGCCCGGCGGCGCCACGCGCGCCACGTGCGCCTTCATCTTCGCCTCGATGTCGGCGGGATCCTGGTCCGGCACCAGACGACAGCTCACCTTCGCCATGGCCTTCGCGGGGAGCACCGTCTTCGCGCCCTCGCCCGTGTAGCCGCTGAGCAGGCCGTTCACCTCGCAGGTGGGCCGCGTCCACAACTGCTCGAGGATGGAATACCCCTTCTCGCCACCGAGTGCCGGCGCGCCGGTCTCGGCACGAAAGTGCTCGGCGTCGAATGGCAGCGACGTCATCTGCGTGCGGACGTGAGCGGGCCACTCCGCCACCGTGTCGTAGAACCCGGCGATCGCGATGCGGCCGTCGGCGTCGTGGAACGTGGCGAGGATGCGCGCGAGCGCCATGGCCGGATTGACGACGGCGCCACCGTAGCTGCCCGAGTGCAGGTCCTGCGCGGGGCCCTGCACGTCGATCTGGAAGTAGGCCAGCCCACGCAGCGACGACAGGATGCTCGGCAGGCCCGGGGCGAACATGGCCGAGTCGGAGATGACGACCGCGTCGCAAGCGAGCATGGTGGCGTTGGCCTCGATGAACGGGGCCAGGTGCTCACTGCCGACTTCTTCCTCGCCCTCGGCAAGGACGATCACGTTCACCGGCAGGCGGCCGCGCGTCTTGAGGTGCGCCTCGAGCGCCTTCACGTGCAGGAAGAGCTGTCCCTTGTCGTCCACCGAGCCGCGCGCGTAGACGCGGCCGTCGCGCACCGTGGGCTCGAAGGGCGGCGTGGTCCACAGCTCGAGCGGCTCGGCGGGCTGTACGTCGTAATGGCCGTAGACGAGCACCGTGGGAGCGCCGGCTGGCGCGCCGCGCCATTCGCCAACCACCACCGGGTGGCCGGCCGTCGCATGCACGGTGGCCTCGAGGCCCGCGGCGCGCAGCGCGCTGGCGGTCCACTCGGCGGCGCGGATGGTGTCCGCGTCGTGCTCGGAGCGCGCGCTCACGCTCGGGATGCGCAGGAACTCGAACAGCTCCGTGCGGATGCGCTCGTCGTGCGCGGTGAGGTATGCGTCGAGGTCGGCGGGGACGGCTGTCATCGAACCTGTGGCGCCAGGGTGGTGGAACGGTGCGGACCATGCTGCGAGTCCCGACGCGCATCACGCCATGCCCGCCGCGTCCGGGTCACGCCGCGGCAACCTTCGGCGAGGGTCGTGCGTAGTGCAAACGTGGACGACGAAGCGACGCCGCACGGGCAGTCATTCGACGGAGAATGATAGCATGAGGTCGAGCAGCTTTCCCGCACATCCAGTGATGCCAACTAAAACGAGCGTACTCCGGGACGAACTCAAGCAGACACGTCCCTTCAACTCGCCCGCCCACGAGGCGGTCCTGAGCATCCTGCGCACGGCGGCGGTGGTCCAGCGGCAGGTGTCCCAGGTGGTGGAGGGAAGCGGGATCACCATCCAGCAGTACAACGTGCTGCGGATCCTGCGCGGTGCGGGGACGGCCGGCCTGCCCACCCTCGCCATCCGCGACCGGATGATCGAGGAGGCGGCGGGGATCACGCGGCTGCTCGACCGGCTCGAGACTTCCGGCTACGTATTGCGGGAGCGTTCGACGCCGGACCGCCGTCAGGTGCTCTGCCAGATCACGCCGGCAGGCTTGCGACTGCTCTCCGAGCTGGATGACCCGGTTGATGCGGCGAACGAGCGCGCGGTCGCCATGCTCGCGGAGAGCGAGAAACAGGCACTCATCGAATTGCTCGGCGCCGTGCGCGCCGGGACCGCCAGCGCAAAGGGTCCGCTGCGTCGTTGACGAGGCGCGGCTACTGTCGCGCTGGCCAGCCTCCGCGATAGCCGCGGAGCACCCAGACGTGCCGGACACTCACGGTGTCGGCGCCGCGCAACAATGGGGCGGCCGCGCCGCGAGACACGCCAGCGAAGTATGGCGCCAGCCGCACGGCAGTTTCCGGCGTGCCGGGGGTTTCGTCAGTGAGGAGCACCAGGTCGTCGCCGGCGTGGGCCACGTCGGCGAACATCGGCCAGAGCTCGTACTGATTGAGCCGGCCGTTCACGCAAGTGCAGAACGCGTGCGGCCGGTCGGGAAGCTGCCAGGCGAGCTCACTCACTTCCTGATACCGCTCGGCCGCCACGTACGTGTGCGGACCGAGGCCGGCGCGCGCCTGCTGGACCTGGCCGGCGACGCCCGCCCAGCCGGCGCTGCGCGCCACGGGATCGCGCCGTGCGGGAAGCGGGAGGATCGGGCGCAGCGCGTGCAGGTAGATCACCGCGACGAGCACGCCGCCGAGGACGACGCCCCAGCGCAGCCAGCGGTCGCGCGGCGGGAGCCACGCGGCGAGCAACGCGATCGCCGGCACGTACGACGGTGCGGGCCAGTTCGCCTCCACCGGCCGGCGGAGCGCACTATACGCGAAGAACGCCCAGCTTCCCGTGGCCACTACGGCCAGTGCGAAACGCGCGTCGTCGGCACGAGTGCGGAATGTTCGCCACACCGCGGCCGCCGCGAGGCCGAAGAGTATCGGTGAGACGAGGCCGAGCTGACCGCCGACGAGGTCGAGCTCGCGCTTGAGTGGCGAGCCCTTGGGCGTGCCGAGTCCGTGCTGTATCTGGAAGCGGAATGAGATCCAGTCGTGCACGCGGTTCCACTCGAGCACAGGCAGGAACACCAACGTCGCCACGATACAGGCGAGGTACGGGCCGGGTTCGCGCAGGCGGACGCGCAACGACGGCCGCGCGACCACCGCGATGGTGAGCGTCACGGGCAGCAGGATGCTCGTGTACTTCGACGCGAAGGCGAGGCCGAGGCACCCGCCGGCGGCGATCCAGCTGGCCGTCGATTCGCGCGAGCGTCGCGCCGCCTGCAGCGCGCGCACGACGAAGTAGAGTCCCGCTGCGCTCGCGGCGAGCAGCGGTGAATCCGGCGTGGCGATGACGAGTCCCGACGCCGCGAGCGGCATGACCGCGAAGACGAGTGCCGCGGTCCGCGACGCCGAACCGCCGCCGAGTCGTCGTGCGATGAGCGCGGCGAAGAGCGTGGCGGCGGAGCCGGCGAGCACCGGCATCACGCGAATCGCGAATGGAGACGGGCCGCCTCCTACCAGCGCCGACAGCGAGGTGCCCAAGGCGATGAGCACGGCGATGGCGGGCGGGTGGTCGAAGTAGCCTGGCGCGAGGTGGCGCGACCAGTCCCAGTAGTAGGTCTCGTCCGGGAAGAGCGGGAGCAGCGCCGCGAACATGAGCCGAACGACGGTGGCGGCGAGCGTGATGGCCAGCGCGTCACGCCACTGTCGCGCGTCGCTCAGGTCGTCTTGCGCACGAGCGGGTGCGGCCATGGGACTCAGCTGACCGGTACGTCGGGTCTGCGACGGGCGCGCACCAGACGCCAGGCCAGGTAGATGCCGATGAGCCAGACGAACCACACGATGCGCTCGTCGGTGGAGAGCGTGCGCAGCATGCCCCACGCGACAATGGGCACGGTGAAGGGCAACGCGATACCGGTGTCCGTGTCGGCCACGTAGCGCTCGACCACGCGCGTGGCGCCGCGGCCGCCATTGCGGATCACGGTGCTCACCGCCTTCACCAGGCGGTCCGGGTTTGCGGCGCGCCACTCGGGCAGAAAGAGGAGTGTCCACGCCGCGGCAGTATGTCCCCAGCCGTGGTTGTCGCTGCCGGCCACGAGCGCAAGGTTGAGGCTGTCGGCGAGGTGCACGATGCGCGTGCGCTCTCGGCGGGTCTGGCCGAGCCCGCGCGGCGCGCCGTCCACGAGTTCGATGGCGCGCACACCGGCGGTGCCCTTCCCCTTTGCGGCCACCAGCTTCGACAGGTTGCCTGGCATGGTCTCGATGAGCACGGGCTCCGCGCCCGGCAACGCGCTGGCGATCGTGAGGGCGCGGTCGTCCACGTCGCGCAGGAGCGGGTCGAACAATCCCTGGTACATGCGGTCCGCATCGAGGACGTTCACGTGCTCACCGTGCCATACCACCTCGATGCCGGGCAGGAGCAGCGTGCCCTCGCCGGAGTTCGTCGGGTTGTTCGCCCACCCGTCGCGGGCACCTTCGAAAGTGCGGTGATCGGTAATGAACGCGGCGTTGAAGCCGGCGTCGCGGTGCCAGGCGCGTACGTCCTCGGGGGTCCAGCCCGGACGACCGTCGTGCGAGAAGCGGGTGTGCGCGTGGAAGTCGATCACGAGCACGTCGGGAGACGTCTCCAGCGCGGCCATGGGGCGCGGGATGATCGCGACGGCCACGTAGAGCCCCACGAGGAGCACGAGCCCGACCCCCAATCGTGCCACTTCACGGAGTACGCGCCGCGCCGGCGTCACCTCGGCGAGACTCACGCGGCCCACGAACCACCACCACACAGCGTAGCACACGATCACCGTGCACAGGAACGCCACGTGCTGGCGCACGCTCAACAGCGTCACGGTGTCGAGCACGTTTGACACCGGGGCGAGCAGCAGGTAGCCGAGCGGGAGCCGCAGCGTGGCCTCGGCGACCCTGCCGAGGGTGGCGGCGTCGCGCAGCGGCTCGAGCGGAACGAGCGCGGTCACCGCGACGAGCAGGCCGACGACCAGCAGGCCGAGCGGAACGGCGTGGATGCGGCGCAGGAAGGCGGGACGAGGCATCATGGATGCGGCGGTGTGGGCAGAGGCTGGCCTCGGAGAAGATAGCCGGTGCGGTCCGCGCGGACAGGCGGAGGCCGTTGCGAGTAGTTTTCCTCCGATGCCCAATCACCTCGCGCACGAGACGAGCCCGTACCTTCTGCAGCACGCGCACAATCCCGTGGACTGGTATCCGTGGGGCGATGCAGCACTGGCGCGCGCGCGCGACGAGCACCGTCCCATCCTGCTGAGCATCGGCTACGCGGCGTGCCACTGGTGCCACGTGATGGAGCGCGAGTCGTTCGAGGACGAGGCGACGGCGGCGCTGATGAACGAGCACTTCGTGTGCATCAAGGTGGACCGGGAGGAGCGGCCCGACCTCGACGCCATCTACATGCAGGCCACGCAGGCGATGACCGGGCACGGCGGCTGGCCGATGACGGTGTTCCTCACGCCCGCGGGAGAGCCCTTCCACGCCGGCACCTACTACCCGCCTGACGACCGCCACGGCATGCCCAGCTTCCGGCGCGTGCTGCTCGGCGTCGCGGATGCGTGGGGCAACCGACAGGAGAGCGTCGTGCGCACCGCGGAGCAGATGCGCGCGCTCTACGCCGCAAGCGCGGAGCGCTCGCGCGCGACTGGGCCGCTCGACGATGCGCTCCTCGCGCGCGCCGCCGCCGCGCTCAAGCGCCGGTACGAGCCCACCTTCGGCGGGTTCGACGGCGCACCCAAGTTTCCGCCGACGATGGCGCTCGACTTCGCGCTGCGGCAATGGGCGCGCACGGGCGATGCGGAACTGCTCGGCATCGTCTCGCACACGTTCGAGCAGATGTCGCGCGGCGGCATCCACGACCAGGTGGGCGGCGGTTTCTCGCGGTACAGCGTGGACGCGTACTGGCTCGTGCCGCACTTCGAGAAGATGCTTTATGACAACGCGCTGCTCGTGCGACTCGGGGCCAACCTCTTCCAGGCCACGGGCCACGCGAACGTGCGTCGCGTCACCGAGCAGGCGGTGGGCTGGCTCGCACGCGAGATGACGTCGCCGGAGGGAGGCTTCTACTCGTCGCTCGACGCGGACAGTGAAGGCCACGAGGGCCGCTACTACGTATGGGACGCCGGTGAACTCGCCACGCTCCTCGGCGAGGATGCCACGCTGCTCGCCGCGTACTGGGGCGTGACGGGCACCGGCAACTTCGAGGGGCGCAACATCCTCCACGTGCCGCACGATCCCGCGGCGATCGCCGATGCACACCACGCGACGCTGCCCGAGTTGCACACGGCCATCGAGCGCGCGGAGCGGATCCTGTACGAGGCGAGGGAGCGACGCATCCGTCCGGCGCGCGACGAGAAGATTCTCGCCGCGTGGAACGGGCTCATGGTGCGCGGCCTCGCCGAGGCGGCGCGTGCGTTCGGTGATGCGGCGATCGGGGCGATGGCCGTGCGCGCGGGCGAGTTCCTGTTCTCGACGCTCGTGAGCGACGGACGCGTGATGCGCTCCTACAAGGACGGCATCGCGAGGATTCCCGGCTTCCTCGAGGATCACGCCGCGCTCGGGCTCGGCGCCATCGGGCTGTACAACCTCACCTTCGACATCCGCTGGCTGCATCGCGCGCGCGTGCTCGGCGACGCGATACTCGTGCGCTTCTGGGACGAGGAAACACAGGCGTTCTTCGACACGGCGTCGGATGGCGAGACGCTCGTGACGCGTCCGCGCGAGCCAACGGACAACGCGGTTCCGAGCGGGACGTCGCTCGCGGTGGAACTGCTACTGATCCTGGGCGACCTGTTCGGCGGTGACCGCTACATCACGCCGGCGACGCACGTGCTCGAGACGCTGGCCGAGCCGATGGCGCGGTATCCGACGGCGTTCGGGCATGCGCTCGGGGCGGTGGATCTTGCGGTGCGCGGTGCGGTGGAGGTGGCTATTGCGGGTGCGCCGAGCGATGCGCGCGTGGTGGCGCTCGCCGCGACGGTGAGCAGGACGTACGTGCCGTCGCTCGTGCTCGCGGTGGGCGCGGGTGGCGACGTGAGCGACCTCGCCCTGCTCAAGGAACGGGCACGCGACGAACCCACGGCCTATGTGTGCCGCGCGCATGCGTGCGACGCGCCGACAACGGATGCGGGCATCCTCGCAGATCAGCTCGTCGCCTTGCGGCCTGCAGGCTAGAAGGCGGTTGTGGCTTGCGGAAAAGCAGATCCTTCGCTCCGCTCAGGATGACAAGGAGAGTGGCGCTCAGGATGACAAGGAGAGTGGCGCTCAG
>JBDTYL010000373.1:0-1581 GCA_040005695.1 bacterium | reverse complement strand
CGCAGTCCCTTCTTGTCATCCTGAGCGCAGTCCCTTCTTGTCATCCTGAGCGCAGTCCCTTCTTGTCATCCTGAGCGCAGCGAAGGATCTGCTTGTCCGGCCGAGAAGCAGATCCTTCGCTCCGCTCAGGATGACAAGGAAGTGCGCTCAGGATGACACGGGAGTGCGCTCAGGATGACAAGGGAGTGCGCCCAGGATGACAAGGGGTTACCGGATCACCACCATCAGCGCATTCCCCACGGCGCGCTCGCCTGTGGCATCGGACGGCTTGTTCACCACCACGCCGTCCACCACCATCGTCGTTGACCCGCCACCGTCGAAGTTGAGCGCCTGCCATGCGCCGAGTTGGTGCATCGTCGTCGCGAGCTCGGTGAGCGTCATGCCGCCGCTGTTCTCCGAGCGACCATCCACCGCGAAGAGGTAGAGCGTCGCGCTGTCGCGTGAAAACCCGACCGCCGTACGCGGATGCCGCATCTCCGCGTTGCGCGAGAGCGTGCCTTCCGTGGCCGCGGCGTCGCCGGTGACGTCAACGCCATCGCGCAGGATCCGCGGCCACCCGCCAATCACGAGCACGGGCGCCGCATCGGCGGCCAGGTGCGGCGACGTCGTGAGCAACACCTTCACCGTATCGCCCGCGGCCATCGCCTTCACCTCCGACTGCCGCAGCCCGGCACCATACGCCGACAGCACCGCGCCGTCCGCGGGGATCGTGGTGCCTGCCACGCTGGAGACCGGACCGCGACGCACGTAGAGCAGCGTATCGCCGCGATGCCCTGCCGAGGCGAGCGGTGCCTCCACCGTTGCGCGGCCGGTGTCGGCCGGCGTGTGCGCGCCGTAGCGCGACGTGTAGAACGCCGTGCCTTCCGGCTTCCCGGATGGGTCGCTGTTGAGCGTGATCACCGGCGTCATGGTGCCATGCGCCCATGCGCGCGCGTCGAGCAGGAATCGGTCGATGGCCGGCCGCCCGTTCGCGCCCACAGCGAGTTGCGCATGCGCGTTGTCCCATGTGTCGTACGGCGAGTCCGTCACCTTCAGTCCCTTCCACCACTCGCCGTCGATCACCTGGTTGTTCTCGTTCTCGCCCGTCTTCAGGTTGAAGAAATCGGCATTCACCGCAGCGACCACGCGGTCTCCGTTCGTGGAGGCGCGTCGCGCCATGTCGCTCACCCGCTCGCGGCCGTCGAGCGCATCGTGTGCCCGTGCCGCGCGCAGGGCAATGCCTGGCTGCCGCAGGTCCACGCGGACGAGGTACATCGTCCACGGGCCGCGCGGGTCGGAGAACTGGCGGTACGCCACACCGGGCGCAATCTGGCGCGCCACGGTCGTGTCGCCGACCTGTGCGGGCAGGTATGGCGCTGTGGCGCCCATGGCGCAGACCAGTGCGAAAGCTCGGAGTCGCATGTGCGGAGAGAAGGGAGACGCGCTGTCGTCCTGACAGAAACGCCGTCATCCTGAGCCCAGCGAAGGATCAGCGTGTCGGCGGTCGAAAAACAGATCCTTCGCTGCGCTCAGGATGACACGGGGGAGCTGCGCTCAGGATGACACGGGGGAGCTGCGCTCAGGATGACACGGGGGAGCTGC
>JBDTYL010000372.1:0-11723 GCA_040005695.1 bacterium | reverse complement strand
GCTCGTGCGAGCCCGGCTGGAATACGTCCGCCACCGTGCCCTGCTCCACGAACACGGCCAGCTGGCCGGGCCGCACGATCAGTCGCGCGCCGTTCTTGATCTCGTCGGCTCGGCGCACGAAGCGCCATGCGACGACGTCGGCACTCGTCTCGTGCCAGTCGATGATGTCGACCAGCTCCCCCTGGATGAACTCTCGCAGCGTCATCGGATTCTCCGTGTCGGTAGGTGCAGCTGTTCGGGCATCGCCTGGTCAGGCAGTCATGATGAGGCCAAGCGCATCCAGCATGAGCCGCTGGAGCGACGATCCGACCGGCGCGTCGCCGAGGGTGAACGCACCGTGTAGCGCGGAGCCTCGGGCATCGGTGGCGCCGGACTGGCTCGCCACCGTCTGCATCGCCTTGAGCCGTCGCTGTTCTTCCATGAGGCGTTCGCGTTCGCGGTCCCGCGACACGGCGAGGCCGCCGGCGTCCACGAAGCCAAGCACGCGCTGGAGTTCGCCTCGGTCCAGCCACACGCCGTGCTGCTTGCAGACATCCACGATGACGCCGGACGAGTGCGAGAAGTTCACGCGGTTCATGAGCTTCGTGCACGTGGGACAGGGCACGTAGCGGATGACGTCGGGCACGGCGCCTCCCGTGGGCACGCGCGCCGCGAGCACACTCGTGACGCCCGCGCGCTGTTCGTGCGCGTCGCACAGCTGCTGCAGCGCGGCGGGCTCGAGCCACAGGCCGCCACACCCCGGGCACGAGCGGAGGGTCGTGGCGCCGAGCCGCAGGAGCTCGAGGTCCTCGCGGCAGCGGGGGCACGGCTGTGGCGTCGCGTCGTCCAGCAGCTCGCGCGTGGTCTCCGCGCCGCAGTGGGCGCAGAAGCGGCTGCCGGCGAACATGGACGCGAAGCATGACGGACAGGTGACCGTGGCGAGCGCCGAGCCGCAGTAGTCGCAAGCGACACTGTCGGCGGCGGCGGGCGCACCGCAGCCGGGACAGCGGAGGGCGGGCTCTGGCATCGGTACTCCGGACACGAAGGCGCCGCGCTTCGGAGCGAAGCACGGCGCTGGGAAATGACGACGGGGAGCGGATGGCGTCACTCGTCCGCGCGCCCCGCGGTCAGTTCATGGAGGCTGTCTCGGCGGTCGGGTCGCCCCGTTCGTCGCGGATCATGTCGCGCAGGCCCGGATACAGGCGGAGTGCGTCCTCCTGCTCGATGCGCGCGTAGTGGCGGAACGATTTGCGGGGCAGTTCGCAGAACCAGTACTGCTCGCGGCACGCGTGGTCGTGGAGCGCCTCGCCCGGGTTCTCGGTCGGGCGCCAGCCCAGGGGGAAGCCGGCGTACACTCGAACGGGGTCCTGACGCGCGTCGCGCGCCAGGCCGTCCGAGGACACGGCCACATAGACGATGCTGCCGACGTCGCCCTCACCGTGGGACAGCTTGCGCAGGAAGTAGTGTTCGGCCACGGCCGCATCTTAATCGATCGCCGTGTTCGCGAAGTGACGCGGGTCACGTTGGCCTGACATCCTGAAGCTTGTCATCCTGAGCGCAGCGAAGGACCTGCCTTCAGGCCGCGGCCGACAAGCAGATCCTTCGCTGTGCTCAGGATGACAATGGCGCGGCTAGGGCTCCCGCCCGAAACGTTCGTAGAGCAATTGCAGGTCGGCCGCTTCGTCGATCATGCGGGCGAGCTGGCTCCAGGTGGCTGTGGGATGGCTCGCGCGAACGGTCGGCGCGAGTGACTCGACGAGCTCCTTGCGTCGAGTCGCCCATCTGGCGTCTCGATTGTGTGTCTGCTGCATGGCCTGCCTCCCGGCGTCGGGGGGTTCAAGGGTAATGGTCGTGCTGTTCAGTACGGTCGAATTTAATCACGTGTTTCTGCGGCCGTGCGCGTGCAGTCATTTGCTACTCCACGCGGCCAATTGATGACGGTCGCTTGAGGCAGCGGCGATAGCCTCGTGACATGTCGAACGCGACTTCTTGCCGCGCCGAGCAACGCTCGCCGGCACATGCCCTCGAGGTCGGCCCGGTCGCCCGCCCGCCGCCTGCGGGGGAGCCAGGAGATCCCCCGGAAGGGATCCGGGCTCACGCTGGACCATTGGCGACACTCTGACCGCGCGCAGGACCACGCAACACACGACGTCACGCAAGGCGTGTCGAAGGGATGCGTCACGACGCCGCAGGCGCCGGACGCACGCGGACACGCCCTGTGCCTCGCTGCGACGAAGTGACGACTCGCGTGCGGCAACTGGTGGCACGGCGTCCTGACACACATCGGGGCGCATGCGGTGTCCGCCGGCCTGCCGTCAGCTGGAGTGGTGGGATTACCCTTTGCCAAAGGCCACACTCATGAACATGCGCAGGCTTCCCGTGCGTATCCTGGCGCTCGTCGGCGTCATTGCACTGGGTCCAGTGATGTCGTCGTGCGCTGACGCGCCGCTCACGACGCCCCCGATGGTACGGCCGCTCGCGCCGGACACCGGCGCCCGCAAGATGGTCGTTCTCGACAACTGCGACACGACGACATGGTACGACGGCTCCACCAAGACCGAATGCGATGTGCACGACTACCCGGATCCGCCCCCCGGCAGCGGCCCGGTCGTGACCCAGCCAACCGATCCGAAGGGCGGGCCGGTCATCACCGGTGCGCCTCCGGGAATGGAGGACGACATCGGCGGCGGGTCCGATGAGGTGCACTGTGACGTCACCTCGTTCGGTGCCGGCGCCGGCTATCAGTTGCTGCCCACCCCCGGACCCATCCTGCCGCCTCACGGTCCGTTCGTCAGCGATGCGATAACGGATGATCTCTGCAATGCCGTCGACGGATGCTCGCGCGAGGTGAGCGCAGGCGAGAGCGCGGCCCTGCTGAGCTATGCACAGAACGACGGCGACTGGATCTATACGCAGGGCGGTCGTCAGGGCGGCAGCGAGCCGCCGGTGAACATCGCCGCCAGGTACGGCGACTGCACGGACTTCACCTGGAACGCCACGATCAAGGCGCTCGGGTCGGCATGGCCGCATGCCTATGCGCAGAAGCTCTCGACCAGCAACTTTCATTCGCTGTCGGACATCATGCTCGAAGGCCGCGGCTACCGGCGCATCGGTGCCGCCGATGCGCGGCCCGGCGACATCGTGGTGCGCGCTGGCCATGCGGGGGTCTACGTGGGCCCCAGCTACGACGGCAAGGTATGGGGCTGGGCCAACAACGGCTTGCCAGCGACGCCAGATGCTGGTAATCAAGACTACCTCACCGGGCGCTACAATTTCGCCAACCGGAACGGCTATGCACCGGAGTTCTTTCGTCCCTTGGTGCGAATCCCCTGCCCCACGGAGTAGGCCACCCCAATCACACGGGACTCACGATGATACAGCTACCGCCGACGCGCACCGCCTCCTTCGCCCTCGCCGCCCTTGCGCTTGCGGCGTGTGTCGAGGCGCAATCGCCCAATGCCGCGAAACGGAGCCTTCCGCACGAAAGCGCGGTGGTGGGCACGTCCGTCCCACCCGACTCGCAGTTCGCGCGGTTTCTTTCCCTGGCGATCGCCACGCGCGCGCCGCGGGTGGGCAAGTTCAGCGACGTGTACGAGTGCCGCGACAGCGAGGCGCTCAAGGACGTGAGATGGCTGGCCGATTACAGGATTCTCTCGGTGCACACCACCGGGGACTCGGCGGTCGCGACGGCGCAGGTCACCACGGTGGCTCGCCAGCATGATGGAGCCACTGGCTGGGTGGCTGACGCCGGCATTCGCGTCGACACCGCGCGCTGGCGCATGCGCAATGTCGCCGCGGGCGCGACGAAGCGGTGGAAGGTGTGCGGAGATGCGATGGAGCATTTCGGGGTCTTCATGCTCGGCCGCACGGTGCGATGGGCACCGGCGGGTTCGTCCGCTGCTACGGCGAAGGCAGCCGTCGATTCCATACGGCGTGCGAGAGGACTCGCGCTCGCACGCTGACGCGGACATGTCGAAACGACGAGGGCGACAAGCGAACGCTGCTTGTCGCCCTTCTCGTTGCACAGGGCCTGTGCCCAGCGTCGAGGCGCCATGCGTCACCTCGCGCATCGAGTGGCCCGACGCGCTCGGCCGGAAAGTTGCCTTGGGGTATGGTGTCGCCGCATCTGGCGACGTCCCCACTCAAACGAGGCACGGAACATGAGCATCTTCGGCAATATCATGGACAAGATCCGCGGCAGCGCGGCGCGTGCCCAGGCAGCCGCGAGTCCGCCGACAGGAGTAAGTGAAGTGAACCCGGGTGGCGCCGCCATCACCGCCGCTGCGGCCCCCGCGGCCGCCATGTCGTCGTTCGACGTGTCGGCACGCCTCGAGGAGATGGCCAGCGCGTCATCCCAGAAGCTCGACTGGAAGTCGTCGATCGTGGACCTCATGAAACTGGTCGGAATCGACAGCAGCATGACGAATCGCAAGGCGCTGGCGCATGAGCTGGGCTTTCCCGGCGACACCAACGACAGCGCGAGCATGAACGTCTGGCTGCACAAGGCCGTAATGCAGAAGCTCGCGGAGAACGGCGGCACCGTGCCTGCCAGCCTGCTGGACTGATCTGGTCCGAGTCGCGCCCAGCGCGCGACTCGGTGTGTAGCTTTCAGGCGATGGCCACCCAGACCGGAATCCTCGTCGTCGCCGCAACCCACCGTGAGATCGCACCCGCCAGCAGCTGGCGCACGCTGCTGTGCGGCGTGGGCCCGGTCGATGCCGCGAGCAGGACGGCCGCCGAGTTGGCGCGTGAGCGGCCGGCGCTCGTGCTGCATGTCGGGATCGCCGGCGGTCGTCGTCATTGTGCCTTTTCACCAGCCTCGATCGTGATCGGCACCGAGTCCCGCTATTGCGACCTGACCGTCGCGGGCGAGTGGGCGCCATCGACGCTGTCCGCGCCGCTGGAGCTGGTCTCCGCCGCGCAACGTGCGCTGCCTGGCGCGCTCGCACTGCCCATCGGCACCAGCGCGCGCGTGGGCGGCACGTCAGGCTGCGACGTCGAGGCCATGGAAGGCTTCGGCGTAATGCGCGCCGCGCAACTCGCCGGGGTGCCGGCGCTCGAAGTTCGCGCGATCTCCAATCACATCGAGGAGACTGACCGCGCGCACTGGCACTTCGACGCCGCCTTCTCGGCCATCATTGCCGCGACACCTGCGCTCGTCGCGGCGCTCGCACGTACCCTTGACTGACACCGTCATGTGCAACGGGCCTCGGCGCGACCGTACACTCGCTCTCCGACATGCGTGAACTGACCTTCGGCTATTCACCCTGCCCCAACGACACTTTCGCGTTCCATGCGCTGACGTTCGGCCTCGTCGCCGCGCCATTCCGCGTGCGCCCCGTTCTGCTCGACATCGAGGAGCTCAATCGTCGGGCGCATGACGGTGCGTTCGACCTCACGAAGCTGAGCGTCGGCGCGTTCGCCGCCGTGGGAGACCGCTATCGTCTCCTGCGCAGTGGCGCGGCGCTCGGCGAGGGCGTCGGTCCGCTCGTGGTCACGCGGACCCCGATGTCCCTCGACGAAGCCGTCCGGGGCCGCGTCGCCATTCCGGGCCGTGAGACGACGGCGTTCAACCTGCTGCGCCTTGCCGCGCCCACGCTTGGCGACGTGGTCGAGCTTCGCTACGACCGCATCCTCGATGCGGTGCGCGACGGCGAGGTGCACGCGGGTCTCATCATTCACGAGAGCCGATTCACCTACATGAACCACGGCCTCTCGAAGGCCGTGGATCTCGGCGACTGGTGGTTGGAGCACACGGGTCTTCCCGTGCCGCTCGCCGGCATCTGCGCGCGCACGGATCTCGACGACGCAACCGCTGCCGCCGCGGAGTCAGCGATTCGTGCGTCGGTGCAGTACGCGTTCGATCATCCTGAGGCGAGTCGCGAGTACGTGCAAGCGCATGCGCAGGAGATGGCGGAGTCCGTGCAGGCCCAGCACATCGCGCTGTACGTCAACCAGTTCAGTCTCGACATCGGCGACGAGGGGATGCGCGCCATAGAGCGGCTGGCCGGGCGGCATGCGTCGAGTGCATCTTGCTGATCATCCTTTCGTCATTCGCAATGGCACCCATGCACGCGCAACGCGTCGCGCGAAGGAGACATCCGTCATGACCGACGTCAAGACACCCGTGAGTCCGCGGGCGCTGCTGCTTCTGTTGAATATCTCCATCACGCTGCAGGTCGTGATGGGCATCGCGCTCTGGATGGGCTACGCGCAGGGCATGCGCAACGCGCACATGGCCATCGGCGTGGTGTTCGTCGTGCTGCTCTGGGCCATCGCCGGCTTTGCGCTCGCGAAGCGCCATCGACCGGGCCTCGCGGTGCTCGCGATCGTGTGGGGGTTGGTCATTGCGGGGTTCGGGATGGTGCAGACGACATTGCTCGTCGGCGACCTGCACTGGGTCGTCAAGGTCGCGCATCTCGTGATCGGACTGGTCGCGATGCCGATGGCGGAGCTGCTCGCGAAGCGGAAGGTCGCGGCGTAGCCGGAATGCAACCCCGCTCGACGCACTGAACCATGAGGGCCCGGTCGCCCGCGACCGATCGGGCGCCGCGTGTGCTTGCCGTGAACGTGGGCGTCGTGCGCGAGGTGGAGTGGCGAGGCCGGCTCGTCTCCACGGGCATCTGGAAAGATCCCGCCGCGGGGCGCGTCGCGCTTCGCGGCGTGAACTTCGAGGGCGACGACCAGGCCGACCGAAGCTTGCACGGGGGTCCGGACAAGGCAGTGTACGCCTACGCGCGCGAAGACTACGACCTCTGGCGCGCTGACGAGGGCATGGAGACGGCCGCGGGGTTGTTCGGTGCGAACCTCACCGTCGAAGGGATCGATCTCTCGTCGGCGGTGGTCGGAGAGCGCTGGTGCGTGGGCACCACCATGCTCGAAGTCGCGCAGCCGCGACTGCCCTGCTACAAGCTCGGCATCCCGTCCGTTGGACCGCGGCGATGGAGGTGCGCGCAGTCGTCGCTCTTTCCCGACAGCAGGGCGGCTCTTTCCCTACGGCGCTGACCCTCCGATTGAGGCAACCTTCAAGGTCACCTCACCAGCAGCCGGTCCGCTCCGCGGACGGGAGTCTCCATGCGTCATCAGAGTTGGGCCGAGCCATGGCGAATCAAGGTCGTCGAGTCACTCCGCATCACGAGCCGTGCCGAGCGCGAGCGCGCTATCCGCGAGGCGGGTTACAACACGTTCCTCCTGCGGTCGGATGACGTCTACATCGACCTGCTCACGGATTCCGGCACGAACGCCATGTCCGACCGACAGTGGGCCGGCATGATGCTCGGCGACGAGGCCTACGCCGGTTCCCGCAACTTCTATCATCTGGAAGAGGCAGTGGGGCGTTACTACGGCTTTCCGCACGTGATCCCCACGCACCAGGGGCGCGGCGCGGAACACATCCTGTCGCGCATGCTCATCGTGCCCGGACACCACATCCCGGGCAACATGTACTTCACCACCACGCGCGCGCACCAGGAGCTGGCCGGCGGTCATTTCCACGACGTCATCATCGACGAGGCGCACGACCCTGCGTCGGAGCACCCGTTCAAGGGCAACGTGGACCTCGAGAAGCTCGATGCCCTCGTCCAGCGCGTCGGCGACGCCAACGTTCCCTACATCTCCGTCGCCGCCACGGTGAACATGGCAGGCGGCCAGCCCATCAGCCTCGAGAACATGCGCGCGGTGCGCGAGTACTCGGACCGGCACGACATGCTCGTCATCCTCGACGCTACGCGCGCCGTGGAGAACGCTTGGTTCATCCAGCAGCGGGAGCCCGCCCAGCGGGGGAAGCCCGTCGCCGACATCCTCCGCGAGATGTGCGACCTCGCCGATGGCGCGACGATGTCCGGCAAGAAGGACTCGCTGGTGAACATCGGCGGGTGGCTCGGCTTGCGCGACAACGCGCTGGCCGACGAGGCGCGGAACCTCGTCGTGCTCTTCGAGGGTTTGCACACGTATGGCGGTCTCGCCGGACGGGACATGGAGGCGATGGCCATCGGCATCGAGGAATCGGTGCAGGAGGATCACATCCGCAGCCGCATCGGCCAGGTGCTGTACCTCGGCCAGCAGCTCATGGATGCCGGCGTGCCGATCGTGCGGCCCATCGGCGGGCACGCCGTGTTCCTCGACGCCGCGGCGATGCTGCCGCACCTGTCGCGCGACGAGTTTCCCGCGCAGGCGCTCACGGCGGCGCTCTATGTCGAGTCGGGGATCCGCGCCATGGAGCGCGGAACGATCTCCGCGGGTCGCGACACGACCACCGGCGCCAACCGTCATCCCGCGCTCGAGCTCGTGCGGCTCACCATCCCGCGTCGCGTGTACACGCAGGCGCACATGGACGTGACGGCCGAGGCCGTGATCAACATCCACGAGATGGGAGCGCGGGTGAACGGGTTGCGGTTCACCTACGAGCCCGAGCAGCTGCGCTTCTTCCAGGCGCGCTTCGAGCCCACGCATCAGGCGGGACTCCTGCGCGACGACACGGATCCCGAAAGCACCGCGGCGCTGTCCGACGCGGCGCAGGGTGTGGGCACATGATCTTTCGTACGATCATCGAGCCGTTCCGGATCAAGACCGTCGAGCCGATCCGGCAGACGACGCGCGACCAGCGCATGGCGGCGCTCGTGGCCGCGGGCTACAACGTCTTTCTCCTCCAGGCGGAGGATGTGCTCATCGACCTCCTTACGGATTCGGGGACGGGGGCGATGTCGGTGCACCAGTGGTCCGGGATGATGAAGGGAGACGAGTCGTACGCCGGCGGCCGATCGTACGCCGTGTTCGAGCGCGCGGTGCGCGACGTCACGGGCTTCGCGCACGTGATCCCGACGCATCAAGGGAGGGCGGCCGAGCACATCCTGTTCTCGACGGCGGTGAAGGCGGGCGACATCGTGCCCAACAACACCCATTTCGACACGACGCGCGCGAACGTGCAGGACCGCGGCGGCATTGCGGTCGACCTGCCCATCCCCGAAGGGCACCAGCCGCAGGCGGTGCATCCCTTCAAGGGCAACGTGGACATCGCGGCGCTCGAGCGCGTCCTCGGCGAGAACATCGGCCGCGTGCCACTCGTGATGGTGACCATCACGAACAACTCCGAGGGCGGCCAGCCGGTGAGCATGGCCAACGTGCGCGCCGTGCGCGAAGTGTGCGATCGCTTCGGCGTTCCGTTGTTCATCGACGCGTGCCGCTTCGCCGAGAATGCCTGGTTCATCAAGACGCGTGAGGCCGGCTACGCCGATCACACCCCGCTGGCGATCGCGCGCGAGCTGTTCGCGCTTGCGGACGGCTGCACCATGAGCGCGAAGAAGGACGGGATGTCGAACATCGGTGGATTCCTGGCGATGAACGACGAATCACTGGCGCGCCGCTGCCGTACGCGACTCGTGCTCACCGAGGGCTTCCCCACCTATGGCGGACTCGCCGGCTACGACCTCGAGGCGATCGCGGTGGGGCTGAAGGAGGCGCTGGATGAGGACTACCTGCGCTACCGTATCCGCTCCATCGAGTATCTGGGCGAGAAGCTGCTGGCGGCGGGAATTCCCATCGTCACGCCGACCGGCGGCCACGCGCTTTATCTCGACGCGAGGCGGTGGCTTCCACACATCCCTCAGCGCGAGTATCCGGCGTGGGCGCTTTCCTGTGCGCTGTATGTGGAGGGAGGCATTCGCGCGGCGGAGATCGGCTCGGTGATGTTCGGTCGCCAGCCGGACGGCAGCGAGCGCCCCGCCGACCTCGAGCTCGTGCGACTGGCGTTTCCGCGGCGCGTGTACACGCAGAGCCATGTGGACTACGTGGCCGAGGTGCTGCTTCACGTGAACACGTTGACGGACGAGATTCGCGGTGTGCGCATGGTGGACGCGCCGGAAGTACTGCGACACTTCACGGCGACGTTCGCGCCCATGGAGGAGGCGCCCGTCGCGCGTTGCGTCACGGCGCGCGAGCGGTCGATGGTGGCTGGGTAGCGGCGACTATCGGTGGGCAGGCGAGGAGGAGAACGCAGAAGGGGGCCCTGTTGCACGAAGAGTGGGTGTAGTCGGTTCTGTGCAGTTTTCGCAGACGGAGCAATCATCACTTGACCCTGCCGGGCCGCGGGAGGGGGCGGGCTCCGAAATGGTGCCCGCCCCCATTGTCCTTCTGGAAGGAAGCTGAGGGTCCCCGACGAGGCTCAGGCGGTGAGCAGGGCGGCGGGGATCACCGCGATCCTGTCACGTCGACGATACGCCTGCTCGCCGGTGTTGATCACCGCAGCGTCGAGGAGACCGCCCTTCCGTTCGTCGCGTAGCCAGCGCAGGTGCTCTACATCCTTGTCGGTCATCACGGGGCTCAACTTCACCTCCAGGGCGACGACGCGCTGGTCGCCGCGCTCGACAATCAGATCCACCTCATGACGACCCTCCTCCGTGCGGAGGTGGCGCACCGTCGCTTCGGCGGCCTGGGCGTACACGCGCACGGATAGTGTGACGAGGGACTCGAAGAGCTGGCCGACGAGCGTGCCATCGCGGTGCCACTTTCTCCAGACTGCTGCCCAACGGTCCGGCGGGGTCGAACAACGGGGACACCGCCCCCTGCAGCAGGGCCCCTTCGTCGACCCCGAGCAGCCGGGCCGCGAGGGCGGGGTCGGCGAGATGGTGCCGGGGCGCTTGCGTCAGTCGCCCGAGCTGGTTGCGGTGCGGGATCCACCCCAGCAACGGCTCGAGCAAGAACAAATGCTCGAGGACGGCGCGATTAGGCGAGGACGGACGTCTTGGCCATCGTCACCCCTTCGCCGCTCGTCGAGGCGTCGCGGATCTTCTCGAAGGTCGTGACCGTCGCGGACGCGGCCGCGTAGCTCTGCATCCAGCGGCGCAGCGCATCCGGGCGGCGCACACGATGGTCGGCTTCGGCGAAGTCGCGGTCGACGATCCGGGCGAGGTAGCCGTCGAGGTGCGCGCGACGCGCCCCGCCGGACAGGGGGCGGATGCCGGGAAAGCCGGAGGCGACGATCTCGCGGGCGTACGTGGACACGTCTACCGTCGTGGTGTGCCGGCGATTTTGCCCTGCGCGCCGCTCAGCAGGTCGGCCAGCCGGACGGAGCTCGGACCGAGGTTGCGCTCAGCGATTGAGAGCGACCGCATGCGGATCGGCATGATCCGCCCGGCACCCGAGTGGGTGGGACCGTCCTCGTCCTCGTCGCCCGCCGGGACGGCGGACCCGGGCAGGAGGTAGCTCGCGGTGGGCGCGCCGTCGTCCAGCCTGGGCGTGAGGTGAAGACGTTGGGCCGGCGGCACTCGTAATTTCGTAAGTGACGCCGTGACAGGTGATACACGTCGCCAGGCGGGCTGAACTCTCGGGTTCCATCCGGCCCAGCAGGTCCTTTCGGAAGTTCGTGGCCGGATGATTGTCTGCTCGAGCATGAGCGTGACGCCTTCAGTCACCGCTCGTCATTGCGGTGCTTTCCGCGGCCGCGCTCGTGCGAGCGCGCGCGCGCCGCGAAAATGCGCTACGACTTCTGCTGACGACCCGCGAAGAGCAGCCCCGCACCAAGCACGATCGCGATGACACCTACGTACGGTGGCACGAAGCCCTTCTGCTCGGTCGCGACATGCAAGGGACCCACATCGACGGAGTCGCGGCTCTTGGTATAGCCCACTCCGCGCATGACGAGGATGATCGCACCAGCAGCAATGAGGATGGCGCCGATCCAGCCGAGTGGACGCATGAGATATCTCGAGGTGAGGAGGAGATGACGAGGTGGCCGTTGCCACCCGTTG
>JBDTYL010000371.1:0-3384 GCA_040005695.1 bacterium | reverse complement strand
CTGCGCGGCCCGCGCGATGCCGAAATCGGTAACCATTGGACGACCCGTCAGCCGGTCGAGCATGATGTTGTCCGGCTTCACGTCGCGGTGCACCACGCCCATCGAGTGCGCATAACCCAGCGCGTCGGCCACGCCGGCGAGCAGGCGACGCGCTTCATCGATCGGCAGCCGCGGCTCGCGCACCAGGCGCTCGGCGAGACTCTCTCCGTCCACCAGGGCCATGACGAAGTAGACGATGCCTTCGCGCTCGTCGACGGTGTAGATGGGGACGATGCTGGGATGCGAGAGCTGCGCGGCCGTCTGCGCCTCGCGGAGGAACCGTTCGCGGACGTCGGCGTTGAACGCGAGCTCCGGTGGCAGCACCTTGATGGCGACACGGCGATTGAGCCGCAGGTCCGTCGCCCGGTAGACGACCGCCATCCCGCCCCGGCCGATTTCCGCGTCGACGAGATACTGTGTCCCGACCGCGACCATCAGGCGGTCGAGCAGCGGATCGCTCACCGTCGCTCCGACGGGCGCCTGGGGTTCGGGGTGGTGCGACCGATCCGGCCCATCTCGTCAGCGACGAACAGCGCCTCATCGACGTTGTCCGCCAGGCTCATCGCCTTGTTCGCCAGGCCGGTGATGTGCTGGTGCATCTGCGGACTCGCGCCGAGGCGCATGAGGTCGAAGCGCATGTTCTGGAGTGCGAGTGCACATGTCTCGAGCTTGCCGGACAGCGCCTGACGGCGCTGATCGGTGTCGACGAGGGCGCGGCGCTGACGCTTGAGGTAGGCGAGGCGACGCACGCGGTCCTCGCTGCCGCGTTCGAGTGGATTGGCGGCGTTCTCGAGCGCGGTAATCTCCGTCTCGAGCTGCTGCCGCGCCGAGGCGACATCCATCCGCGACGTCTCGTCGAGGGCCATGGCGAGCGACTGCACCTTGTCCGCGAGCGCCATCGCCGAACGCGAGACTTCCTCGCGCTGGCTGCCCGGGAGGGCGGTGCCGAGTGCGTCGAGACGACGGAAGATCTCGTCGCGATCGGAAAAGGACTGGCGGACGCGGTCATTGAGGGGCCCGTCGGGAATGGGCGCCGCGTACGGCGGACCGCCGCCTGCGCCCGGCAGCATCGCGGGCGACATGCGCGCCGCCAACTTGCGCTGGTCGCGCTGCGCCCGCAGGCGGGCACGCGCGCGCGGGTCGAACAACGCGCGGCAGTGCTCTGCGACCTCCTCGATCACCTCCATCACCTCGCGGTCGCGCGGCTGCCGGAAGACGTCGCGCCAGTCGTACCCCTCGCTCCAGAGCTTGGCGTACTTGAACGCGATGTAGATGCTCCACAGCACGGTGACCGTGAAGAGGTTGGAGCTCCCGAACACGCTGAACAGCACGATCACGGCGTTGACGAACAGGTACGGCGCGATCTTCCGCCGGAACGCAACGACCGGCGGCGACTCCCACCGGCGCAGGTCGTCCGAGGACGGTGTGTGGAGGGCGGACACCCCGCCGTCCGCCGGCCCGTACGACAGGGGCGCGTAGGACTGCCGGTCAGCCGCCGGTGGGGCGTACGCCCCGGGCTGCGTACCACCGTTCTGCGAGAGCGATGACGGTGCTGAGGCGCGTTGCGCAGGAGCCTCGCGCGCATCGAGCGCCGCGACGAGCGCGGAGGCCGTCGGGAATCGATTGGCCGGGTCCTTCTCGAGCAGCATCATCACCGAGCGCGCCAGATCCGTCGGCACGTCGCTGCGCCGCTGCTGCACGGGAATGGGCCGCTCCGAGATGTGCTTCACCAGCATCGCCGGCGTGCTGCCGGCGGTAAACGGTGGCTCGCCCGTGAGCATTTGGTAGCCGAGGATGCCAAGCGAATACAGGTCGCTGCGCCCATCGATGTCGCGCTCGCCCGCCGCCTGCTCGGGCGACATGTACGCGGGCGTCCCGATGGCCATGCCGGTGGCGGTGAGGCGACTGTCGCCGCCGCTGTCCATCGCGCGCGCGATGCCGAAGTCGGTGACCATGGGACGTCCGGTCGCCGCGTCGAGCAGGATGTTGTCGGGCTTGATGTCGCGGTGCACGACCCCGCATTCGTGGGCGTATGCGAGCGCATCGGCCACGTCGCGGAGGATCTTGCGCGTCTCGTCGGTGGTGAGCACACCGCGCTCGTGCAGGCGCTTCGCCAGGTTGTCGCCGCTGATGTACGCCATGACGAAGAAGACCAGGCCGGCCTGCTCGTCGACGGTGTAGATGGGGACGATGTTGGGGTGCGAGAGCTGCGCCGCTGTCTCCGCCTCCCGGAGGAAGCGGGACTTGATCTCGCTTCGAAAGGCGAGCTCGGGTGGGAGGAGCTTGATGGCGACCTGCCGCTTGAGGCGGCGATCGCGGGCACGATACACAATGCCCATGCCTCCCCGTCCGATCTCGCAGTCGAGCTCGTAGTGGGCGGTCAGCGCGCGCTCAACATGAGCGCGAAGCTCGTCATCCGCAGCAGTGGCGAGCGGGTCGGGCAAGCGACGTCGGGTAGGCAGGGTGAGGCTGGAAGGGGACATTGTAGCACAGCGGGACGGCACAGGAAAGGACAACCGCCACAGCGGCAGGGACACTACGTCATGATGTCCGTGAGAAGTGTCAATCTCTGCCGCCGTGTCGGACCGTCATGGAATGAAGTGTGCCCTTTCGTCGGCTCTTGGCTTTGGGACGGCGCGGTCCATGGTGCCGCTCCCGGCCATACTACCTATTTCCTATTTCCAGGAACGATCATGGGTCAGCGGCAGACGCTTCCCGTTCTCCCGCTTCGGGGGACGGTCATCTTCCCGGGGCTCACGGCGCCGATCTCGGCGGGGCGCCCGGGAACGTTGCGGGCCATCGAGGCGGCGCTCAAGGGCGACCGGCTCGTGTTCGCGGTCGCCCAGCGCGACAACACCGACGAGCCGACGCCGGAGATCCTCTACTCGATGGGCGTCGTCGCACGCATCGGGCAGATCCAGCGCGGACTCGGCGGCGTGCAGCTGCTGCTGCAGGGCGAGCAGCGCGCAACGGCATTGCAGTATGTGACCAACCCGACCGACAACTACCTCAGCGCCGTCGTCACGCCACTCGACGAGCAGAAGCCGCTCGACGAGAACGACGCCGCCTTCGTCGCGCTCTACAAGGAGATCCGCGAGCGGGCCGCCGAACTCGGCGAGCGGCGCGGCTTGCCCGAAGAAGTGGTGCACCAGGTGCTCGACGCCGTCACCGATGCGGGACGCTTCGCCGACCTGGTCGCGGGCTACATCGAGCTCCCGGTGCCGGAGCGTCAGGGACTGCTCGAGAATCTCTCTGTCGAGGACCGACTGCGCCGCGTGCTGGTGCACGTGCAGCGGCAGATCGGCATGATCGAGATGCAGGAAGAGATCAAGTCGCAGGTGCAGG
>JBDTYL010000370.1:0-3744 GCA_040005695.1 bacterium | reverse complement strand
AGGACGGCAACTCGCTCGAGGGCAAGGCAGAGATCATCATCGGCAAGCAGCGCAACGGGCCGATCGGCTTCGTGAACCTGTTCTTCCAGAAGAGCTACACGCGCTTCGAGAATTTCTCGCACCGCGCGCCGTCGCCCACGGGCGGTGGCACCGAGGCGGGCCGGATCGGGCCGGGCGGACAGGAGCGTCGCGTCGGCTGATCTCATGCCTCATGCCTCATGCCCTACGCCTCAATGCTGACGGCTGACGGCTGACGGCTGACGGCTGACCGCTGACGGCTCGGCATCACCCGGCCCCGACGACTGTCAGCGCGAACGCCGACTCCCACGCGAAAGCGGATCCTTCGCTGCGCTCAGGATGACAGGGAGTCGCGTGGATCGGATACGCCGGACGACACGCCCGTTCGCTAAATTCGGGCATGACCGCCAAGACCAGGTCCATCTATCGCTGCACCGAGTGCGGCGCCGACCATCCCAAGTGGGCCGGCCGGTGCGACGTGTGCGGTGCATGGAACTCGCTCGTCGAGGAGATGGCCAGCCGGGCGGCCCCGACTGGTGGCGCGAGCCGCCGCGCGGGCGGGGCGCGGACGCTGGCCGAGGGCGGGAGCGTGGCCCTCACGCCGCGGCTGCGCGAGGTGAGCGGATCGGAGTCGCGGCGCTGGAAGACCGGCATCGATGAATTCGATTTCGTGCTGGGCGGAGGCATCGTTCCAGGATCGATGATCCTCATCGGCGGCGAGCCCGGCATCGGCAAGTCGACACTGCTGCTCCAGGTGGCCGCGCGACTCCAGAACGCCGGCCACGCCACGCTCTACGCCTCGGGCGAGGAGAGCGCCCTCCAGATCAAGCTGCGCGCGGACCGCCTCGCCGAAGACGCCGGCGACGTCAGTCTCCTCAGCGAGACGAACCTCGAGACGGTGCTCACGACCGCCGCCGCCGCATCTCCCGCGGTGCTCATCGTCGACTCCATCCAGACGGTGTTCACCGGCGATCTCGAAGGCGCGCCCGGCAACGTGGGGCAGGTGCGCGAATGCGCCGCGCGGCTCATGCGCTTCGCCAAGGAGAGCGGCACTGCGGTGTTCGTCGTGGGGCACGTGACGAAGGGCGGTGGCATCGCGGGCCCGAAGACGCTGGAGCACATCGTCGACACCGTCCTGTACTTCGAGGGTGAGAACTCCGTGGACCACCGCGTGCTGCGCGCCACGAAGAACCGCTTCGGCAGCGTGGACGAGATCGGAGTCTTTCGCATGGCACAGGATGGCCTCATCCCCGTCGCCAACCCCTCCGAACTGTTCCTCGGCGACCGCTCCCTGCATTCCTCGGGCAGCGCCGTCACCGCGCTGCTCGAGGGGACGCGCCCCATCCTCATCGAGATCCAGGCGCTCGCCGCGAAGGCCGGCTTCGGCACGCCGCAACGCGTCGCTACCGGGTATGACGGACGACGCCTCGCGCTGCTGCTGGCCGTCCTCGACAAGCGGGCAGGCCTCTCGTTCGGCCAGCTCGACGTCTTCCTCAACGTGGTCGGTGGCGTGCGGCTCCAGGAGCCCGCGGGTGACCTTGCCGTCGCCGCCGCACTCGCGTCCAGTGTGTACGATCGCGCGCTCTCGACGGACGCGGTGTTCGTGGGCGAAGTGGGCCTCGGCGGCGAGATCCGTCCGGTGTCACAGGCGGAACGTCGTCTGGCAGAGGCGGCCAACATGGGCATGACGACGGCATATCTCGCCGAGCGTGCCGTACCGACGCGCGTGCCGAAGGGACTGCGTGCGATCGGCGTGCGCACCGTGGGTGACCTGTTCGAAAGGGTCTTCGCGTGACCGCGCCGCCCGGCGGTATCGCGCGCGACGTCGGCGTCATCATCGTCGCCGGGGGCACTGGCTCGCGCGTGGGCGGGGAGGAGCTGAAACAGTTTCGGTGGGTGGCCGGCAAGCCGATGCTCCTGCACAGCGTGCAGACTTTCATGGCGCGGCCGGATGTCGGGATGGTCGTGTGCGTGCTGCCGCAGCGCTACGCCGGCGATCCACCGCCCTGGCTTTTCCAGTGCGATGTGGACCGCCTGATGGTGTCGGTGGGAGGCCGGACGCGCAGCGAGAGCGTGGCCAACGGACTCGACGACCTCCCCGACGAGGCGCAGATCGTGCTCGTACACGACGCCGCGCGCCCGCTGGTGGACGCCGCCACGATCGAGCGGGTGGTGGCTGGCGTGCGCGCCGGCACGAGTACCATCGCGGCGCTGCCGGTCACCGACACCCTGAAGAACGTGGATGAACATGGCATGATCGTGCGCACTGTAGAGCGGGATGGGCTCTGGCGAGCCCAGACGCCGCAGGGCTTTCCCAGGCTGCTGCTCGTGAACGCGCACCGGCGCGCTAGCGCGGAGCACATCGCTGCCACGGACGACGCGGCGCTCTGCGAGCGGCTCGGTATTCCGGTGCGCGTGGTGCGCGGCTCCGAGCGCGCCCTCAAGGTCACGGACGCCGGCGACTTTGCGCGCGTCGACGCGCTGTTCGGCGTGGCCGAGTGAGCGGGTCGCCGCTGCCGGTGCCATTCTGGTCGGATGCGGAGGTCGCCGCTGCCATCCGTCCTGCCCTCGAGCAGATGGAGTTGCAGCGCGTGCTCGCGTATCCCACGGAAACCGTGTACGGATTTGGTGGCGCCATCGACCGCGACTCGGTGGACGCGCTCGTGCGGCTCAAGGGACGGCCCAAGGGCAAGCCCTTCCTCCTGCTCATCGCCGGCAGCGACATGCTCGCGAAGCTCGACCTCCGCCTGCCGAGCTTCGCGACCAACCTCGCCGCACGCCACTGGCCTGGGGCGCTGACGCTCGTGCTGCCGGGCGGCGAGCGTCGCGTTCCTGACGCGCTGCGCGGGCCCGAGGGTGGTATCGGCGTGCGCTGGACGTCGCACCGCAATCTCCAGCGGCTCATTCGCGCGCATGGCGAGGCCATCACGAGCACGAGCGCGAACCGGCCCGGGGTTCCCCCCGCCACCTCCACGCGCGACATTCGGGAGCAGTGGGGCGGTGCACTCGCCAGCGGCGTGCTCCGTGCGCTGGACGGCGGCACGCTCCGGCCGTCGCCTCCGTCCACGGTGGTCGACTGCACTGGCCGGGCGCCCCGCGTCATCCGGCCGGGCGCGATTCCGGCCGCCGTGCTCCGCGAGACGGCGCCCCGGCTCATCGGAGATGCCTGAGCAATGAAGCTCCTGTTCGTGTGCACCGGGAACACCTGCCGCAGCCCGATGGCCGAAGCCATCGCACGGAAGTTCGCCATCGAACGGGGGTTGGTCGACATCGACGTGGCATCCGCGGGCACGAGCTCGTGGGATGGCGCGGCGGCGTCCGACGGCGCGTTGCTCGTGGGACTCGAGCGCCGAGTCGACCTGAGTGGCCACCGCTCGCGTCGGATCTCGCGCGCGCTCGTGGACGGCAGCGACATCATCTTCGCCATGGGCCCGCACCACCTCGAGCGCATCGAGGCGCTCGGCGGCGCCGGCAAGAGTTACCTGCTCACCGGGTATCCGAATGCGGGAGGACGCCCCATCAGCGATCCCATGGGCGGCGACCTCGACAACTACCGCGCCACGGCCGACGAGCTCGAAGCCGAAGTACGGCGCGTGCTCGATCTCCTGACTGCGACGAAGGCGCCCGGCACGCCGTGATCGATCCGCCGTCGCGGCTGGTGCTGCTCGGTCACCCGGTCGCGCACTCGCGCTCGCCATTGTTCCAACAGGCCGCACTGGACGCCGC
>JBDTYL010000369.1:0-5770 GCA_040005695.1 bacterium | reverse complement strand
ATGATCCGCTCGACGTTCTCGATCACGACGATGGCGTCGTCGACGAGGATGCCGATGGCCATCACCATGCCGAACAGGGTGAGCACGTTGATGGAGAAGCCGAGCAGCCACAGACCCAGGCAGGCGCCGGCAAGCGCGATCGGGACGACGATGGTGGGGATGAGCGTGGCGCGCCAGTTCTGGAGGAACAGGAACATCACGAGGAAGACGAGGAGCATCGCCTCGACGAGCGTCTCCACGACCGACTTGACGGACGCGCTGACGAACGGTGTGGAGTCGTACGGCACGCTCCACTCGATGTCGGGCGGGAAGCCGAGCGCCAGTTGTGCCATGCGCGCCTTGGCCTCGTTGGCCGCGGCGAGGGCATTGGCGCCCGGCGTGAGCTGGAGCGCCATGCCGGCGGCGGGACGCCCATTCAGCTCGAGGTCGAAGCCATAGCTCTGCGCGCCCAGCTCCACGCGGGCAACGTCGCCAAGGCGGACGACCGAGCCGTCGAGGTTGGCGCGCAGGATGACGTTCGCGAACTGCTCGGGCGTGGCGAAGCGGCTCTGGGTGAGGATCGCCGCATTGAGCTCGCTCCCCTCGGCCAGTGGCCGGTCGCCGAGCGATCCGCCAGCGGACTGGCTGTTCTGTTCCTGCACGGCGGCCAGCGCGTCCGACGGTGAGAGCTTGTAACTCGCCAGCTTGGCCGGGTCGAGCCAGATGCGCATGGCGTACTCGGACGAGAACGAGCGCACGTCGCCCACTCCGGGCACGCGGCGCAGCTCGTCGACCACGCGAGTGACCGCGAAGTTACCGAGATCCAGCGTCTTCATTGCGCCGCTCTTCGATGTCAGCGCGATGATCATCAGGAATCCCGTGTTCGCCTTGACGACCTGCACGCCCTGGCGGCGTACTTCTTCGGGCAGCCGAGCTTCGACGCGCCGCAGGCGGTTCTGCACGTCCATCAGGGCGACGTTGATGTCGGTGCCCGAGCGAAAGGTGACGCTGATGGATGCGGTGCCGTTCGACTGGCTCGACGACGACATGTAGAGGAATCCCTCGACGCCGTTGAGCTCCTGCTCGATCACCTGGGTGACGTTGGTGGCGAGCACGGACGCGTCGGCACCGGGGTAGGCGGCGCTGATCGTCAGCGACGGCGGCGTGATCGTGGGATACTGCTCGATGGGGAGCGACCGCAGGGCCAGCCCGCCGGCGAAGACGATGGCGAGGGCGATCACCCACGAGAAGACGGGGCGATCGATGAAGAAACGCGGTGTCATGTGACCGGCTTCACCGGCTTGCCGGGCACGGCCTTCTGCACGCCGTCCACGACCACGCGCTCACCAGGGGTGAGGCCACTCTTGATGGTCCACGATCCGCCCTGGAGCGCACCGACCGTCACCGTCCTGCTCTCGACGATGTCCTTCGCGCCCACGACGAGGACCGTGGCGCCCTGCGGCGAGACCGTGACGGCGCGTTGCGGAATGAGCAGGCCGTTCGCCTGCACGCCTGCCTCTACGCGGGCCCGCACGAACTGTCCAGGCAGCAGCGCGCGCGCCGGGTTGGGGAACTCGGCGCGAAGCGCCGCGGTGCCCGTCGACTCGTCGATGCTCAGGTCGACGAAGTCGAGGTGCCCGACCATTCCATACACCGTGCCGTCCTCGAGCACGAGATGCACGACGACGTTCTTCATGGAGGGCGCCTTGAGGGTGCCCGCCTTGATCTTGTTGCGGAGCGCGAGCACGTCGGAGCTGGACTGCGAGAAATTCGCGTAGATGGGGTCGAGCTGCTCGATGGTGGTGAGGAGCGTGGCGCCAGGTCCGCTCACGAGCGCGCCTTCGGTGACGGCGGCTCGTCCCGCTCGGCCCGCGATGGGCGCGGTGACGGTGGTATAACTGAGGTTGAGTCGCGCGGCGGCGATCTGGGCGCTGGTCTGTGCCACGTCTGCCTGCGCCGTGCGCAGGCGCGCGACGGCGGCGTCATACTCCTGCTGGCTGAGCGCCTGTTGGGCGACGAGGCCCTTGTAGCGGGCGACGTCCTGCGCGGCGTTGGCCTCCGTCGCGTGCGCGCGGGCCAGCGTGGCTTCGGAGGCGCTCAACTGCGCACGAAGCTGCCGCGGATCGATCGCGAACAGGGGCTGGCCGGCGCGGACGTCGGTGCCCTCCGTGTAGAGACGGCGTTCCACGATGCCGTCCACGCGCGCGCGGACTTCGGCGGTTCGTATGGCCTGCAGGCGTCCCGGGAGCTCGATGACGTCCTGCACCGGCTGCGTCACGACGGTGATGATGCGGACTTCGGGCGGCGGCGGGGCGGCGGGAGGGGCGGCTTTCGAGCAGCCCGCCGCCAGCAGCGCGGCGACAATTCGCCACGCGTAGTCGGTTCTCGGCATCGCTAAGGATAATCGTAAACAGTCGCGGAAGTTCCATGGGCGCAATCGCGCTGGGAACAGTGGCGTCATCAGCGGGTCGTGCGATTACGGCTGCTCAGGCGAGCACGTCCCGCCCGAGCTCCGATACCGCGCTCCGGCCGGCCAACGCCATCGTCAGTTCCAGCTCGGCAAGCACGTTGCTCACCACCTCGCGCACTCCCTCCTCGCCCGCGAGTGCGAGGCCGTACACGTACGGACGTCCCAGCCCGGCCGCGCGCGCGCCGAGCGACAGCGCGCGCACCACGCCCGCGCCGCCGCGGACGCCACTGTCGAACAGCACGGGCACGCGACCGCTTACCGCGTCGACGACAGGCGAAAGCGCATCCGCCGCGGCGACGGCGCCGTCCACCTGACGGCCGCCGTGATTGGAGACCATCACGCCGTCCATTCCCGCGTCGAGCGCGCGGCGCGCGTCGTCCGCATGCAGCACGCCTTTCAGCACGATGGGCAGGCGCGTACGCTGGCGCAGCCACGCGAGGTCGCTCCACGTAAGCGACGGACGAGAGTACGTGGCGATGAAGCGCCGCACCGCGGACAGCGCGGTGCCGCGCCGCAGGTTGGTGATCGTGTCACCCGGCACCGCGCGCGCCATGGCCAAGGCGGCACGCAACGCGGACAGCGACGGACGCGCCCGCGTCGGTGCCGGCCCGTCCAGCGGCTCGCCCAGTTTCCGCATGAACACCGGATCGCTCGTGTATTGGGCGATCCCCTTGCCGTACAGGAACGGCAGGTAGCCCAGTTCCAGGTCGCGTGCGCGCCAGCCGAGAAACGTCGTATCCAACGTCACGAGCAGCACTGAACAACCACACCGCTCGGCGCGCGACACGAAGCTCGCCACCAGTTCGTCGTCCTTGCTCCAATAGAGTTGAAACCAGCGCGGTGCCGCGCCCATCGCGGCAGCGCATTGCTCCATGGGGACGGACGCCTGGCTCGAGAACGCCGCCGGGATCCCGAGCGATGCCGCTGCGCGCGCGACCGCGAGATCTGCGTCACGATGGGCGAGCTCCAGGACGCCGATGGGACTCAGGAAGAGTGGGGCGGGAAGCCGCTGGCCGAAGAGTTCGATCGTGGTGTCGCGACGGCTGACGTCACGCAGCACGCGCGGGACGATACGCCAGCGTTCCAGCGCGGCGCGATTCGCGGCCACGGTTTCTTCCCTTCCCGCGCCGCCCGCGACGTAGGCGTACGCACGCGGAGACATCGACCGCTGCGCCGCTCGCTCGAGCGCACCGGGATCAACGGGGACGCGCGGGCGCCGGCCGGCGAGGCCGGCGAGGTAGATCGCTGTCTGACGAATGGGCGGCGTCACGCCGGCCGACGACAACACGCCATATCCATCCGTCAGTGCAGGGTGCGCTACGTGTGCTGGGAGGGAACACGAGCCTAATCAGCAAGAATAAGAGGCGTGGGCATCCCGTGCCGTCGGTATCTAGCGCTTGCGCCGCTACCAGCGCAAGAAACGCTCGCCTCCTGCTACCGCCTCTGGAACTCCGGCGCGCCGAGTGCAAGGCCGAGCAGCTCGGTGAGCGTGGGCGCGCGCCCAGCCGGCGACACGGCCATGCCCGCTCGCGCGGCCAGCGGGTTTGACCCCGACATCAACACGCGATGGGTATCGGGCGACATCTCACCCTGAAGAATGGCAGCGCTGATCGCGTCGACCTGTTGTTCGAGTGACGCGCCGGGCGGCAGGGAAGGCGGGGTCCACTTTCCGGCGATCCCGAGCACCCGTCCTGCAGCGACATTGCTGCCGAAGTTGATGCGCGACAAGATGGCGCCGGTATTCATCCACGCGTCGGCTTCGTCCGGCCAGCCTTCGGGTGTGAGATGCCCGTACAGCGGCTGGCCCAGCGTTGCCGCCAGCTGCACCGAGCGACCCGCGGTATCCGGCCGCCCCTGCATGACGCGATAGGTACTGGCCACCAGTTCATACGGCGTCTTCACCTTCGAGCGCACGGACCCCCTGGTGTAGAACTGCGGACTGGCGACGATGAGCGCGAGGACCTGGCGAATATCGCCGTCTGTCCTCAGGAACTCGGCGGCCGCGCGCTGGACAAGCGCGGGCGGAGGGGTATCGGAGACGAAATGCCGGACGAGTTTTGTGGCGATGAAGCGTGCGGTCGCGGGGTGACGCGCCACGATGTCGAGCACCTCTTCCCCATCCTCCGTTCCGCGCCCGGCAGGCAGCGCGTGGCCCAGCACGAGCTTGGGGCCGGCGTCGTGCATGGACGAATCGAAGCGGAAGCCGCCGCCCTCGCGCGGCGACTGCAGCGTCCATCCGGTGAGCGCCCGCGCGACGTTGATCACGTCCGTCTGCGTATAACCGCCGTCGACGCCCAGGGTGTGGAGCTCCATGAGCTCGCGGCCGTAGTTCTCGTTCAGGCCACCGCGTCGCCGGAGGGCGTTGATGCGAAGACGAAGGCTTTCCGCCGCCGTGCGTGCGCGGGCCAGGTTGTGAAATGCCGTGAGCGTGAGGTGCGCGGAGTCGGCTGAACTCTGATAGTTGTCGAGGTAGTAGAGCATGGCCGCGCTGTGTGCCACGGCGCCGAGCAGGTCGCGAAACTTGCCGAGGGCGTGCGGGCGAATCACGTCGCGGTCGTACTCGAGCAGCGTGAACTGCGTGGGCATCTTGCCCCTGAAGACGGAAAAATGATTCTCCCAGAAGTCGGTCATGACCTCGAGGAGCTGATGATCAGTCGTCACGGCGCGCATCAGCTTGGCGCCGAGGAGCTCCTGCACGCGGCGGTTGCCAAGAGCGGTCATCGCCTTGAAGCGTGCGCTGTCCTCGGCGGTCATCACGTACGGCGCGTTGGCGGCGAGCCCGAGCTCGATGCGGCGACGACGGACGAAGACGTCCTGCTGTGGACTCGAATCCACGAGTGTCCGGATCGGCATCGTGAGCACGGAAAAGCTGGCGAGCGCGCTGTCACCTCCCTGATCGGGCCAGTTTTCCGGCGTCAGTTGCCGCAGCAGCCAGTGATCGAGCCCATCGTGCAGCACTACGGACGCTTCTCCAGGGCGTGCGCCGTAGGTGAGCCGGGCGAGTGCGTGCCTGGCCTGTTGATCGACCGCCAGCTCGCGCGGTTCCTCGTGCGCGGGCAGCGATGGTTCAGGAACAACGGTCGCGTGGGTGCGGGCGCACGCGGCGAGCGCAAGCGCGAGCGCACCGGCCGCAATCATCCGTGCGTCGAGCTGTGGGCATCGCCTAACGAGACTCATGCTGGTTGCATGTGGGTCCGGTGTCCGCACCGATGAGCGGCCACCAGAGAGAAGTACACGGGACGGCGACACTCATGCCACGGCGGGCCGATCCAGCACCTCTTAACGCAAACTTTGTTTCGTGGTCAGGCACGCGCGCGCACG
>JBDTYL010000368.1:0-2371 GCA_040005695.1 bacterium | reverse complement strand
CGTCCCCGTTCTCGAGTGAGCGCCAGAGATACCAGCTCGCCATCGACGCGTACGGACGCCAAGGCGCACCGATCCGCAACACATCCTTCGGCGTCGGTCGCTTCTTCAGGCCGTACGCGCGCTGGATCGCGTTCTGGATGCCGAGGTCGAGGTCCGGCAGCACATCCGGACGGCCGAGCCGGAACATGAGAAACATCTGCACGGTCCAGCGGCCGATGCCCTTCACCTGCACGAGGTGGTCGATGATGGCCTCGTCCGAGAGCCGGCCGAGGTGCGCCAGTGGGAGCGAGCGATCGGCCACGCGCGAGGAGAGATCGCGCAGGTAGCCCATCTTCTGCCGCGAGAGGCCGGCGCCGCGCAACAGCGCCTCGTCCGTCGCCATTACCAGGTGCGCGCGCGGACGCTTGCCGGGATACAGTTCCGTGAAGCGTCGCAGGATGGTGCTGGCCGCCTTGCCCGACAGCTGCTGGAAGACGATCGAGCGGACGAGCGCGTCGTAATGCGTGCCTGTGCGTCGCTGCTCCATGCGGAAGGGACCGACGCGCGCAATGATTCCCGCGAGCACGGGATCGCAGCGCTTGAGGTGCGCGAGGGCAGGGCGATGCGAGGCGCTCATGTGGCTGGCAGGGTTGGCGGGTGCGCAAAAGATACCTCGCTCACTGCCGGGCGTGCGAACTGCGCTCGCCTTCCGTACCTTCTTGTGATCGCCGCCCCCGCTGCTCGCCGCGACCCCCGCGTTCCCAGTGGACACCCATGCTCAGCCGCCTCGTCAACTATTTCCTGAAGGGGATCGTGTTCCTCGCGCCCCTGGCGTTCACGATCTACGTCTGCGTGCGCATCTTCAGCACGATCGACGGCTGGCTCGGCATCAGCATTCCCGGCGTGGGATTCCTCATCACGGTCGTCCTCATCACGCTGCTCGGCTTTCTCGCGCAGAGCTTCCTCACGCGCAGCCTGCTGAACCTCGTGGAGAACCTCCTCAACCGGCTGCCGTTCGTCCGGCTCCTCTACTCGTCCACGAAGGACCTGCTCAACGCATTCGTGGGGGAGAAGCGCCGCTTCGACAAGCCGGTACTCGTGAACACGTACCGCGACGGCGTCGCACGCTCCCTCGGCTTCGTCACCCAGGACACGCTCCTCGGCCTCGGCCTCGTGGACCACGTGGCGGTGTACGTGCCGCAGTCGTACAACCTCGCGGGCAACCTGCTCATCTATCCGTCGAGCGCGATCACCCCGATCGACGCGGACAGCGCCGACCTGATGGCGTTCATCATGTCGGGCGGCGTGACGGAACCGCCCGCGATGTCGCTCAAGCGCCTCGAGGCAGTGAGGCGTCTCACCGAGCAGCGTGCTGCCATCACCGAGTAACGCGCGCGATCAGGGGCGCGACGGCGGCGCGGGCTCGCGCAACTCCAGCTGCGTGCCCGGTGCGGGTTCGGGCGAGGGCGGCAGCGCAGCGAGCCGGCGCCGGAAAGTCGCGTACGAAGGGTCGTCCTTCCGGAGTCCGCGCAGCACCGCCGGATCGAGCGCGGCGATCTCCCGCTGCGTCGCCCGGATGCGATCTTCCTCCAGCGGGTGCGACGCGAAGAACGCCTCGATGCTCCCCGGCGACGCCCGGCGCTCCTCGAGCAGCCGCTCGAACAGCACGGGGATGCCATGCGGGTCGATGCCGGCGCGCGTCACGTTCAACACGGCCTCCGAGTCGGCCTGCGCCTCGTCCTGTCGGCTGTAGCGCGCGAACAGGGCCGCGCCGCCCACCTGGATCGCGGCACGGGCGACGTCGCTGCTGCAGAGCCGCGTGAGCGTGCAGGTGAGCCCCACCGCGATGTTCGCCGTGCTGCCCTTCTCCATCTGCGAGACGGAGTGGCGCCGTACCACGTGGCCGATTTCGTGACCCAGCGCGCCAGCCAGCTCGTCCAGCTGCTGCGCCCGGTCGATGAGCCCGCGGTTGACGTAGACGAATCCGCCGGGGAGGGCGAAGGCATTCACCTCCTTGCTGTCCACCACGAAGAACTGCCAGTCGAGGTCCGCCCGCGAGGTGGTCTTCGCGATGGCCAGGCCGAGCTGCTGCACGTAGTCCGTCACCGCCGGATCGCGAATGAGCGGCAGCTTGGCGTTGATTTCCTCGGCGTTCTGCCGGCCGATGGCGACTTCCTGGTCCTGGCTCACGGAGCATGCGGCCGACGCCAGCAGGGCGGCACCGCACACGAGATGGATTCGGTTCATGGCACCGGACAATGCACGGGCGATGCCCGCGGCCGCTACGGTTGCGGCGGACCGGCGGTGATCGCGTCCGCCACGCGCTCGCGCTGGTGCTCGTTCTGGCTGAACAGCAGCATGCAGAAGTTTTCCGCGTCCGGATAGTCGGCAA
>JBDTYL010000367.1:0-8604 GCA_040005695.1 bacterium | reverse complement strand
GGCGTGGAGATGTACATGGTTCCGTCCACCACGATCGGGCTCGTCTCGTATCCGCGCATGATGCCGTTGCGGAAATCCCACTGGAGCGCGAGCCGGTTCACGTTGGTCGTGTCGACCTGCGTGAGCGACGAGAACCGCTGGTTCGTGTAGTCGCGCCCGTACGACGGCCAGCTCGCACCATCCGACATCGCCAGGCGGATGGCGCGGTCAGCGGCCGGCGTGGCCGGGTAGCTCGAGGCAACGGGCTGTTCCGTGGCGCATGCGCCGATGAGGCACATGCACGCGAGCCAGGAAGTGCGTGACACGTAATCTCGGTACCGGGGTGAATACGAAGATCACGTCGCCGCACGGGTCTCGTGCGGCGCCGGGTGGGCGGCATGCAGAGCGTGCGCATAAATGATTCCAGTGAAATCGCGGGGGTCTCCGCATATCGGCCAACCACCCGGCATGCTAGAATCGAGCGCCGATCCCACGGGTCGGCTTTCCTCACCTCTCGGAGTGCGGCACATGGAATCAGGAACGGGCGATCTGTCGCGACGGGCCTTCGTCGGCGCCTCGACGGCCATGGCCATTGGGGCGGCTCTTCCCCGTTTCGCCGGCGGTCACACCGTCGGCGCGTCTGCACACGCCGCCATCGAGGAGCGCACGATCGCCGACCTCTCCGCCGGGATGCAGGGCGGCGCGGACACCGCACGTTCCCTCGTGCAGCAGTATCTCGACCGCATCGCCGCACTCGACCGCACCGGACCCGCCGTGCACTACGTGATCGAGACCAACCCGGACGCGCTCGCCATCGCCGATGCACGCGATGCCGATCGCCGCGCCGGACGGTTGCGCGGCCCGCTGCACGGGATCCCTGTGCTCGTGAAGGACAACATCGACACGGCGGACCGCATGACGACCACCGCCGGCTCCCTCGCACTCGAGGGCAGTATTGCCGCGCGCGACGCGCACATCGTCGAACGACTGCGCGCGGCAGGCGCCATCATCCTCGGCAAGACCAACCTCAGCGAGTGGGCGAACTTTCGTTCCTCGCACTCGTCCAGTGGATGGTCCGGACGCGGCGGACAGGCGCGCAATCCCTACGCGCTCGACCGCACGCCCTCTGGCTCGAGCTCCGGATCGGCGGGCGCGGCGGCCGCGAGCTTCTGCGCCGTGGCCGTGGGCACGGAGACTGACGGGTCCATCACGTCACCGGCGGCTGCATGCTCACTTGTGGGTTTGAAGCCGACGATCGGGCTGGTGAGCCGCAGCGGCATCATTCCCATCGCACACTCGCAGGACACGGCCGGCCCGATGGCCCGCACCGTCACCGACGCCGCCATCCTGCTCGGTGTGCTCGCGGGACGCGACCCGCGCGACAGTGCCACGTCGCGTGCGCCGCGATCCCTGCCGGAGTCCTACCTGGCGGCGCTCGACAGCGGTGGCCTCAAGGGCGCGCGCATCGGGGTCGCTCGCAAGAAGTACACGGGCTACAGCACGCACGCCGACACGCACCTCGAGACCGCGCTCGCCGCCATGAAGGACAGTGGCGCCGTGATCGTGGACCCGGCCGACCTCATCACGGCGGGCACGTTCGACGACGCGGAATACGAAGTGCTGCTGTACGAGTTCAAGGCGGACCTGCAGGCGTACCTCGCCACGCTCCGGCCCGGCGCGCGCGCCCGGACGCTCGACGACCTCATCGCCTTCAACCGCGCCCACGCGGCGGCGGAAATGCCATTCTTCGCGCAGGAGATCTTCGAGCAGGCGGCGAAGAAGGGTCCACTCACCAGCCCGTCCTACCGGAAGGCGCTGGACACCTGCGGCCGCCTCGCCCGCACCAAGGGGCTTGACGCCACCTTCACCACGCACCGACTGGATGCGATCGTCGCGCCGACGCAGGGACCGCCGGCCCTCATCGATCTCGTGAATGGCGATCCGTCCTCGTCGAGCAGCACGTCGCCCTGTGCGGTCGCGGGCTACCCCGCGATCACCGTCCCCATGGGCTACGCGTCAGGACTTCCACTCGGCCTCACTTTCATGGGCAAGGCGTGGAGCGAAGCGACGCTGCTGAAGTACGCCTTCGCGTTCGAACAGGCGACGAAGGTGCGCGTGCCACCGCGCTTCCTGCCGACGACAAATCTTCAGCCGTAACTGCCGACGCGCGTCAGCGCGTCCAGGGCACCCTGACCTCGGGGCCGGTGGTGCCGACGCGATCCACCGCGCGCACGCGCACTTCGAGTGGCGCTGCGTCGCCGCGCGGCGCCACCACGCGCGTGCGCACCGAGCCGGGCACGATGTCCGTCCGCCAGCCCGACGCACTGCGCGTCTGCACGGTCCAGAGCCACGGTGCCGGCGCGCTCAAGGTCTGGAAGCCCAGGTCGACCACCCGGTCTCCCGACGCATCCACTCGCAGCACAACCACCGGTGGCCCCACGGGCGTCGTCGGCAGCCACGGTGACGCCGGAACCAGCGCGGGCAACGCATACGCTTCATTCACGAGCCGCGCATCGAGATTGTCCGGGTCCTGCTGGAACACCTTCATGCTGAAGTGCACGTTGCCCGTGGCGCCTGGCTGCGCGCGAGTGAGGCGGATCTGTTCGAGGATCTCGTCCGTGCGCCAGCCCGCAGAGTTGGTGAACGCCACCTTCCCGGTATAGTTGCCCGGCCACAGGTGCCGGCCCTTCAGGTTCTCGTCCGCCCACCACTTGAGCAACTGTTCGTATCGCTGCTCCGGCCGGTCGGCTGCCCAGTAGAGCTGCGGCGTGATGTAGTCCAGCCAGCCTTCGTTCAGCCATTTCTTCGCGTCTGCGTACAACACGGCGTACTGGTCCAGGCCGCGCACCGACGCCGGATGCCCTGGCCGCCAGATGCCGAACGGACTGACGCCGAACTTCACCCACGGCTTCACGCCATGCACGCCGTCATACAACTCCTTCACGAGCAAGTCCACGTTGTGTCGACGCCAATCGTCGCGGCCGAGCGTGCCACCACCGTGACGGTAGCGGGCATACGTCGCGTCGTCCGGAAACGGAATCTCGCGCACTCGGCCACGCACCCGATGGGTCTCGGGATACGGATAGAAATAGTCGTCCATGTGGACGCCGTCGATGTCGTACCGGCGCACGAGGTCAAGTACCACGGCCGTCGTGCGCGCGCGCACGGCGGGCTCGCCCGGGTCCATCCATTCGTACGGCCCGTACCGATGCACGAGTCGCGGGTGGGTGCGGCTGATGTGCGTGGGCGACGCCGGCTTGTGCATCGAGTAGCGCGAGCGATACGGATTGATCCAGACGTGCAGTTCGAGTCCGCGCTTGTGCGCCTCGCGCACCGTGAAGGCCAGCGGATCGTAGAACGGCACCGGCGCGCGCCCCATCTGTCCACTGAGGTACTCCGACCAGGGCTCGAGCGCCGACTCGTAGAGCGCATCGGCCGCGGGCCGTACCTGGAAGATCACTGCGTTCATGTGGAGATCGACGACCTTGTCCAGCATCGCGATCATCTCGTGCTGTTGCTCCGCTGTGCTCAGCCCTTCACGCGACGGCCAGTCCAGGTTGTCGACTGTCGCGATCCACACGGCGCGGAACTCGCGCGCGATCGGCGGCGGCGCGACATCGGGAATGGGCTGCGCGTCGCACGCCGACGCGACCGTGAGCAGCAGGAGGAGGCAGCAGCGAAGAAGCATCAGGCAGTCGACTGGGAAAGGACGGACGCGGACTACTGCGCAAGTTAAGCGCGTGCGCCCGTCGCTCGACGCAGCAGCGTCGCGAACGGCTGACGCCGTTGCGAGAGCGGGCCCCGACTGCTCGCCGGGACCCGCTGCTGGTGATCGAACCTTCGCGTGGCCGCTCAGCGAACCGCAGGCAGTCCGAGCACGCGCCGATACACGCTGAGATAGCGCGCTGCGCTCTTGTCCCATCCGAAGTCGCGACCCATTGCCTCGCGCATCATCTCCTCCCAGCCGTCACCGTCACGGAACTGATCGACGGCGCGCATGGCGGCCCGCATGAAATCGGCAGGGGTGTAGTCGTCGAACAAGAAGCCGGTGACGCCATCCTCGATGGTATCGGCGAGCCCGCCCGTGCGCCGAGCCACCGGGATGGTCCCATACCGCTGGGCCCGCATCTGCGTGAGACCGCAGGGCTCGTACTGCGAGGGCATCAGGCACATGTCCGCACCGGACAACAGCAGGTGCTCGAAGTCGTCGGTGAAGTCGAGCTTCACCGCGATGCGGCTCGGCGCGCGCTCCGCCAGTTCGGTCAGCATCGCCTCGTAGTGCTCCTCGCCGTGACCGAGAAACACGTACTGTGCATCGAAGGCGAAGTAACCGGGGTCGCCGAGGATGAGGTCGAGCCCTTTCTGCGACACGAGCCGTGCCGTGAGCGCGAAGATCGGCGCTTGCCAGCGGCTCAATCCCGTCGCGCGCTGGAGCGCGATGCGGCATCGCTTCTTGCCGGCAAGGTTCTCCACCGAGTAGCGGCGCGGCAGCAGGGGATCCGTCTCAGGATCCCACACATCCTGGTCGATCCCGTTCACGATGCCCACGAGCCGGTCCCGCATGGCCACGAACACGCCATCGAGGCCGAAGCCGCCCTTCTCCGTACGCAGCTCGTGGGCGTGCGTCGGGCTCACGGTGATGGCCAGGTCCGAAAAGACGAGACCGCCCTTGAGCAGGTTCACGCGCCCATGCCACTCGAGCTGACGATGGTTGTAGAGCGCAGCCGGAAGCCCGATCTCCTGCATCGTGGATTCCGGGAAGTGCCCCTGATACCCGGCGTTGTGTACCGACAGCACGGCGCGAATTCCCTCGTAATAGGAATGCGCCATGAACTCCGTCTTGAGGTAGATGCTCGCCAGCGCTGTCTGCCAGTCATGCGCGTGCACGATGCTGGGCGGCTGCGGCAGCACGCGCGGCAGCGCCACGAGGACGGCCCGCGCGAACAGCGCATAGCGCAGCGCGTTATCGGGGTAGTCGCCGGCCGCGTCGCCGTACAGTCCCGGACGGTCGAAGTACTCCTCGCTTTCCACGAACAGGACGCGCGGCGTGCCGGGCTGCGGCGGTGTCACGGGCTCGAAGATTCGCGCGCTCTTCGTGCGCGGACCGACGACCACGGAAAAGGCCGCGCCCAGAGGCTGCAGCTCCGTGCGCTCGCGCACGACGCGGTACAGCGGCATGAAGACGGTGACCGGGATGCCGGACGCCGCCTGGTACTTGGCCAGACTCGCCACCGCTTCCCCGAGCCCGCCAGTGCGCGCAAACGGCGACAGCTCGGGTGCGAGATGCACCACCGGCGCGGGTGATCCGTCGGGTCGAACGAGCGGGGCGGCGGGAAACGCCGAGGCAATGGGCGGAGAGGGCACGTCAGAGCGGCGGGTTCTGCTGCTTCGACGCGTCGCCTCCGTGCGCGTGGACACCCGCTCGGCGTCCGTTACCGGAGTGCTCGGCGTCAGCATCGCTCCGGTCGGTCCGGACGGATCCGTGGGAGGCGATGCGACAGGTGCTTGATTCGGTGCGACGAAATCCATGACGACAAACGCTAGCTGTGCTGGGGCAGCACCGTTGTGCAAGAACATCGCCCGGTAAGAGACCGCCCGCACTGGCTCTCCGCCAGCACGCCCAACTTATACCCAATCCGGCGAGCGTCGACCTGGTGCGGTGCGGGGCAGTCGTCGCGGCCATTATATGCCGGGGGCCCACCCTCGCCGCAAGCGCGCCGTATCGTTGACGCGCGTCGTGACGGCCGGGCAACGAACGCAACATATGCGGTCGCTCCGGCATTCGTCCCCCGCTGCCCGGGCATGCGTCGAAAGACAGCCGCGCCCGCCACCACCGGTGACGAGCGGCGCCACGCCCTGTCCGGCCGCCTTGCGCAGCAACACCTTTGCCTTGCCGCGCGCGGACAGCAGGTTAGGGCGCGGTGCAACGAAACCCCCCGCTCGACCTGTCGTAAGAAGACCCATGCGCGCCCTGCGCGATGTCGTTGTCTCCTCCCCCACCTGCCATGACCAACAGGCGTGACTTCCTCAAGACCGGAGCCGCGGCCGGTGCCCTCGCACTCGTCGGCCCTGCCCTCACGCGCGCCGAGGCGCATGCGCAGCGCGCCGTGCCTGCCGCATCGCCGCCGATGGATCCGGCGACGAAGGAACTGCTCGTCGAGGCGCTGAACGCGGCCACGATGGGAGGTGCCTCGTTCGCTGATGCCCGCATTGGACGCTACCGCAACAACTACGTCATCACTCGCGAAAAGCAGATCATCAACGTGGTGGACACCGACACGCTCGGCGTCGGCGTCCGCGTGCTGGTGAACGGAACGTGGGGCTTCGGCGCGTCGCGCGACCTCAGCAAGTCCGGCGTCGTCGCAGCCACGAAGGAAGCCCTCGGCATCGCGAAGGCAAACGCGCTTCCCGTCGCCGACCGCGTACGTCTCGCGCCCGCGTCGCCCACGCCCGACGGGCGCTACGTCACGCCACACACGATCGATCCATTCACCGTGCCCATCGAGGAGAAAGCCGACCTCCTCATTCGCGCCAACACGGAGGCGATGCAGGTGGACGGCGTGAAGTTCGTGAACAGCAACATGTTCTTCGTGAAGGAAGAGAAGAACTACGCGAACACGGAAGGCACGTTCACCACGCAGACCGTCATCCGGAGCTGGCTGCCCTTCGCAGCCACGGCGGTGAAGCCGGACTTCAGCGACTTCCAGACGCGCACGAACGTCATCCAGCCCGCCGCACGCGGCTACGAATACCTCACCGAGGCGAAGCCGATCGAGCACGCTCGACAGTGGGGCGAGGAAGCGGCCGAGAAGCTCAAGGCGAAGCCGGTGGATGTGGGGCGCTATGATCTCGTGCTTCACCCGACACATCTGTGGCTCACCATCCACGAGAGCATCGCGCACCCCACGGAGCTGGACCGCGCAATGGGCTACGAGGCGAACTACGCCGGCACGAGCTTCCTCGCGCCGCCGCGCGAAAAGCTCGGCAAGTTTCGCTATGGTCCGAGCTTCATGAACATCGAGGGCGACCGGGACCAGGTGGGTGGGTGCTCCACCATCGGGTGGGACGACGACGGCGTGAAGCCGGATCGTTTCCTCATCATCAAGAACGGCATCGTGAACGACTACCAGACGACACGCGAGCAGGCGCCGATGCTCGACTGGTGGTACGAGAGCCAGAAGAGGCCGATCCGCAGCCACGGCTGCTGTCATTCGGATTCCTGGAGCGACGTCCAGTTCCAGCGCATGCCGAATGTGTCACTGCTGCCCGGCACGAAGGAGCAGGGCTACGAGGACCTCATCGCCGCAACGGACAAGGGCATCGCCATCGTGGGCGACGGCAGCTTCTCCATCGACCAGCAGCGCTACAACGCGCAGTTCGGCGGCCAGCTGTTCTACGAGATCAAGGGCGGCAAGATCGTGGGCATGCTGAAGGACGTCGCGTACCAGATGCGCACCCCCGACTTCTGGAATGCCATGGACATGATCGGCGGAAGGAAGAGCTACGAGATGGGCGCCAGCTTCTTCGACGGAAAGGGCCAGCCCGGACAGGTCAACGCGGTGAGCCACGGCTGTGTGCCGAGTCGCTTCCGCAACATCAACGTCATCAACACCGGGAGAAAGGCATGAGCGCCCCCAGAAGTCTCTTCGGCAAGGGCAGCGTCATCTCGTCGGCGGACATGATGTCGCGCGCCGAGGCGCAGGCCTTCCTCGAGCGCGTCGTCAAGCTCTCGAAGGCGGACTCCATCGGCGCGCAACTTGGCGGCGGCTACACCGGCAACATCCGCTTCGCGGCCAACCGCATCACGACGTCGGGCGGCGTGAGCAACTCGCAGCTCGTCGTGCAATCCGGCTATGGCGCCAAGCACGCCGTCGTCACCACCGGCGACTTCTCGCCGGAGGGCATCGAGCGCGCCGTGCGGCAGAGCGAGGCGATCGCCAAGCTCGTACCGGACGACCCGGAGAACATGCCGCTCCTGCCGCCGCAGCAGTACAACGACGTGAATGCGCACTTCGATTCCACGGCGAACCTGACGCCGGCCGAACGCGCCGCGGCGGCCCACACCGCCATCGACGCGACGAAGGCAGCGGGCGACCTCGCCTCGGCCGGGTTCATCATCGCCGGGAGCAGCTACAACGCCATCGCCTCGAATACCGGGATGTACGCGTACTTCCCGAGCACGAGCGCCAATTATCAGCTCACCGTGCGCACGGCCGACGGTACGGGCTCGGGCTGGGCCGCGGCCGACCATCCGGACTGGCGGCAGATCGACTTCAAGGCGGTGAGCGACCGCGCCATCCAGAAGGCGCGGGCGTCGCGCAATCCGGTGGCCGTCGAGCCGGGCCGCTACACGGTCATCCTCGAACCGCAGGCGGTCGGTGACCTCGTGCAACTCCTCGCCTTCTCGCTCGACGCCCGCAGCGCCGATGAAGGGCGATCTGCCTTCACCAAGGCCGGCGGCGGCACGAAGGTCGGTGAGAAGATCGTGGACGACAAAGTCACCCTTTTCTCCGACCCTGCCGATCCACAGCTCCTCGGCCAGCCGTGGAATGGCGAGGGACTGCCGCTCAATCGCGAGGTGTGGATCGAGAACGGCGTGCTCAAGCAGCTGGCCTACTCGCGCTT
>JBDTYL010000366.1:0-11560 GCA_040005695.1 bacterium | reverse complement strand
AGTAGTTGATGCCGAGAAAGTCGATCTTCTCGCTGATGAGCGTGAAGTCGTCGGCCGGGAAGTCGGGCCACGCAACGCCGAAGATGTCCTTCATTTCGACGGGATATTTTCCCTTGAACACGGGATCGAGGTACTGCCGGTTCATGTAGGCATCGCCGCGACGGGCGGCCTGTTCGTCCTCGTCGGCGCGCGTGGCCGGATCCTTGGGCTCGAGGTTGACGACGAGCCCGATCTTGCCCGGACGCGATTCCGCGCGGTAGGCCTGGACACCCTTGCCGTGCGCACGCAGCAGATTGTGGCTGGCGATGGGTGCCTCGAACAGGTTCTTGTGTCCTGGCGCGAGCGGACCATGCAGGTAGCCGCCGTCGGTGACCACCCACGGCTCGTTGAGCGTGGCCCACATCGGCACGCGGTCGCCCAGCCGCGCGAATACGGTCGTCGCATAATCGCCGAACCAGTCGGCGACGTCGCGATTGAGCCAACCGCCGCGATCATCGAGCGCCGCCGGGAGGTCCCAGTGAAACAGCGTGGCGTTGGGCGTGATGTCATTGGCCAGCAGTGCGTCGACGAGGTGCTCGTAGAAATCCAGCCCCTTCTCGTTGATGCGGCCGGTGCCTTCAGGGAGCACTCGACTCCAGCTGATGCTGAAACGATAGGCCTGCAGGCCGAGCTCCTTCATCAAGGCCACGTCGCTGCGCCAGCGGTTGTAGTGGTCGCAGGCGACGTCGCCGGTGTCGCCGTTGGTGGTGCGGCCGGGGCTGTGCGCGAAGCGCTGCCAGATGCTCGGGCCGGCGCCGTCGGCGAGGGGGCTGCCCTCGATCTGGTACGCCGAGGTGGAGGCGCCCCAGAGGAACGCGTCGGGAAAACGGTGGGAGTTGCTCATGCAGTCCGGAAGCGCACCGCGCGTGCCGTGCTGCGCACACGAGATACCGAGAGAGTCACGTGACAGCCATGACAAAGATGGCGGCGACCGTCGAGCTGGATGCCGTCCGCAAGGAGTATGAGGGCGGGGTCGTCGCGGTGCACGGCGTGGATCTCGCCGTGGCCGCGGGCGAGCTGGTGGTGCTGGTCGGTCCATCCGGATGCGGAAAGAGCACGACACTCCGTATGGTGGCCGGCCTCGAGTCGATCACGTCCGGGCGACTGTCCATCGGGGGCCGGATCGTGAACGACGTGCCGCCGTCGGAACGGGACATCGCCATGGTGTTCCAGAGCTATGCGCTGTATCCGCACATGACGGTCCGGGAAAACATGGGCTTCGCCCTCCGGCTTCGCAAGCGGCCCGCGCGCGAGATCGACACAAGTGTCAGCGCGGCCGCGACCATCCTCGGACTGACGGACCTGCTCGACCGACGACCCGCGCAGCTATCGGGCGGACAGCGCCAGCGCGTGGCGATCGGACGCGCTATCGTGCGCGAGCCGAGCGTGTTCCTGTTCGACGAGCCGCTGTCGAACCTGGACGCGGCGCTGCGCGGCGAGATGCGACGCGAATTGTCCGTGCTGCACGCCCGGCTCGGCGCCACCATGCTGTACGTCACGCACGACCAGATCGAGGCCATGACGCTGGGCGATCGTATCGTCGTCATGCACCAGGGCCGCGTACGGCAGGTGGACACGCCATCGCGCGTCTACGAACGACCAGCCGACACGTTCGTCGCCGGGTTCCTCGGCAGTCCGCCCATGAACCTCATCGCCGGGACGCTGCAGCGCACGGGTGACGAGATGGTCATCCGCTTCGACGATGCACCCGATGTTACCGTGCGTGCGCCGACCACCAGCGCGCCCGAGCGGATGCCTGCCTCGGGAAGGGTCATCGTGGGCATACGACCGGAGCACCTCCACGCCTCGCCGTCCACCGGCGCACCACCGCACGTGGACGATTTCGAGGTGGTGGTCGAGCTGGCCGAGGCGCTCGGGCACGAGCTCCTGCTGCATGGACGGACAGGCACGGTGCCGCTCACCGCGCGCGGCGCACCGGGCGTGCGACCCGGCGTGGGCTCGACCGTGCGCATGCACGTCGATCCGTCGCACGTGCACCTGTTCGATGCGGCCACGGGCGTCAGCCTGCGTCGTCCCGGCTAGCATCATCGGGTGAGCGTTCGCGATGCACGCGCCCAGGCGTATATTCGCCGGGGAAAGAAGATCGCGGGACGGTTTCCACCATGAGGATTGTCATGACTGCTCAGGTTCGCCGCCGTACGACCATCGGTGCCGTACTGGCGACCGTGCTGGCGGGTTGCTCCGGACCGGCCGTTTCGGAAATGAAGACGGTGCCCATGCTACCGACGTCGATGTCTGCGCCGAACACGCTCACGCCGGCCGAAGTCGCCGACGGATGGACGCTCCTGTTCGACGGGACGAGCATGGCCGCGTGGCGCGGATACAAGCGCGCCGACGTGCCCGAGGGCTGGCATGTCGCCGCCGGAACCATCACGAAGAGCCAGCCGGTGGAAGACATCGTCTCCCGCGACGAGTTCGGGGACTTCGACCTGCGCATCGAGTGGAAGATCGGCGAGGCGGGCAACAGCGGCATCTTCTATCGCGGCAGCGAGGACGAAGACCACATCTACTGGACCGCGCCCGAGTACCAGTTGCTCGACGACATCAAGGCGGACGACAACAAGACCCGCCTCACTTGTGCAGGCGCAGCCTACGGCCTCTATCCGTCGCCCCCGGGACACCTCCGGCCGGTGGGCGAGTGGAATGAGACGCGCATCGTGGCAAAGGGCGCACACGTGGAGCACTGGCTCAACAGCTACAAGCTTCTCGAATACGAGCTGTGGAGTCCGGACTGGGAGGCGAAGGTGAAGGCGAGCAAGTTCGCGGTGTGGCCGAAGTACGGACGCAACGCCCGCGGTCACCTGGCCATGCAGGGCGACCACAACGGCGTGCTGTCGTTCAGGAACATCCGGATCCGCGCGCTGAATTAGCGCGGCCTCGTCAGTCGTCGGCCATGGCCCGCTGCGTCTCCGGCATGAGTGTGTAGACCACCAGCGACATGGCCACGCAGGTGGCGACGTACCAGAAGTACCACACCTCATGCCCCGCGCTCTTCGCCCACAGCGCGATGTACTCGGCCGTCCCGCCGAACAGCGCCACGGTGAGCGCATAGGGCAGGGCCACGCCGAGTGCGCGGATCTCCGTGGGGAAGAGTTCTGCCTTCACGACGGCGTTGATGGCCGTGTAGCCACTCACGGCCACGAGTGCCGCCATGAGGAGGAGAAATCCGGTGCGCTCGTCGTGCGCGCGAGCGAGGGCGGTCATCACGGGCACGGTGCCGAACGTGCCGAGGATGCCGAAGGAGATGAGCACGGGTCGGCGTCCGATGCGATCGGAGAGGTAGCCCACCGCCGGCTGGAGCAGCATGTAGATGAACAGCGTGAGGGCCGAGATACGCGAGGCGTCGGTCTTGGTCCAGCCGGCGGTGTTGACGAGAAATTTCTGCGCGTACGTGGTGAACGTGTAGAACGCGACCGTCCCTCCTGCGGTGAGGCCAACGACCGTGAGGATCTGTCGCGGGTAGCGGAGCAGCTCACGCATGCGCGCGCGACCCGAGACGTCCGCCTGCGTCGAGGCGACGGCCCGGAAGGCCGGCGTTTCCTCGATGCCGCGCCGGAGCCACAGCGCGCCCACCGCAAGCAGCCCACCGATGGCGAACGGAATGCGCCACGCCCAGCGTTCAAGCGCGGCGTTGCCGAGCTGGCGCTGCAGCACGAGCAGCACGAGTAACGCGATGAGCTGGCCGCTGATGAGCGTGACATACTGGAAGCTCGAGTAGAAGCCGCGCAGCCGTTGTCCGGCCATCTCGCTCAGGTACGTCGCGCTCGCGCCATACTCGCCGCCGACGCTGAGCCCCTGGATCAGCCGCGCCACCACCAGCAGTGCGGGCGCCGCCAGGCCGATGCTCGCATAGCCCGGGGTCACGGCGATGAGCAGCGAGCCGGCGCACATGAGCAGTACGGACACGCTCAGCGCGGCGCGTCGCCCATGGCGATCCGCGAAGCGGCCCATCAGCCATCCGCCCACCGGGCGCATGAAAAACCCCACGGCGAATACCGCGGCCGCATTGAGCAGCTGCGCGGTCTGGCTCGCGGGAGGGAAGAAGGCCTTTGCGAAGTAGAGCGAGAAGGCGGAATAGACGTACCAGTCGTACCACTCGACCAGGTTGCCGACGGAGCCGCCGAAGATGGACCTGATCCGGGAGCTCATCGCGGGCGGGTTTGCCGGAGCACGTGCTGAACAAAATCCTCGATGGTGGCGGCGAAGGTAACCGGGTCGTCGTACGGCAGCGCATGCGCCGCCGTCGCGATGACGGACAGTGTTGCGCCGGCTGCGGCAGGCGCGGACAGGCCGACAAGCCGCGCTGCCTCGGATGCCCACGCCAGCGACACCACGGGGTCTCGGGCGCCGGAGACGATGAGCGTGGGCGCCTCGATGTCGGGCAGCTTCTCCTCGATGTGATCGGCGAGCGCGTACCGCAGCGTGGCGAGCAGCCGCAGCGGACGCGCGCGCAGGTAATCGCGCGCCACGATCAGCGCGAGGCGCCACGGCTCGAAGGGAATGTCGGCGATCACGCGCCAGAGCTGGCCGAACACGGTACGGTGCGCCGGATCCATGGTGGGCGCGTTGAGCACCAGGCCAACGATGCGCGCGGGATCCAGCCGGGCCAGTTCGACGATGACCTGGCACCCATAGGAGTTGGCGACGAAGATGGCCGGCCCGATGCCGCGCACGTCCAGCCACGTTGACAGCGCGCGCGCGAGGCCGGTCGTATCCAGGACCTTGGGTGGCGTTGCGCTGCGCCCGAAGCCGGGCAGGTCGATACCGGCGACCGGATGCGCCGTCGCGAGCCGCGCCATGGTCGGCTCGAGGTAGCGAACCGAGACACCGAGCCCATGCACGAAGACGAGTGGGATCAGGTCGCTCGCGAAGGTGCGCGTCGAGACGCGACCGTGAACGCGGAGGCCGTCCACCAGATCGTACACTGACTGCAACGGTTCTGCGGACGTGGCCGTCATCGACATGGCAGGACTATATCGCCGGTGAGCGACATGCGCAGAAACGCGCACTATCGACCGGCGGATGCGTCACCTAAGCTTGCGTCGTGACTACACCTGCCCCCCACCAGACGTCGCTCACGCGACGGGACCTGCTGCATTCCGCCGGGCTCGCCGTCGGTGTCGTGCTCGCCGCGCCGCTCGCGCGACTTGCCGCGCAGGCACCTGCGCCCGCCACACCCACGACGATCATCGCGCCACTCGACCCGACGAAAACACCCGGCCTGCCATCGGGTCCGCTCGGCGAACGATCGCCGTTCGAAACGCCCTCGCTCGCACCCATTGGTATCAGCACCGGGTCGACGAACACGCCCCATCAGCGGCTGTCCGGCACGATCACGCCCTCTGACCTGCACTTCCAGCGGCACCACAACGGCATCGCCATCATCGACCCGGCGACATACAGCATGACGCTGCACGGGCTCGTGGACCGACCGCTGCGCTTCACCCTCGACGACCTCAAGCGATTTCCCGCCGAGACGCACAACTACTTCGTGGAATGCGCCGGCAACGGACGCTCGGCGTATCGCGCACCGAAGCCCGACATGACGCCGCAGGACGTGGACGGCCTCACGAGCGCCTCCGAGTGGACGGGCGTGCGGGTGTCCACACTGCTGCGCGAAGCGGGAGTGAAGTCCGGTGCCGCGTGGGTGCTCGCCGAGGGTGGTGACGCGGCGGAGCTGTCCCGCAGCGTGCCGATGGCGAAGATGCTCGACGACGCGCTGGTGGCCTACGCGCAGAACGGCGAGGCCGTGCGCGCGGCGAACGGCTATCCGGCGCGCCTGCTCCTGCCGGGCTACGAAGGCAACATGTGCATCAAGTGGCTGCGGCGGCTCGAGGTGATCGACCAACCGAACATGTCGCGCGACGAGACGTCGAAGTACACGGACCCGCTCCCCGACGGCACCATTCGCCAGTTCAGCTTCGTGATGGATGCCAAGTCGCTCATCACGTCGCCAACGTATCCCGAGCGGCTCACAGGTGCGGGCTGGCGGCCGATCACCGGTATCGCGTGGACGGGCCGGGGAAAGATCACCGGCGTGGACGTGAGCGTGGACGGCGGCCGCAGCTGGGAAGCGGCCGAGTTGCTCGGATCCCCGCTACCGCATGCGCACACCCGCTTCCAGTACATGTGGCAGTGGAACGGCCACTCGGCCACACTGATGAGCCGCGCGCGCGACGAGACCGGCTACGTGCAGCCGACGCTGGCGGAATTCCGTCGGGGGCGCGGACCGGGCACCGACTACCACTTCAACGCGATCCGCTCGTGGCTGGTCGCCGCGAATGGTGTCGTGACGTTCGGTGGCTGACATGGGAGTTCGATACGTTCTCACGGCGGCTGCGTTGCTCGTGATCATCGCCTGTTCGGAGCACGCACGCACCTCGACTACCGCGCGTCCGTCCCGCTACGGCATCGGCCGTACGCCGACCGCTGCGGAAATCGCCGCGATCGACATCGATGTCAATCCGGCGGGTGTCGGCCTGCCGGCCGGCTCGGGAACGGCCGCGGCGGGAGCGCTAATCTACGCGCTCAAGTGCGCCATCTGCCACGGCGTGAAGGGCGAGGGAATCGCACAGTTCCCACGCCTCATCGGCCGGGAACCGCCGCCGGGGTTCGTGTTCGCCACGGATGCGAATGCGCCAAGGACGATCGGGAACTACTGGCCGTATGCAACGACGCTGTATGACTATCTCCATCGCGCCATGCCACTGAACGCGCCGGGATCGCTGACGCCCACCGAGATCTACAGCCTGGTGGCGTACCTGCTCAGCGAGAATGGCGTGATTCCCGCCGGCACCGTCGTCGACGCGCATTCGCTGCCGACGGTGCACATGCCGGCGCAGTCGCACTTCGTGAAGGACGATCGTGAGGGAGGCGCAATTTTCAGGTAGGCGTCGCACCCACGGTCAGAGCAGCTTCAGCGCGGATCGTCCCTCCTGCTTCACCTGCTCGAACGTGCATTGCGCCGGACTCTTGTCCGGCCGCCAGCGGAGGAACGACGTGCCGTGCCGGAAACGACCGCCGGAGAAGTGGTCGTACTTCACCTCGACCACCAGCGTCGTCGCGAGCGGCTGCCATTCGGCCGACCGTTCCGTGTTCCACCGGCTCGGACCACCCGGAGCTCGCCCGGTGAAGCCGGGCGCCTCCACCAGCGCCTTCAACCGCTTCATCACCGCGGCTTTCTCGGCCGCAGGAATATTGGAGGTGAACCCGATGTGATGGAGCAATCCCGCGTCGTCATACAGGCCAAGGAGCAACGAGCCGACGACGTCACCCCTGCTCGCATAGCGAAAGCCGCCCACCACGCAGTCGGCCGTGCGCATGGCCTTCATCTTCTTCATGCCATGGCGCGTTCCCGTCTGGTAAGGCAGGTCCACCTGCTTGGCAATCACGCCATCGAGACCGCCACCCACGGAGCGAAACCACTTCGCGACCGTGGCCATCTCCGTCGTTGCCGGCGACAGGTAGACGGGGAGTGCTTCGGTGACGCGTTTTTCCATGAACGCCTCCAGCGCCGCGCGTCGCTCGGAGAGCGGCATGGCCACGAGCGACTTGCCCGCGGCATCCATCAGGAGGTCGAACGCCACGAAGCTCGCCGGGTGCTCCGCCGCAAGCTTCAGCACGCGGCTCGTTGCCGGGTGAATCCGGAGCAGCAACTCGTCGAACGAGAGCGTCCCGTCCTGCTCGATGACGATCTCGCCATCGAGCACGAACCGCGTGGCCTCGACGGCGCGCACCGTCTCGACGAGGTCGGGGAAGTAGCGGGCAAGCGGCTTGCCGGCCTTCGACATCAGGGCGATGTCGTCGCCGTCGCGGAACGCGATGCAGCGAAAGCCATCCCACTTGGGCTCGTATTGCCACTCACTTCCCGTGGGCAACGCATCGACGAGCTGCGCTTCCATTGGCGCGTAGCTCTTCGCGAGCGGCAGCGTCACAGTACACGCTCCAGGCGAAAGCGCCCACGGCTCGACGTCATCGGCTTCCACAGGTCGCCGCTCGACGTCAATCGAGCCGGCACGTTGTCGAGGCGGAAATCCTCGAGTCGCACACCGGCCTCCACTTCCGACCACCGCAGCGGCGTAGACACCGGCGCAGCGGGCCTGGGCCGCACGGAGTAGATCGACGCGAGCGTCCGGCCCCACGCATTCTGGTTGTAGTCCACGAGCACGCGGCCCTTCGGCCGCGCCGCAATGCGATACTCGGCGGTGAGCAGCTTCGGATGCGTGCCAGCCAGCGTTTGCGAAAGCGCCTTGGCAAACGTCCAGACTTCCTTCTGCCGCGGACCACGCACGATGGGCACGGCGACGTGGACGCCGGATGAGCCCGTGGTCTTGACGAGCGGGCGCATGCCTAGCGCTTCCAGCGCATCGCGAACGACGAGCGCCGCGTCGAGCACGCGCGCGAACGACGCGTCAGGCACGGGGTCGAGGTCGAACTGCACGGAGTCAGGCCGGTCCACGTCGTCGCAGCGCGCGTACCACTGGTTGAGGTCGATGCAGCCGAGGTTCACCACCCACAGCAGCGACGCGAGGTCCTGCACCATGGGGAAATCGATCACACTGCCCGAACCGTGTGTGATCGCGCAGGTTTCCAACCAGTCGGGGTGCGGCTCCGGGACGCGCTTCATGAAGAAGCACTTGCCGAGCGCGCCGTTGGGATAGCGCTTCATCACCATGGCGCGGTCTCGCAGGTGCGGGAGGAGAAAGTGCGAGACGTCCGCGTAGTACTGGAGCAGGTCGCGCTTGGTGATGGCTTCCTCGTGCCAGAAGCGCTTCCCGAGGTTGGTGAGCTTCACGCGATGACCGCCGAGCGTGAGGTTGGCTTCGTCGGCATCGGGAATGGACAGGGCGCTGGCGGGCATGCGATGGGCAGGCGCAAGACTCGTGCAGGGGATCGTACAGGCGACTGCGTCCCCTCACCACCGCATCATGTCAGGTCCGTTCTGATGTCGCCCAGCGAGGAAGCGTCGGCGGGCTCACCGCCTCCATGCGCTCGACGAGCGCGCCCGGATGCGTGTCCACGACGAGCAGGTCGCGATATTGCTGCTGGATGAAGCCCTCCGCCACGCCGTGATCGAGGAACGCCAGCAGTGGCGCGAAGTACCCCTCCACGTTCAGCAGGCCGTACGGCTTCCCATGCAGCCCGAGTTGGCCCCACGTCCAGACCTCGAACAGCTCCTCCATCGTCCCGAGTCCGCCGGGCAAGGCGAGGAAGCCATCGGAGATCTCCGCCAGCACTGATTTCCGTTCGTGCATCGATTCAACGACGCGAAGTTCGGTGAGCCCATCGTGCGCCACCTCGCGCTCCACGAGATGGCGCGGCATCACGCCAATGATCTCACCGCCGGCGGAGAGGGCGCCGTCCGCCAGCGCGCCCATCAACCCCGTGCGCCCACCGCCGAACACCACGCGTCGCCCGCTCGTTGCCAGGAATCGTCCCATTGCCGCGGCTTGCTCGACATAGCCAGGCTGGCGGCCCGGGCTCGCTGCACAGAACACGCACACCGTCGTGAGCGTCACCTATCGACACGCTCGAGCAGGATGATTCCCGACATGCGCTCCGCCGCCGCGCGACGGCCGCGCGGCATGAAGCGCATCATGATCCGCCAGAACCACATCATCCGCATCTCGCGCTTGAGCCGCCGCGCCTCGCGCATCATCGAGTGATATTCGGCCTCATGCCATCCCAGGGAGGCGAAGAACGCGGCACTGTCCTCCGGGCCGAACTTGAACGAGGCATTCGCTCGGTCTACCGACTTCGCCCAGCTCTTCCGCATCCACTCGAGCAGCATGGGGCTCGCGACGTCCGAGATCCACCACCGTGCGCTGGGTGTTGCATGCAGCGCCGTGGCGAGCGAACGCACGTCCTCTTCCGACAAGTAGATGAGCAGCCCCTCCGTGATCACGAGAAGCGTGCGCGCCGAGCGTCCCACCTGCGACAGCAGGGCATCGCGCACGGCGGTGTTGGTGAGGTCGGCGGGAATGGCCTCGTAGCGGCAGATGGGGCGCTCGCCCTTCATGAGCGACGCCTTGTGGTCGCTCATCGCGGGCAGGTCCACGTCGATCCAGTGGAGGGCCGGCGGGAGCGCGAGTCGCCAGGCCCGAGTGTCGAGGCCCGCCGCGAGGTTCAGGACGGTATCCACGCCCTGGTGAATGCGCTGCAGGATCATCTCGTCCATCACGGCCGTGCGCACGATCATGGCCCACGCCATGCTGCGTCCTTGCTTCATGCCCTCGACGATGGCCACGCCCTGTTCGCCGGCGAGGCGCTTCGCGTACGGATCGCGGAAGATCGCGTCGGGACGTTCGGTCTCCATGGCGCGATAGACGGCGACCCAGCGTGCGGTGTCGGAGACGTTCTGGATTGAGGCCATGTCGACGGGGCCGAAGTGGGCGAAGCAACGAACAGCCCTCGCCGGGTGTCGTGCATCGATGTCGAGCAGGCAAGCATAACACCGGCGGGGACTATCCGCCTCTGTGCGACGGAGCGAGCTTCCCTCCGTCCTCATCCGGATCACGAGATGCCCATCGTCTTCCCGTTCGATCCCGATATCGAGCGCGCCGCAACGATCCCCGCCCGGCTGTACAACGATCCCGTCTATCTCGAGTTGGAGCGGGAGCGGGTGTTCGCCCACAGCTGGCAACTCGTGGGGCGCACGGACCAGCTACGTGAGCACGGCCAGTACGTCACGGCTGCCGTCGGGAACGACAGTATCGTGGTCCTCCGCGACGGCGACGTGCTGCGCGGCTTCCACAACGTGTGCCTGCATCGCGCCGGTCCGGTGGCCAGCGGCTGTGGAAAGCGGAAAACGCTCCAGTGCCGGTATCACGGGTGGACGTACGGACTCGACGGCACGCTCAAGCACGCACCAGAGATGGAGGGCGTGAAGAATTTCCATCCCGCCGAGATGCACCTCGTGCCCGTCGCGGTGGCGACGTGGGGGCCGCTGGTGTTCGCGAACCTCGACGGCAAGGCGCCGCCGCTGCTCGAGGTGCTGGAGGACATCCCGCAACGCGTGGCGCCCTTTCGTTGCGAGACGATGCAGTACGTGATGCGCAAGGAATGGGAGATCGCGTGCAACTGGAAGGTGTACGTCGACAACTATCTCGAGGGCTATCATCTCCCCGTCGTGCATCCCGGCCTGCACAAGGAGCTGGACTACGCCGCCTACCGCGTGGAGCCGCACCGCTACTTCTCGTTCCAGCATGCGCCGCTGCGGCAGGTCCACGGCGGCAATGCGGCGGAGCGACGCTACGATCCCGCGAAGGCCGATGTGGCGGAGGCGTTGTATGTGTGGCTGTTCCCGAACATCATGCTGAACGTGTACATGGGCCAGATGCAGACGAACGTGGTGATCCCGCTGTCGCACGACCGCTGCCGCGTGGTGTTCGAGTGGTACTCCGCGAGTCCGCCCGCCGATCCCGCGACGGATACCGAGTGGACGCGGCTGCTCGCCTTCAGCGACGAGATCCAGGACGAGGACATCGAGATCTGCGAGGCG
>JBDTYL010000365.1:0-8881 GCA_040005695.1 bacterium | reverse complement strand
CCACTCGGCCATCGACCTCAAGTACCGCTTCCAGTGGACGTTCCCGATCGTCCTGTCGCCCTTCAGTCCGAACGTGTTGTACGCCACGTCGAACTACGTGCACCGCACCACGAACGACGGCCAGAGCTGGGAGGTGATCTCACCAGACCTCACACGCAACGACCCGAAGACACTCGGTCCGTCGGGTGGACCGCTCACGAAGGACCAGACGTCGGTGGAGTACTACGGCGTCATCTTCACCTTCGCCGAGTCGCCGAAGCAGAAGGGCGTGCTGTGGGCGGGGTCGGACGACGGACTGATTCACGTGTCGCGGGACAACGGCGCGTCGTGGCAGGACGTGACGCCGAAGGACATGGCGATCTACACGCGTGTCTCCCTCATCGAGCCGTCGCACTTCAATGCGGGCACGGCGTACGTCGCCGCGAACCGGTTCCAGCTCAACGACGATCGTCCGCTCCTCTGGAAGACGACGGACTACGGACGGTCGTGGACGCGCATCGACGCGGGCATCGACTCCACCGAGTTCACACGCGCCATCCGCGAGGATCCCGAGAAGCAGGGGCAGCTCTATGTCGGCACGGAGCGCGGCGTATGGTTCTCGCACGACGACGGCACCTCATGGCAGCGGCTCCAGCTCAACCTGCCGCCCGTGCCCGTGCATGACCTCGCGATCAAGGAGGGCGACCTCATCGCCGCGACGCATGGACGCAGCTTCTGGATCATCGACGACATCTCCGCGCTTCGGCAGATGACGCCAACGCTCACGACGGAAGACGCGCACCTCTTCAAGCCGCGCGACGCGTATCGCGTCAGCTTCGCCGGCGGCCGTGGCGGCGGCGGCGCACCCGCGTCCGGCGCAGCGGCCGGCCCGCCGGTGCACCCGGTGGCTGCCAGCCCGGCCGGTGGCCCGGTGGTGAGCTACTGGCTCAAGCGCCCCAATCGCGAGGTGGTGCTCGAGATCATGGACGCGAAGGGCCAGCTCATCAAGCGGTTCACGAGTCGCCAGGACTCGACGCAGGCTGCCGATTCCATCACGCGCGCCGCGCGCACGCGCACGCGCGTGGACTCGCTCGTGCGCACCGGCATTCCCTCCGACAGCGCCGAGCGGATCGTGCGGAGCGCGGTCGCCGGTGCGGGGGATGCGGTTGCCCCCGTGGGCGGGGAAGACGACGGCCCGATCCGCACGCCACCACCGCCACGCGTGCCGAACAAGGCCGGCATCAACACGTTCAACTGGAACATGCGCTATCCGGATGCGTCCACGTTCGAGGGGCTGATCATGTGGGCAGGCGGCACGCAGGGGCCGATGGCACCTCCGGGCATGTACCAGGTGCGGCTGCTCGTGGACGGCAAGCCGGTGGGGACGCAGGGCTTCGCGCTGAAGAAGGACCCGCGCACCACGGCGACTCCCGCCGACCTCGCCGCGCAATTCGCCTTCCTCATCGACGTCCGTAACCGCACCACGGCCGCGAACGATGCGGTGAAGACCATCCGCTGGGTGAAGTCGCAGCTCGACGACCGCGAGAAGAAGCTCGCCGGTCCGGCGAAGACACAATTCCAGGCGCAGGCCGCGCCACTCCGGGCGGAGCTGTCCGTCGTGGAAGACTCCGTGTACCAGACGAAGAATCGCAGCGGCCAGGATCCGCTCAATTATCCCATCCGCCTGAACAACAAGATCGCGGCACTGGCGGGCGTGGCGGGGAGCGCGGAGGCCGCGCCCACGCGGCAGACCACCGAGGTCTACACCATGCTCTCGCGGCAGCTGGACGTGCAGCTCTCGGCGATGAAGAAGTCGCTCGATGCGCGACTGCCGGCGGTGAACGCGACGCTGCGGAAGGCGGGGCAACCGGAGATCGTCGCGCGGCCGGCGGACGTACCGGCGCCGCCGGGCACCATCAGCGACGAGGTGTAAGGGGCAACAAGCAGATCCTTCGCTGCGCTCAGGATGACAAGGGGACTGCGCTCAGGATGACAAGGGGGCTGCGCTCAGGATGACAAAAAGGGCCGTATCGCCACCAGCGATACGGCCCTTGTCATGTCATCGTGTTGTCAGACGCCGACGCCCATGCCCATCGTGTGGTAGCCCTTGTCCACGTAGAGCGTGGTGCCGGTGATGCCGCTGGCCAGCGGCGAGCACAGGAACGCCATGGCCGCGCCGACCTCCGCGGCCCTGAGCTCGTCGGTGATGGGCGAATTGGCCGACACGTACGCCACCATCTTCTCGATGATGCCGATCGCGCTCGCCGCGCGCGAGGCGAAGGGCCCGGCAGAAATCGTGTTCACGCGCACGCCCCACTTTCGTCCTGCCTCGAACGCCAGCAGCCGTGTGTCGCTCTCGAGCGCCGCCTTCGCGCTCGACATGCCACCACCGTATCCGGGAATCACCTTTTCGCTCGCCATGTAGGTGAGCGAGGCGAATGCACCCTCCGGCCGCATCAGCGGCCCGAACCGCTGGACCATGCTCACCAGCGAGTACGCGCTCGCACTGATCGCCGCGAGGTAGCCGTTGCGGCTGGTCTCGAGCAGCGACTTCTTGACCTCGGGCCCGTTGGCCAGTGCGTGGACCACGATGTCGAGCGGACGTTCGCCGAAATCCGAGACGAGTTGGGTCGCCAGTCCGTCGATCGAACAGTCGCCGACGTCCTTGTAGCGCTTGCTCGTGCGAAGCTCCTCGGGCATCGCGTCCATCGTGTCGAACACCGCATCCAGCGGGTAGATCTTCTCGAAGGTGAGCTTCGAGCCATTGTCGAGCGTGAGGGACTCGTCCATCTTCCCGCGCTCGAGCAGGGTCATGAAGATGTTCAGGGCCGGCGGCCACGTGCCCACGCACACGGTGGCGCCTGCCTCGGCAAGAGCCTTGGCGATGGCGAACCCGAACCCCCCATCATCGGCGACGCCGGCGACGAGCGCGCGGCGTCCTGTCAGGTCGATATTGAGCATTCACTGAACATGACACGGGTGGCCTGCCGAACAAAGGGGTATTCGCGCGGCGGAGGGTGGTGACGCTCTTGCTGTAGCTTGGAGTGGAACCGGGACGCACGCACCGAGGTGCGAGGCCATGACGACCGTTCTGTACGTGGACGATGAGGAGACGATCGGACGTGTCGTGTCGCGCTTCTTCGAGCGGCGCGGTGACCGCGTGCTGATCGCTCGGACCATCGCGGAGGCGCGCGGCATTCTCGGCGGCGAGGAGCCCGATGCCATCTTCATCGACATGCGGCTGGGTGCCGAGAGCGGCGTGGATCTGATGGACTGGATCGTGCGCGAGCAGCCCGGGTGCGTGGAGAAGGTCACCTTCGTCACCGGCGACCTCGCGGTGGGCCTGGCGGCCGGTTCGTGCCGTGGACGCCCCGTGATCCAGAAGCCGTTCGAGCTGGCGCAGCTGGTCCACGTCGTCGAACGTGCGGAGCCTCGTGCGGGCACTTAACGTGTAGGCGTGTCCCGCCACCTGACCCCGCAAGCCAGCCTCGCCTCGCCGCCCCAGCCGCCAGTCGAACCGTCCCCGGTGCAGGTGGAGCGGCGTCGCGCACCCGCCGGTTCGGGACCCGCTTTTGCGCGCGGCCTCTGGCGCATCGCCGCCGCGGATGTCTCCAGCGGCAACAACGTGGCGTTGCTGCATGACGGCCAGGCCACGTTCGACGCCATGTGCGCCGCCATCGAAACGGCGGAGCAGACCGTGGTGCTCGAGGCCTATATCCTCCGCTCCGACGACGTCGGCCACCGCATCGCGGCCGCGCTGGCGGCGGCGGCGGGGCGCGGCGTCACGGTGCGCGTGCTCAGCGACTGGATCGGCATGCGCGGCATCCAGGGCAGCTACATCGCCGGCTTGCGGAAGGCCGGCATCGAGCACCGCGCGTTCAACCCGCCCGGCTTCCGCCCCTGGTTCGGGCTCATCCCGCGCGACCATCGCAAGGTGCTCGTCGTCGATTCCGCCGTCGGCATCACGGGCGGCGTGGGGATCGGGAACGAATGGATCGAGGGCAAGACCCACCGGAAGCGCAGTCACTGGCGCGACACCGCGGTGCGCATCGAGGGGCCGGCTGCGATCGACATGCAGGCGGCTTTCGACACCATGTGGGAGCGCGCCCACAAGCGCGAGCGGCGCGGGTCGCACCGGCTCATACGGCGCGCCGCACGAGGTGCGCACCTCGATCCCGCCACGGCCGCGCCCGCGCTCGTGGGCATCATCGAGGGCGAGCCGCTCCGCCTGCGCGTGGCGCGCGCCCTCCAGGTGCAGGCCATCTCGGCCGAACGGTCGATCTGGATCGCGAACGCCTACTTCGTGCCGAGTCCGTCGGAGGTGGAGGCGCTGCTCGCTGCCGCGCGCGACGGCGTGGACGTGCGCATCCTCGTTCCCGCGCGCAACGACCACCGCTGGGTCTCCTTCCTCACCCGCCGCTACTATCGCCGGCTGCTCACCAACGGCGTGCGCATCTGGGAGTGGAAGGGCACCATGATGCACGCCAAGACCAGTGTGGTGGATGGCCGCTGGGTGCGCGTCGGCTCCACCGACTTCAATCCCCTCGGCGTCGCCATCAACTACGAGCTCGACGCCGTCATCGAGGACGCGACCCTCGGCGCCAGGGCGGAGGCCATGTTCCTCGAGGACCTCGCACTCTCGCGGGAGATCACGATGCAGAGCCGCGTGCTCCGGAAGTGACGAGCGCATGCGTGGCAGGCCTGCGTCGCCATCGCGGCTGCAGCGGCACGGCTCATGAGAAAGCGAAGTGTTCGAGCGCGTCCGCGATGGTCACCGCTGCGGACACCATGTAGACTTCGCACCCTGCTGCCGGCTGGGGCCGCGTCCGCGGCCCAGCCGGCGGGTCACCATTGCATATGCCCCACTGGATTCGACCTTTCCGCCTCGCGCTCGTCGTCATGCTGCTCGTCTCGTCGCCCGCACCGGCGATGGCGCAGGTCGACACGACACATTCGACGGTGGAGTTGTTCACGTGGCGCGACGGCGCGCTGGCGTCGGGCGTCATCTTCGCCGCCCTCTTCGCGCGGCGGCTGGACGACCACTATGCGCGGCGCCTGCAGGATTCGTCCACGCAGGCGAACTCGAAGCTGCACGCGCTGTCCACCTTCGTGCGCACGACCGCCGCGCCGGGCGCCTTCATCATCGGCACCTCGATGTACGCCACCGGTCGCATCGTGAAGAACGACCACCTCGCCTCGCTCGGCCTGCATGGCACGGAGTCGCTGCTGGTCGGCGAACTGGTCGGCGGGGTGCTCAAGGGCGTGATTGGTCGGCAGCGACCGTACGTCAACCCGCAGAACTCGCACAGCTTCGGCTTCCTGCGCGGTTTCGGTGGCGGTGACCAGTATCGCTCGTTTCCGTCCGGGCATTCGCTCGCTGCGTTCGCGGCGGCGGCGGCCGTGTCGAGCGAGACGTCGGGCTGGTGGCCCAACACGCGGTGGATCTTCGGGCCGGTGCTCTTCACGGGTGCGACGTTCACCGGCGTGTCGCGCATGTACGACAACAAGCACTGGGCGAGCGACGTCATCGTCGGCGCCGGACTCGGCACCTTTGCGGGCCTCAAGGTGGTGCGCTATACCAATGCGCATCCGGGCAACCGTATCGACAGGTGGCTGCTGAGCGGTTCGCTCGTTCCCACTGCGGACGGTGGCCACGCGCTGCACTGGTCTCTCGTGCCCGGCGTCTCGATCGGCCGGAAGTCGATGGCGCAGTGAGCGCCGCGCCGCAGTGAACCGCGGCCCCAAGAGCGGGATCTTCGTCATCGCGCCCATCACCGGCCCGGTGGGCGAGCGGATTGCCGCGCTGCAGGGCGTGCACGACCCGCGCATCCTGAAACTCGGCAGGCCGCACGTGACCATCGCCGGCTCGTCCGGCATGGGGCCGATCGCCTCGAACACGCCGCTCGAGGAGCTCGAGGAGACGCTCGGCGCCATCACGTCGGACACCGCGCCCATTCCGCTCACGTTCGGTCGTCCGACGAAGTTCATGCAGACGGAGATCGTCGTGCTCCCGCTGGATCCGCATGGACCGCTCCGCACGCTGCACGAGCGCATCGCGGCGAGCGGACTGCGCAGCGCTCCGCCGCGCTTCTTCTTCACGCCTCACGTGACGCTCAGCCTCTACCGCGAGCTGCCCAAGGACGTGCTGAACGGACTCCTGCGCGAGCGATTCGACGAGACCGTGATCGTGGATTGCATCGAAGCGCACCTCACGCAGGATACCGGCGAATCGAAGAAGCTGCTGACACTGCCGCTCCTGGGATGACCATCCCGCACGAGCAGGAGCGGGCGCTCCGCGACATCGCGTCCGACATGTCGGCGGAATCCGCAGCGGCGTTTACTGCGCTGGCAGTGGAGTACCTGGCGATGACGGGCGACGGGAACGGACCGGTGAGCACGTCGCTGACATCTGATCAGCTGGCCCGGCGGTTCGACGAGCCGCTGCCGCTCGAAGGCTCACCGCTCGCGGCGGTCGTGGCGCGGCTGCGCGATGACGTCGTGGCCGACAGCAATCGCCTCATGCATCCGCGCGCCGCAGGGCATCAGGTGTCGGCACCGCTGCCGGCGGCGATCTGGGCCGAGTCGGTGATCGGGGCGCTGAACCAGTCGCTGGCGGTGGCGGAGATGTCGCCGACCGCCACGGTGCTCGAGCATCGCGTGGTGCGATGGATGTGCGATCTCGTCGGATATCCCACGAGTGCGGGCGGCACGCTCACGAGCGGCGGCACCGAGGCCACGCTTGCCGCGCTGCTGGCCGCGCGCTCCGCCGCGATCCCCGACGTGTGGACGAACGGCGTGGGCGCGCATGCGCCGGTGGTGGTCTGCGGCGCGCATGCGCACTACGCCGTCGCGCGGGCCGTGGGCGAGCTCGGCATCGGCATGCGGAACGTGGTGGTGGTGCCGGCGCGCGACTTCAGCATGGATGTGCGTGCACTCGAGGCCGCGCTGGACGACCTCGCGCGCGAGGGCCGAGTGGTGATGGCCGTCGTCGCCACGGCGGGATCCACGGCGACCGGGTCGTTCGACGACCTCGAGGCGATCGGTGCCCTGTGTGACGCGCGCGACCTGTGGTTGCATGTCGATGCCGCGCACGGTGGGTCGGCGCTGCTGAGCGCCCGCCATCGCGACCGGCTGTGCGGCATCGGGCGCGCGCGTTCCATCGCGTGGGATCCGCACAAGATGATGCTGCTGCCGCTCTCGGCGGGGCTGCTGCTCGTGCGCGACGAGCGGGCGCTGGAGTCGGCGTTCTCGCAGCGCGCCCCCTACCTCTTTCACGGCGCGGACGGCGCACGCGTGTGGGACCAGGGCGTCCGCAGCCTGCAGTGTTCGCGGCGCGCCGACGTGATCAAGCTCTGGGTCGTACTGCAGCGCTACGGCGCGAACGGCATCGGGGCGCTTTACGACAGGCTGTGCGACGTGGCGAGGGCCATGCACGACATGCTCGCGGAGCACCCGCGGTTCGTGGTGCTGCACGAGCCCGCGTCCAACATCCTGTGCTTTCGCTGGGTCGGCGACGGATCACATGCCGAGGAGGCGCTCGACACGTTGAACCGCGAGTTGCGCGAGCGGTACAATCGATCGGGGGCGGGGTGGATCACGGCAACAGACCTCGACGGGCGGCGGGTACTGCGCGCCACGATCATGAATCCGCGCACCAGCGAGGACGACGTGCGCGAGATCGTCGAGGCGCTCGACCGGGAAGCCGGCCGGATGGTATAGCGGAACCTTCGGGCCCGCACAAGATTTGGTGAAGTGACAGCCCGTGGCCGCCCGGATTCTGCGCACCCTCGATACCGGATCCCGACATGAAAGCCAACACCATTCTCGATACGATCGGCAACACGCCGCACGTGCGCATCAACCGACTCTATGCCGGCATCGCGCCGGCGAAGGTCGAGGTCTGGCTGAAGCTGGAGCGCGCCAATCCCGGCGGCAGCATCAAGGACCGCATCGGCATTGCCATGATCGAGGACGCCGAGAAGCGCGGTATCCTGAAGAAGGGATCGGTGATCGTGGAGCCTACGTCGGGGAACACGGGAATCGGGCTGGCGATGGCCTCGGCGGTGAAGGGCTATCGCTGCATCCTCGTGATGCCGGATTCATTCTCCGTCGAGCGACGCCGCCTGCTCCTCGTGTACGGGGCGGAGCTCGAGCTCACGCCGCGCGAGCTCGGGATCAATGGCGCCATTGCGAAGGCACAGGAGATCGTCGCCGCGACACCGAATGCCTGGATGCCGATGCAGTTCGAGAATCCGGCGAACGTGGAGATCCACCAGCGGACGACGGCGCAGGAAATCCTGAAGGACTTTCCCGAGGGCATCGACTACCTGATCACCGGCGTCGGCACGGGCGGCCACATCAGCGGCGTGAGCGAGACGCTCAAGCGCACGTTGCCGAAGTTGAAGACATTCGCCGTGGAGCCCGCGAAGTCCACCGTCCTGAGCGGCGGCCCGCACGCGCCACACAAGCTGCAGGGTATTGGCGCCGGTATCATCCCCGGCAACTTCCACGCGGCCACCGTGGACGGGTACATCCAGGTCACGGAGGAGGATGCGTTCTCCTACGCCGTGCGTGCGGCGAAGGAGGAGGGCATCTTCGTGGGGCCGTCGTCCGGCGCGTCGCTCGCTGCCGTGGCCAAGAAGCTGCCGGAGGTGGCACCGGGCAGCCGTGTCCTTGCGTTCTGCTACGATACCGGGGAGCGCTACCTGTCGGTCGAGGGGCTGTTCTAATCCCCTTGGCACCCTGAGCGCCCCCTTTGTCATCCTGAGCGAAGCGAAGGATCTGCTTGTCGCGCTGCAAGAAGCAGATCCTTCGCTTCGCTCAGGATGACAAAGGGGGTTTTGCTGACAAAGGGGGTTTCGCTCAGGATGACAAAGGGGGTTTTCTCAGTTTGACAGTGCCT
>JBDTYL010000364.1:0-9516 GCA_040005695.1 bacterium | reverse complement strand
AAGGTGGTCGCGATCCTCGGTGACGGCGCGCTCACCTGCGGCCTCGCCTACGAAGGGCTGAACAACGCCGGCCACTCGGACCGGGACTTCATCGTCGTCCTGAACGACAACGAGATGTCCATCGCGCCGAACGTGGGTGCCATGCACAAGTACCTCACGTCCATCCAGCGCAACCCGCTGTACAATCGGCTGCGGTCGCGGCTGGGCGAGCTGGTGGATCACGTCGGTCCGGTGGGTGCCATCCTCCGGAAATGGGAGGAGAGCGTGAAGACGTTCCTCACCCCCGGGGTGCTGTTCGAGGAGCTTGGCTTCCGCTACTTCGGACCCGTGGATGGCCACGACATGGATGCGCTGGTGGACACCTTCGCCGCGGTGCGCGAGATGGGCGGCCCGCGTCTCGTGCACGTGATCACGCAGAAGGGCAAGGGATTTCCCGCCGGCGAGCACGCCACCGGAGAGAAGTGGCACGCACTGCCGCCGGGCCACGATCCCTCCACGGGCAAGCAGCTCAAGACGTCCACCGCCAACCCGGCGTACACCGCCGTGTTCGGACAGGGGCTCACCGAGCTGGGGACCGAGAACCCGAAGGTCGTCACCATCACGGCCGCGATGCCCAGTGGCACCGGCGTGGGCGCGTTCGCGCGCGCGCATCCAACGCGGTTCTTCGACGTCGGCATCGCGGAGGGCCACGCGGTCACGTTCGCGGCGGGGCTCGCCACGCGCGGCCTGCGCCCCGTGTGCGCGATCTACTCGACGTTCCTCCAGCGCGCCTACGACAACATCATCCACGACTGCGCCATCCAGTCGCTGCCCGTCGTCTTCGCGATGGACCGCGCGGGACTCGTCGGCGAGGATGGCGAGACGCACGCGGGGTTGTACGACATCGCCTACATGCTCGCCGTACCCAACATGACGGTCACCGCGCCAAAGGACGGGCGCGAGATGCTCGGGCTCCTGCGCGCAGGTCTCGAGCAGTCGCACGGCCCGTTCTCGCTCCGCTATCCGCGCGACGTGGTGCCCGCCCAGGTGCCGCCGATATCCGAGATCCCGGCGACGCCGTACGCCACGTGGGAAGTGGTGCGTCAGGGCGCCGAGGTGGCGATCCTGGCCGTGGGCACGATGGTCGGGACTTCCGTCGCCGCGGCGGAGTCGCTGGCCGCCGATGGTCTCGACGTCACCGTGGTGAACTGTCGGTACCTCAAGCCGTACGACGAAGTGACGCTTGCCGCCATCCTCGCCGTCCATCGCCAGGTGCTGGTGGTGGAGGAGGGCACCGTGGTGAACGGCTTCGGCGCGTTCATGACGGCGGTGATCGAGCGCCATGACCCCGGCGTGCGCGTGCACACGCACGGTGTGCCGGACCGCATCGTGTACGCGGCGTCCCGCGCGAAGCAGCTCGCGTCACTGGGACTCGACGCAGCGGGCATCGCGGCGCGCGTGCGCGCGCTACACGAGAGCGAGGCGCTGACCGGGTGATCCGACTCGGCGTCGCAGGCCACCTGGGGTACGACGAGCTCTCCGACGTCCTCGGCACGCTGCGCCGCCTCGCGCCCGTCCTCGGGCTCACGTTGTCGTACGAGGAAAGCCTGATGGGCCCCGCGGGCGCGGACGCCGTGCTCGCGTCGCCCGGCGACGTGGATTTCATGCTCACCCTCGGCGGCGACGGCACGCTGCTGCGCGCCGCGCGCTTCGTGGAAGGGCACCCGGTGCCCATCCTTGGCATCAACCTCGGGCATCTCGGCTTCCTCACCTGCTGCCCGGCGCATGCACTCGAGGATGCGCTACGCAGGCTCGCTGCCGGCGACTACGTCGTGGAGCCGCGCATGACGCTCGATGCGCGCGTGCACGGCCTTGATGGTCTCCAGCGGGCGTCGTGGCGCGCACTCAACGACGTGGTGCTGCACAAGGGCGGGTTCGCGCGCGTGGTCACGATGTGGGTGCAGGCCAACGGCGAAACAGTCGCGCACTACTCGGCCGATGGCATCGTGCTCGCGACACCCACGGGCTCCACCGCGTACAATCTCTCCGCCGGCGGGCCGGTGGTGTTCCCGACCCTCGAAACGATCCTCGTGACGCCGGTGAGCGCGCACACCCTCGCGCTGCGCCCGCTCGTGCTCCCGCCAACGGCAGTGATCACCGTACGTGCGGAAGAGGGTCCCAGCGAGCTTCTGGTAACGGTCGATGGCCAAGTGGGCACCACCTTCGCGTTGCAGGAGACGCTCGTCGTCCGGCGATCGCCGCATCCGGTGCCGATCGTCCGCTTCCCGGAGTCCAGCTTCTTCGCGACCATGCGCGAGAAACTCCATTGGGGAGGCCTGCTCGAGCGAGACGAACGCACGAAATGCTGACCGAGCTGCGCATCAGGAACTTCGCCATCATCGAGTCGCTCACGTTGCCGCTGGCGCGTGGGTTCAACGTCCTCTCCGGCGAGACCGGCGCGGGCAAGTCGATCATCGTCGGGGCACTGGGCCTGTTGCTGGGTGAGCGCGCCAGCGCGGACCTCATCCGCACCGGCGCGGAGCGCGCCAGCGTGGAAGGGGTGTTCGACGTCAGCGACCGGCCGGAGATCGCCACCTTTCTCGACGAACGTGGCATCGAGGCCGACGAGCCGCTGGTGGTGCTCAAGCGCGAGATTGCGGCGGCGGGGCGCGCGCGCGCCTGGGTGAACGGCACCACGGTGAGCGCCACGATCCTCGCAGAAGTCGGCCGCCTGCTCGTGAACCTGCACGGTCAGCACGAGGCGCAGACCCTGCTCGACGCCGATGCGCAACGCCGCATCCTCGATGCATTCGCCGGGGCGACCGAGCAGGCCGCGGGTGTGCGCGACGCACACGTGGCGCTCGCCACGGCTCGGCGCGATATCGCCGACCTCCGCCGCCGGCGCGCGGACGCCGAAAAGCGCGCGGACTACCTGCGGCACGTCGTCGCCGAGATCGAGGGCGCGAAGCTCGTCGAGGGCGAGGACGTGTGGCTCGAGGACGAGGCACGTCGCCTCGAGAACGCCGAGGAGTTGCGCGAACTGGCCACCGGCATCGCGACGGCCATCGAAGGCGAAGAGGATGCCCTCCTGCCGCGCCTCGCGGCGGTCGAGCGGCTGCTGTCCACCATCCAGCGCATCGACCCCACGCTCGGTCGGCTCCAGGAAATATACGACAGCGCCTACTACAGCCTCGAGGCGCTCGGCCGCGAGCTCGGCGAGTACGAATCGTCCGTGGAGCTGGACCCGTCGCGGCTCGAGGAGGTGCGACGCCGTCGCGACCTGCTCTTCAAGCTCACCAAGAAGTACGGGCCGGCGGTCGCGGACGTGATGGAACAGGGGAAGGCATCGCGCGCGGAGCTCGACCTCGTGGAGTCCGCGGACCTCGACCTGCGGCTGCTCGAGTCGGCCGAGGGGACCGCGCGCGCGGCGCTCGAGTCGCGCGCGGGCGCACTGTCCATGATGCGCTCGGCAGCCGCGGAACGGCTCGCGCGCGCCGTCGACGCCGTGCTGCCCGACCTCGGCATGAACGACGGACGGTTCCACGCCGCGTTGCTGCCGCTGCGCGAGATCGGCCCCGACGGCGCGGAGGCGGTGGAATTCCGTGTGTCGCTCAACGTGGGCCACGAGGAGCGTCCGCTCGCGCGCGTGGCATCCGGCGGTGAGCTCTCGCGCGTGATGCTGGCACTCAAGACCATCCTCGCGCGGCTCGATCGCGTGGGCACGCTGATCTTCGACGAGGTGGACGCCGGCATCGGCGGGCGCGTGGGGCTGCAGGTCGGCGAGACGATGCGCCGCGTGGCGAGCGACCACCAGGTGTTCGCCATCACGCACCTGCCGCAGATCGCGGCGCGCGGCCATCATCACATCCTGGTGAGCAAGGGCGCGCGCGGTGGCGTCGTCACCGCCGACGTCGTCGTGCTCGAAGGCGATGCACGCGTCGCCGAGATTGCCCGCATGCTCGGCGGAGATCCCGAGAGTGAAGTGAGTCGCGCGCACGCGCGCGAGTTGCTCGAGAGTGCCGCGGCCCTGCCCGCCGATGCGAACGTCAGCCCACGCAGCGCAAAGCGTTCGCGTCGAGCCTGACGTCCGCCCGCGCGGTGCACCGGACTACCGGCGGCCGCGTATCGTGAAGAAGTAGCGGACCTGCACCTGGTCGCGCTGGATGGCGGCGACGCCATCGCTGCCGGCCACGGTCTGGAGGTGCGTGAACGACACTTCCACCGGCACCGTGTGCACGCCACGGAGGTACGCATCCACTGTCGAGTAGCGCACGCCGAGTCCGAGCCGGTGCGCCGTCTGTGACACGCAGGACGTGCAGACCAGCGTAGAACGATCGTAGGCGGGCGCTGCGGTGTGCTCCAGGCCATAGTGCGCGTCGAGCGCGAACGAGTTGCCAAGCAGCAGGCGCGGCGTGACGTCGATGGCGAGAATGGCGCCCGAGGTGAGTTGCGCCGGACCAAAACCGGGAATCGGCCAGAACGTGATGGGGTCGCCGCTGAGCGGCGCGTCCACCGTGTGCGCGAGGAACTTCGTGTAGTGCGCGGCCAGCGTGCCGCCGAGGTTGCCCGTGATCACATCCATCGCGCCCTTGAACTCCACGGCCGAGCCACTGCTCGGCGCGACGACGCCGAGCGTGCGCGCGGAATCCGCGGGGAGCGCTTCATAACGGAAACCCGCCCCGACCGCGAGCCGGGTCTGGACGTGCGCCGTGCTGACGGTGTCGGACAGGAAGTGATCGAACACCATGAACTGCGCGCCGAATGTCGCGCCGCCGAGCGCGAGCTTGTTGGTGGTCTGGAGGGAATCCAGCCCGCCGCCCAGCGCACTCTTGAGCAGGCCGCCCACGCCGTTCCGCCCCTGCAGGTCGACGTAGGAAAAGGGACTCGACTGGAGGAATACGTTGGTGCTCGCGCCCGCCGTAGTGCCGAGGTATTTCTGCACGCGAGCGTTGATCGCGGCGCGCTGCGCATCGATGCTCGTGGCGAGCGAGCTGCCCGTGCGCGGCGCGACGATCGTGGTGGTCGTGTCGGTGCCCAGGGACTGGCGCAGCGCGTCGGCGAACTGGCGGGCTTGCGCCCCCGCGCTGGTTGCGTCGCCGGGATTGAGGTTCACCGCGGCACAGCCGGACGCCGACGGGTTCGCCGGGCACTTGCTCACCAGCGTGGCGATGCTGTCGGCGGCCTTCGTGTAGGCGGCGTAGACCGCTGCATTTTGCGAGGCCGCTGCGCTCCGCAGCCGCGACGGCAGGTAGCCCACGTTGGCACTCGAATTCGAATCCGTGTTCACTCGAACGGACACGGCGCGCCGCGTCTGGACGATGGGCACGAGCAGCCCGATGGACAGTCGTCGAGTGACGCCGTACTCGAGGACGATCGGCGTGGTGACCGTGCGGGCGTCGCTGTAGACGGCCAGGTGGCCGAGGCTGAGTCGCGTCATCGCGTCGCCGGTGAGCGTTTGCAGGCCCGCCTGCACTGGCGCGAGCAGGGGAAGCTGCTGCGGTCCGAAGTCCGCGGCGGAGATCTCGTCGCCGAGCGTGCGGCGGCCGCCGGCGATGAAGCGTTCGTCGAAGCGCGTCCATCCAGTGGTCGCGCGGAAGCGCAGCATGCCCGCAGGCACGGGGGACGCGTCTTCGGTGTGCGTGAGCTCGACCTGGGCTCGGGCCGCAAAGGGCAGCGCGAGCAGGAGCGCGCCAGCCGCGATGGCGATGCGCGTGCGGTCGGCGAGTGACGGGCCGGCGGGACGGCGCGAGGGAGCGGCGAGCGAATGCATGTCGCGGAAGGTTATCATTGGTGCACACGGCCATCAACTTTCATTCGCACGAGATCGTGACACACGCCCCGCTCCCGAACGTTCCCTGGCAGGTCACGGGCAATCACTGGCTCGCCCTGCCGTGCATCCATCCAGCCGATGGGGCGGTGTACGCGGTGAGCATGCTGCATCGCGGTGCGCGCGCCGCGGTGGAGTTCGCCGGGAGCGCGGGGTTCGTGAATGGGGAGGGCGCCCCGTTGCTCAAGCCCGTCATCGCCATCGACGGCGTGGTGCAGGACCTGTCGGCCGGCATGATGGCATGGGAGCGCGCCGTCGCGTGGCTGCCCACGTTCACGTGCACGCTGGGCGACATCGTGGTGCGCGGCAGCATCTTCGCGCCGTATGGCCGCGACGCCGACGTAGCCGGTGCCGTCTACGTGTTCGCCGTGGAGAGCCGCGGCACGGACCGCCGGCACATCACCGTGCGCATGGAGGGCACGCTCGGTCATCGCCAGCTGCGCGTTCGCACCAGCCGTCCGGCAGACGACACCTCGCGCGTGTCGCTGAGCGCGGGTGGCCTCGTCCTCCTCGAGGGCAGCGCACAGCCTGGTCTCGTCGCCTTGGCGCTCGGCGCCGACGGTGAGCCGAAGGTCGAGGTGCAGGGCACCACCTTCGCCGTGACGCGTACGTTCGACGTGGCACCGGGTGGGACCGGGCAGGCGGCGTTCTACCTCGCCGCCGGCCCGGAGCGCGACGGCGCCGAAGCCACGGCCGCCGTGCTTCAGCGGCGCGGTTGGCGCGCCCTGCTGGCTGGCACGCGGGACGCCATCCAGCAACTGGAGCAGAGCACCGGCGTGGAGGCGATCGACCGGCTGATCAACCGCAACCTGCTGTTCGCCTACTTCTTCGGCGTCGCCCGCGCGATCGACGACGCGCACTACTACCTCGTGCGGACGCGTGCCCCATGGCATTCGGCCGGCGTGACGGTGCGCGACTGGGATGCGCTCATGTGGACGCTGCCCGCCGTACAGCTCGCCGATATTGCACTCGCCCGCGAGCTGCTACTGCGCATGTGCGAGCTGCACGCGTATGCGCCCGGCCGCGGCGTCCACTACTTCGACGGCACCCTGTTCGAGCCCGGGTTCGCGCTCGAGGGCGTGGCCGCCTATCCCATCGCCGTGGATCGCTACATCCGCGACACCGGCGACGGTGCCATCGTCGACGAGCCGGCCATCGGCGACGCGCTCTACCTGTCGGGCGACGACCTCAAGGATCGGCGCGATGCGCGCGTCCCGCTCTATTCCACGGACGTCACCACCGCCGGGGACGCGACGGCCTATCCGTTCACGCTGCATGCGAACGCGGTCGTCGCCCAGGCGCTCGAGATCCTGCGTCGCACGCTCGACGAGCAGAGTGCGCGCGACGTGGAGGATCCTGCGGCGGTACGTGCGGCACTTCGGCGGCACTTCACCAACGATCGCGACCCGAAGGGCAAGCTCGCGATGGCGGTGGACCTCGCCGGCCATCGCTCGGAAGACGACGTCGCGGCCGCCACAGTGTTCTGGCTTCCGCTCTACGAGGCGCTCGACCGCCAGGACTCGCTGTACCGGCGCACCGTGAAGGCGCTCCCCGCCGAGAGCACCTCGCTCGTGCGGCAGATCGCCCGGCTCCTCGGCCCCGACGGCGAGGCGGTGCTCGAGTGGCTGCGCCGTGCACCGCTCCACGGTGGCGTGGCGGCAGAAACGGTGGACGATACGGGCCTCGCCGTGTCGAACGGTGGCGATGCGGCGCTGTCCGGCCTGCTCGCCGCAACGGCATGGCATGCGGTCCACGTGCTCGGCATGAAGGGCTGACTCTCGGCGACTGCTCGGAATTCGCTCGGTGTGGCGTGAGCGCTACCCGTTGCCTCGGGCGCCCATTACCTTGCGCTGCTTGCGGGAGTAGCTCAGTTGGTAGAGCACAACCTTGCCAAGGTTGGGGTCGCGGGTTCGAGTCCCGTCTCCCGCTTGTGATGAAACGGAACGGGGAGCGAAAGCTCCCCGTTTGCGTTATCGTCAGGCCTGCAGGCCGGGGTGGCAAGACTCGCAGACGCGCGAGACCTGTGATTCACGGCGTGTAGGTTCAGCGAACCCGCCGGGGTGGCGAAACTGGCAAACGCGACAGACTTAAAATCTGTTGTCCGCAAGGACTTACGGGTTCGATCCCCGTCCCTGGCATGCAGTCGTGGCGATACTGCGCCGTAAGAAATGCGTCGGAATTCGGTATGGTTCGGGGATTTCATCGCACTGTTTCCGCAGAGCGTCCATACTCCATCGCGCAACCAGCTCCAGTTTCGCTGATGTAGACCTCTGCCAGCCCCCATGACCATCGCGCGCAGCCGGACCTTCCGCAGCGGGAACAGTGAAGCGGTACCGTCAATCGAGACGCGCGTCGAACGCGAGGAGGACGTCCATCGCGATGCCGCCGACGTGCTGGCGCGTCGCGCGTTGCTTGGCATCCTCCTCAGCGCGATGCCGGACTTGGCCTTCGTGCCGAGACGGCGATGAGCGAGGAGATGGCGCGGCGTGTCCGCGCATCGCTCGCGGACCGCTACCGGATCGACCGGGAGCTCGGCGCCGGCGGGATGGCCACGGTATACCTCGCGCACGATCGCAAGCACGACCGTCATGTCGCGATCAAGGTGCTCAAGCCGGAGCTGGCGCAGACGGTCGGCGCGGAGCGCTTCCTGCGCGAAATCCAGCTCGCGGCCCGGCTGAGCCATCCGCACATCCTGCCACTGTTCGATTCCGGCGAGGCGGACGGTGTGCTCTTCTACGTCATGCCGCGCGTTGCGGGCGTGTCGCTCCGCGATCGGCTTGATCACGCGAAGCAGTTGCCGGTGGACGAGGCCGTACGCATCGCGTGCGAAGTGGCGGGTGCGCTCGACTACGCTCACCGGCAGGGCGTGGTGCATCGCGACATCAAGCCCGAGAACATCATGCTGCAGGAGGGGCATGCGCTGGTTGCGGACTTCGGAATCGGCAAGGCGTTGAGCGCGGTGGAGGGCGAAGCGTTCACGCACGAGGGAATGAGCGTGGGGACGCCAGCGTACATGAGTCCGGAGCAGGCCGTCGGCGAGGCAGTGGACGGGCGCAGTGATCTCTACTCCCTGGGCTGTGTGCTGTACGAGATGCTGGTCGGCGAGCCGCCATTCACCGGGCCGAACGCTCAGGCGGTAATCTCGAAGCGGTTCGTGCAAGCGCCGGCGGACGTGACCGCACTGCGGGATGGGATTCCCCGCCCGGTGGCGCGTGCGCTGAAGAAGGCGCTCGCGCGAGCACCGATCGACCGGTATGACACAGCCGCGGAATTCATCACGGCAATGCAGGAGGCAGACATCGCGCCTGCCTTGTCGCGAAGCGCAATACCCGACCACTCGATCGCGGTGCTGCCGTTCACCAACATGAGCGCCGATCCCGAGAACGACTACCTCGCCGACGGCATCACGGACGAGCTGCTCACGGCCCTCTCGCAGATCCGCAATCTGAAAGTTGCCGGTCGGAGTTCGAGCTTTTCCTTCAAGGGCCACACGTTCGAGTTAAGGCGCGTCGCCGAGCAGCTGAAGGTCCGCACTGTGCTCGAGGGGCAGGTACGCCGCATGGGAAAACGCGTGCGCGTCACGGCGCAACTGACCCAGGCAGAGGACGGCTACCTGCTGTGGTCGGAGAAGTATGATCGCGAGATCGAGGATGTCTTCGCTCTGCAGGACGAGATCGCGGCCGCAATCGCCGGAAAGCTCAAGACGACCA
>JBDTYL010000363.1:0-17783 GCA_040005695.1 bacterium | reverse complement strand
GTCCCCGTCCCCGAGGCGGCAGAGGCCGTGCTGCTCGCTGAGGTGGAGGGCGAGACGACGTCGGCTTCCGCGGAGCTTCTCGCTGCGGTGGAGCGCGCGTTCCGCGCAGCCGGCGCGACGGCGGTGTCCCTCGCGCTCGACGCCGCCACCGAGCACGACATGTGGACGCTCCGCCACGCGGCGAGTCCGATCCTCGGCCGCCTCGACCCCGCGCTCAAGTCGATGCAATTCGTCGAGGACGGCTGCGTACCGCCTGCCCGGCTCGCGGAGTATGTCCGCGGCGTTCGCGAGGCGCTCGCCGCGCAGGAGATGCGCGGCGTGATCTTCGGCCACGCCGGTGATGCGCACGTGCACGTGAATCCGCTCGTGGATGTGAGCCGGCCCGACTGGCGGCAGCGCGTGGATGCCGTGCTCCGCGACATCACTGCGCTCGCGGCGCGGCTGGGGGGCACCATCGCGGGCGAGCATGGCGACGGCCGGCTGCGTGCGCCGCTGCTGTCCGCAGTGTGGCCCGCGCCGTCACTCGCGCGCTTCGCGGCCGTGAAGCATGCCTTCGATCCCGCCGGGGTGTTCAACCCGGGCGCCAAGATCGCCGCGCCGGGCGCACGCGCCGTGGACCGCGTGAAGTACGATCCTGCCCTCGCGCCGCTGCCTGCCGCCGCGCGCGCGGCGCTGACCACCGTGGAACGCGACCGCGCCTACGCCCGCCCGCGCCTCGCGCAGCTCGCCGAGGCGAGTGCCGGCATCGACGCAACGTCCGGCCCGGACCGCGCGACACCGACGATCCGTCCTTAGCTTCCTCTCCGTCCCGATAAACCCGACCCGCCGCCGATCCGCCTCATGACTGCAGCCGCGCCCGCCCTCCAGCGTCTCTATTACGAACCGAAGGTCACGGTTCTCTCGCGACCCGCGTTCACCACGCCGGAGCACCTGCCCGTCCAGTGGCAGGGCGAGAGCACCGACGGGGAGCGGCTCGCGGAATTCGCCGGTCGCCTCTGCTACATGAGCCAGCACAATCCGGCGAACCGCTCGACGCGCGACTACCTGGAGAACATCAAGAAGCAGGGCCACGGCAGTGTCCTGGAGCACGCCAACTACTCCCTGCTGCTCGAGGGAGTCAGTCGGTCGCTCACGCACGAACTGGTGCGCCATCGCGCCGGCTTCGCCTACTCGCAGCTGTCGCAGCGCTACGTGGACGAGAGCGAGGCGTGCTTCGTGGTACCGCCCGCGATCGCCGGCGACGAGGCCCTCGAAGGCGCGTGGCGCGCGCAGATCGACGCCGCGCAGGCGTCTTACGTCTCCCTCGTGGCGCAGCTGATGGAGCGGTACAGCTGGGTGGCCGACAAGGTCCACCGCCGCAAGATGGCCCGGGAGGCCGCGCGCGGCGTGCTGCCCAATTCGACGGAGACCAAGATCGTCGTCACCGGCAATGCGCGCGCATGGCGCACCATGCTCGAGCTCCGCTCGAGCGAGGGCGCCGAGCTGGAGATTCGCCGCCTCGCCGTGGCGGTGCTGCGCGTCCTCCAGCACGAGGCGCCCGCCTTCTTCTCCGACGTCGAGATCTACGACGCGGTCGACCGCCGCGAAGCGGCACGCATCGGCTACCACAAAGTTTGATCGCGCGCTGATATTTTTCATTGCGCGAAAAATCCGCCGTCGGTATCTTCGGCGTTACTGCACGTGGCGTGTGTCTTGCCCGCGTGCGCGTTGTCGGGAGTTCGCCCTCGCGTGCGCTGGCCATCGGTCGGCGCCCCACCACGAACGGCTCCGCGACGCAGTGCAGCATACCACTCCGGGATGGGATGACGCGCATCGGTTTCGCGTACAATCAAAAGCCTGACCCCATTGCCGCGGACGACGCGGCCGAGCTGGCGCGCGCCGACGAGGAGCCGCCCAGTAGCGGCAGCGGCGTCGCCACCCTGCTCGCGCCGGCCCCCGCCACCGACGACGAGTACGCCGAGTGGGATGCGCCCGCGACGATCGCCGCCGTCGCCCGGGCCCTCGCCCGCCACGGCGAAGTCCTCCCGCTCGAAGCGACGGACGACTTCCCCCAGCGTCTCCGCCAGACGCGCCCCGACATCGTCTTCAACATTGCCGAGGGCCTCCGCGGGCCGAACCGCGAGGCACACGTGCCGGCCATCTGCGAGTTCTACGGCGTGCCCTACTCCGGCAGTGACCCGTTCACGCTCGCGCTCTGCCTCGACAAGGCCCGCACGAAGGAGATCCTCCGCGCCCGCGGCGTGCCCACCGCCGACTGGTCGCTCATCACCACGCACGACGAGCTCCGCGCATTCGCCGCCGTGCGATCCGGCGTTCCGCTCTTCGCCAAGCCCGTGCACGAGGGATCCTCGAAGGGCATCACCGAGCGGAACTTCGTCGCCACCGCTGGCGCGCTCGAGCCCGTGGTGCTCCACCTGCTCGAGCGATACCAGCAGCCCGTCATCGTCGAGACCTTCCTGCCGGGCGCCGAGTTCACCTGCGGCGTGCTCGGCAACGGACCATCGGCGCGCGTGCTGCCCATCGTCGGCATGAACTTCGATGCGCTGCCGGCCGGCGCGCTGCCCATCTATGGCTTCGAGGCCAAGTGGCTGTGGGACACCCGCGAGGAGCCACTCGAGATCTTCGAGTGCCCCGCCGCCATCGACGACGCGCTCCGCGCCGAGATCGACCACGTCGTCCTCGCCGCGTACCGCGCGCTCGGCTGTCGCGACTGGTCGCGCATCGACGTGCGCCTCGATGCGGAGGGCCGCGCGAACGTCGTGGAGGTGAATCCGCTGCCCGGCATCCTGCCCGATCCCTGCGACAACTCCTGCCTGCCCAAGGCGGCACGAGCGTCCGGCCTCGACTACGACGCGCTCATCGGCAACGCGCTGCGCGCCGCCGCGGAGCGCCAGGGCGTCGTGCTCACCGGGAGCCGCGCGTGAAGATCGCCATCCTCTTCGACGGCGCCAGCGCGGACGTCGCAGCCGCCGCGGACCTCGCCATCCTCGGCACCGTGGACGCGGTCGAGCTCTCGCTCGGTGGCGAGGGGAACGAGATCGTCCGCCTCCCGGTGCACCCCGATGCGAAATGGATCGAGCGTCTCCGGCGGGCACGAGTCGACCTCGTCTTCAACCTCTGCGAGTCGATCGACGGCGTGGCGGCGCTCGAGCCACCCGTGATCTCGGTGCTCGAGTTGCTCAACCTGCCGTACACCGGTAGTTCGAGCTGGACCGCGGCGCTCTGCCTGCGCAAGCACGTCATCAACGCCGCCCTCGAGCGCGCGGGCGTGCCGGTGCCGAAGTTCGCCGTCATGCGCCGTGGAGGCGCGGTGCCCTCGGTGGGCTTTCCGGCCATCTGCAAGCCGGCGGCGGAAGACGCGTCCATCGGCATCGAGCAGCGCTCCGTGGTGCGCACCACCCGCGCCCTCACCGAGCGGGTCGACGCGATGCTCGGCCGCTGGGACGAGGTGCTCGTACAGCGCTACGTCGAGGGTCGCGAGGTGAACGTCGGCATCCTTGGCGATGCCGTCCTCCCCATCGCTGAAATCGATTTCGGCAGCATGCCGAAGGGGATGTGGCGCATCGTCACCTACCGCTCCAAGTGGGAAGATGGCTGCGACGAGGATCTCGGCTCGGCGCCGCGGTGCCCGGCGCGTCTCCCGGCGAGCGTCGCATCGCAGGTGCGACGCATTGCGGTGGCCGCATGGCGCATCGCGGGCGGGTCCGGGTACGGCCGCGTGGACCTCCGCATCGACGACCGCGGCAAGCCGTGGGTGCTCGAGGTGAACGCCAATCCCGATATCTCGCCGGACGCCGGTCTCGCCCGCATGGCGCGTGTCGCCGGCATCGAGTACGGTGCACTCGTGCGGCGTGTGTGCGAGCTGGCGCTGCAGCGGTCGCGCGCGGGTGGCGTCACGGCCGAGCGCTGGGCGCTCGCGCAGCGGCTCTCCGGCGTCGTGGCGGAATCCGCGGAACCGGACCTGTTCGCCGCCGGCGGGGCCTAGCGACGATGCGACTTGCTCCGCTGCGTGCCGGGAATCGAGACCGCCTGTCCGGGCTGCTCCTCGCAACCGGCGCGTTCCATCCGGACGAGGTCGACCTCGCGCTCGCGCTGTTCGATGAGGCGTGCCCCACGGGAGACATCGTGACGGACGATGACACCGGATCCGTCGTCGGAAACGCCGACTACGAGTTCGTCGGAGCGTTCGACGCGTCGGGTATCCTGGTCGGATACGCGTGCTTCGGTCCCACTCCGGCGACCGGTGGGACGTATGACCTGTACTGGCTCGCCGTCGATCCGGCCGCGCAGGGACGCGGTGCGGGACGCGCCCTCGTGCAGTGGGTCGAGCAGGCGCTTCTTGCGCGCGGGGCGCGCCTGCTCGTCGTGGAGACGTCGTCCCGCCCCGACTACGCCAGCACCAGGAACTTCTACGCGCGCGGTGGCTTTGCCGAGGCGGCCCGCGTCCGCGACTTCTACGCTCCGGCAGACGACCGCATCATCCTTACCACACGACTCATGGGCCGAGAGGTCGGAGTAGCCACACGATGAGCGATTGGCAGAAGACGTTACGCGACGACAGCATCAGCTCGCTCGAGCAGCTCCGCTCGTACGTCGCCGAGCGATTCGGCGAGGAGGCGGCGGAGCGCGAGATCGACGTGGAGGCGCTCCAGCCGGCGTTCGACAACTTCCAGATGCGGATCACGCGCGAATCGCTTTCGCAGATCACCAGCGTGGGCGATCCGAACTGGATGCAGTTCATTCCCACGGTGCAGGAACTCGAGATCGTGGACGGCGTGATCGACTCGCTCGACGAGGACGGCGACTCGCCGGTGCCGAACATCACGCACCGTTACCCCGATCGCGCGCTCTTCCTCGTGAGCCCGGTGTGCGCGAGCTACTGCCGATTCTGCACGCGGCGGCGCAAGGTGGGCGACCCGGAGAAGATCTCCCTCAAGGAGTACGAGTCCGCGTTCCAGTACCTGGCCGAGCACACGGAGATTCGCGACGTCATCCTCTCGGGCGGCGACCCGATGATGCTCAGCGACCAGCGGCTGGAGTACATCTTCCAGCGGCTGCGTGCCATTCCGCACATCGAGATCATCCGGCTGGGCAGCCGCATCACCTCGCACCTGCCGGAACGCATCACGCCCGAGTTCTGCGAGATGGTGCAGAAATACCATCCCGTGTTCATGAACACGCACTTCAACCATCCGAGCGAGCTCACGCCGGCCGCGGTCGCCGCGCTCGACCGGCTCAGCAGGGCCGGCATCTCGCTCGGCTGCCAGACCGTGCTCCTCAAGGGCGTCAACGATGACCCGCATGTCATGATGAAGCTCATGCACGAGCTGCTCAAGGCGCGCGTCCGCCCGTACTACATCTACATGGCGGACCAGGTGGCGGGCGGCGAGCACTTCCGGACCACCGTCCAGAAGGGCCTCGAGATCCTGCAGGCGTTGCGGGGATGGACGTCGGGACTCGCCGTGCCCCAGTTCGTCATCGACGCACCCGGTGGCGGCGGCAAGGTGCCGCTCCTCCCCGAATACGTGGAGGAGATCAACGACGACGAAGTGGTGTTCCGCAACTACGAGGGCAAGCGGTTCACCTACAAGCAGCCGCGCCAACCGGTGCCGGCGACGGCCCCCGGCATCGCCGCCGAGCACGACGTCGTGCCGATTGCCGCTGGCAAGGCAGCGAAGAAGAAGCGGGTGGCGCGGTCGCGGAAGTCCGCCAACGGGTAGGACGACGCGGAAAGCAGGTCCTTCACTGCGTTCAGGACGACATGCTTGTCATCCCGAGCGGAGCGAGGGGTCTGCGTGTCGGCCAGGCTTGTCATAGATGACGTGTCGTCCTGAGCGAAGCGAAGAACCTGCTTGTCAGTCGACGCCCAGCCGCCGCGTGTCGTCCTGAGCGAAGCGAAGGACCTGCTTGTCAGTCGACGCCCAACCGCCGCGTGTCGTCCTGAGCGAAGCGAAGGACCTGCTTGTCAGTCGACGCCCAACCGCCGCTCCACCTCGGCCAGCGCCTCGGCGGTAATGGGATAGGTGTGCTCCACCGCCGGATACCGGTGCGCGCGCACGTCCCCCGCCCACTCCGCCACCGCGCCACGCAGCGTCTCGTGTGCCGTCGCGTACTGCCGGACGAACCGCGCCTGCCGCCCCTCGCTGAAGCCGAGCAGGTCGTGATAGACGAGCACCTGTCCGTCCGTCGCGCCGCCGGCACCGATGCCGATGACCGGGATGCCCACGCGCCTGGTGATGATCTCCGTGACCGCCGCCGGCACCGCCTCCACGATCAGGGCCGTGCATCCGGCCGCGGCCAGTTCGTCGGAGTCGGCGATGATGGCCATTGCCTGCTCGGGATCGCGTCCGCGCGCGCGGTAGCCCTCGCGCGTGCGCACGGACTGCGGCAGCAGGCCCACGTGACCGAAGACGGGAATCCCCGCCGCGATGATGGCGCGCGCGCGTGACACCATCGCGCCCCCACCCTCGAGCTTCACCGCATTGCAGCCGGCCTCGGTCGCGAAGCGGCGCGCCGTGGTGACCGCGAGCGCATCGCTGTCCTCGTACGACCCGAACGGCAGGTCGCCCACGACGGGCAGGTCCGCCACGGCACGTCGCACGGCGCGCGTGAGCATCAGCAGCTCGTCGACGGTGATCTCGCGAGTCGAGGACAGGCCGAGCACCGTCATCGCCGCCGAGTCGCCCACGAGCACGACGTCGACGCCGCCGCCCGCGGCCACGCGCGCCGACGGATAGTCATACGCCGTGAGCATCACGATGGGCTCGCGCCGCACATACAGTTCCGTCAGTCGCTCCAGGGCGTTGTTCACGGCGCTGCTCCGTCGTTGATCACCACGTTGTCGATGAGCCGCACCCCACCGACACGCGCCGCGATGGCAACAAGCGTCGCACCGGCAAAGGTCGGTACCGGCGCCAGCGTCTCGGCATCAACCGCCGCGAAGTACTCCGGCTCGATACCCGCGCCGAGGAGGATGGTCCGGCCCGTCGCAAGCGCGGCGTCGGTCTGCGTCTCACCGCCCGCAACGCGGCGCTCCACCGCGAACAGGGCTCGCGAGAGCGCCGTCGCCTTCGCCCGCGACGCGACGTCGAGCAGGGCATTCCGGCTCGACATCGCCAGCCCGTCGGCTTCGCGAACCGTCGGACAGATCTCCACGCGCACCGGCAGGTCGAGGTCGCGCACCAGGCGCTTGATGATCAGCGCCTGCTGCGCATCCTTCTGGCCAAAGTACGCCTCGTCCGGAAGCGCCATCGCGAGCAGTTTCGTCACTACGGTAGCCACGCCACGAAAGTGCTGCGTCCCCCGCGCTTCGCCCTCCAGCGGCAGCGAGAGGTCCGCGACATCCACGCTCGTCGAAAATCCTCGCGGATACACCTCGTCCACCGACGGCGCGAACAACACGCGCGCTCCTGCCGACTCCACGAGCCGCGCGTCACGGGCCTCGTCGCGCGGGTAGCGCGCGAGGTCCGACGGGTCGTTGAACTGCGTGGGATTCACGAACAGCGTCACCACCACGAGCGCGCACCGCTCCCGCGCGCGACGGATCAGGCTGAGATGTCCCTCATGCAAGGCGCCCATCGTGGGCACGAGGCCCACGCGTTCACCGCGCGCGCGTCCGTCTCGCACGGCCGCGCGCAGGTCGGCCACGGTCCGCAGCACGATCATCGCGCCACCTGCGGCGTGGCGGCGAGCGCACGGGTTGCCTCGACGAGCGAGTCCCAGAACGGCAGCATGTCGGGCGCGGCATCCGCGACGGCGGCACGCTGCCGCGCGACCGTCTCGACATCACCGCGCGCCACGGGTCCGGTCAGCGCGTCGTGCCCGCCGACCATTGCCCACTGCGTCACGGCGCCACGCACGAGCGGCTCGAGCGCCGCCCGATCGAGCCCCACGAGCTGCGCGAGCCGCTCGGCGCTGGCTTCGAGCGTCACCAGGTAGTTGGCCGCCATGGAGGCCGCCGCGTGATAGAGTGCACGTTGCTCCCGCGGAATCACCCGAGGCAGCATGCCGAGGCGGAGCGCGAGGCCACGGGCCGTCTCCATCGCGCGCGGCGTGCTGCCATCGATTGCACAAGTGGCGCCGGCGAACGCCGTGTCCGTCCCGATGACACTCAGGAGGGGATGCATGCTGAAGCGCTCATGGGGCTCGAGTGGCGCGAGCGCGACGGATGCACTCGTATGCCCCACGAGCACCCCTGGCGTGATGCAACGTGCTGCCTCGCCGATGGTGCGATCCGGGACGCACAAAAGTGCAATCGATGCGCCCGCGGCGTCCGCCCCGCGGCCGAGTGGACCCCGCACCGGCACGCCCGCCGCGCGCAGCGCTGCCGAGAGCGCCTGGCCGAGCCGTCCGCGCCCGACGATGTCACACCACCCGCGCGGTTCGCCACCAATCGGCGCCGCCACGCCGGTGTCGTCAGCTTGCATCGTCACGTCGTACGGGAATCGGAAGCGCGACTCACGCGCCATCGCGTGCGGCGAAATGTAACGCGACTGTCGGCGGATCGCGGTATCACGATGCAGGTGGAACGCTCATGTCCTTTTTACTGTCGTGCTGACGATGCGAACGCACGCCGGGCGATTGCACGTCGTGACGCCGCGGGCGATTGCGGCGTGGCAAGGAGGGTATTCCCATGTGGCGACGCTAGTGCGCCGCGGTCTCCGACTGTAGTCGCGATGCATCGTCCACGATGCGCTGCGCTGCTTCGTTCGGCATCTCCTCGTAGCCGCGGAAGTGGCGACGGAAACTTGCCCGGCCGTGCGTCATCGACTGCAGCGCACTCGCGTACAAGTGCATTTCCGACTGCGGCACCACCGCACGCACGCGCGTCCCGGTGGCGTTCTCCGGCACCTCGGTGCCGAGGATGTGTCCGCGTCGCGCCGACAGGTCACCCAGCACGTCGCCGAGCGATTCCTCGGGCGTCACGATCTCGACTTCATCCAGCGGTTCCAGCAGCACCGGCCGGCACTTGGGCGCCACCGCCTTGAACGCCTGGATGCCCGCCATCTTGAACGACATCTCGTTCGAGTCAACGGTGTGGTACGAGCCGTCGTACAGTTCCACCTGGAAATCCACCAGGGGAAATCCCGCCAGCACGCCGCGCTCCGCGGCCTCCTGGATGCCGCGGTCCACCGCCGGGATGAACTTGCTGGGGATTGCGCCGCCCACGATGCAGTCCTCGAAGCGGATGCCGTCCCCCCGCGTGGTGGGCATGATCCGCACCCAGCAATCACCGAACTGACCACGACCGCCGGATTGCTTCTTGTGCTTGCCCTGGCCTTCCGCACGCGCGCGGATGGTCTCGCGGTATGCAATCTTGGGCTTCGACAGTTCCGCGACCACGCCGAACTTCCGCTTCAGCTTGCCCAGGGCGACTTCCAGGTGTCGCTCGCCCATGCCTGACACGAGCGTCTCGTGCGTCTCCGCGTTCCAGTGCGTCTCGAAGGTGGGATCTTCCTCGTGCAGCCGGTGCAGGCCCTGCTGCAGCTTCTCCTCGTCCGTCCGGTTGGTGGGATGGATCGCGAGCTCCACGAGTGGCGCGGGGAACTCGACCTGCGCGAGGCGCACGGGATGGGCACGGGTGGAGAGCGTGTCGTTCGTGTGCGTGTTGCGCAACTTCGCCACGCACCCGATGTCGCCCGCGTGCAGGCGGGGCACCTCGATGCGGTCGCGCCCCTGCATGACGGCGAGATGATTCAGCTTCTCCGTCACGTCGCGCGTGGCGTTGTACAGCTCGTCCCCGTTGCGCACGGAGCCGGAGAGTATGCGAAAGACACTGACATCGCCCACGTGCGGCTCACTCTGGGTCTTGAACACGATTGCGGCGAAGGGCGCGTCGTCCGTCGCGTGGATCGCCACCGGCTGGTCGCCTTCGGCGCCGACGAGCGCATGCAGTTCCTCCATCTCGTACGCGCTCGGCATGAGCTCGACGATCGTCGTGAGTACCGCGCGTGTGCCGTAGGTGAGGGTCGATGAGGCGCAGAACAGCGGGAAGAGTTCACCGCGCTTCATGGCGTCCTTCATTGCCGCGACGGCCTCGTCGCGCGACAGTTCCTCGCCGTTCAGGTACCGTTCCAGCAGGGTGTCGTCGGTCGCGGCGATGGTCTCGATCAACTCGGCGTAGTAGCGGTCGAACTGGGGACGCACCTCGGGTGGGACGTCGGTCTCCTCGTAGGCACCACTCTTCGCGCCGCGCGCGTAGACGTGTGCCTTCTTGTCGAACAGGTTGACGATGCCGTGAAAGTCTGTCCCTTCGCCGACCGGCACCTCGATGGGAATCACCTTGCTCGTGAGCCGCTGCTTGATCTGCTGGTAGATGGCGTCGAAGTCCGCGTGTTCCTTGTCCATCATCGTGACGACGAAGAGGACCGGATCACGACGGGCGACCGCCTCGCGGAACATGCGCTCCGTGCCCACCTCCACGCCGGACGTCGCGCCGATCACGCAGAGGGCGCCGTCCGCCGCGGCGAGGCCGGCGATCGCATCACCCTGGAAGTCGAGGAAGCCGGGCGTGTCGAGCAGGTTGATCTTGGTGTCCATCCACTCGGCGTGCGCGCAGCCGAGGTTGATCGAGAAGCCGCGGTCGAGCTCCTCCGGGGCCGTGTCGGTGAGCGATGTGCCGTCCCCGACGCTGCCGTGTCGCTTACTTGTGCCGGACACGAAGGCGAGCGCATCGACCAGGCTGGTCTTGCCGCTGCCTCCGTGTCCGACCACCGCGATGTTGCGGATCTCCGATCCCTGGTACTCGCGCATTCGCGTACCTCACGTGCTGGGAGAGTGAGCCGGTGCGTGGGGGCAGGCCGATCCACGGGGGGGCCAGTCGCCAGTGGCATCGCGGGGCGCGGGCGCGTGTCCGGCGGTGGCGCGGAAGCTCGCGTCCCGTTGCAGCCGGCCCGACGCCGAAGGGCGCCCATGAAGTGCCGCGCTCGTCGAGCGCGGCGCCCCGCAGGCGCCCTGGGTCGTCGGTGAACGCACGCTCGCCACAGGATGACCGTACCAGCGGATGGCGTTGGCGGAAGAATTCGGCATGGCGTCCCACCTGTCTTCTGACATCGAAGGAATGAAGGGCGTTGCCGATGGTGTCAAGCAGGGCGATCCGCATGGCCCGGTTGCTCGAACGGCCCGCGCATCGCTGCGCGGGCCGTTCATGATCCGGTCTCTGACGATGGAGAGTTCGTGTCAGTCGCCCTCGTAGTCGAAGGCCAGCCCGTCCGCTTCGCGCAGCCGGTCGAGCAGCGATTCAATCGGCGCGAACACCGGTGCCGCGAGTCCGACGACCGGACCGAGCGAGACCGTGATGGCGCGGCGCGCACCTTCCGGCCAGTCGGGCATCGAGAGGCCGGCCACGAGGCGACGGATGAGTTGTCCGCACTCTCCGAGGAGGACGCCGGCCGTGCCGTTCAGGATCTCGAGCGGGATCTCGAGGTCGTGCGTGACGAGTTGCCCCGTGCCCACGTCGCGCCACGCCGCATCACCGATGGCGCCGCGTTCCGCCCAGACGCCCAGATGGCGAATGGCGTCCTGATTGTCGTGCCCCTGACCAGTACGGTGAGACTCCACCGCGGCCGCAAGCGCCAACGCCAGTGATTCCGCGCTCGGGACGCCGTAGAGCGTCACGATGTCCCGCGCCGGTCGCTCGGATGCGAGCGGCGACGGGACCGAATTCACGTGCGCGAGCACCGGCGAATGATCGGGGCTTTCCTCGAGCATCACGAGGACGTCCATAACCCCTCCTGAATAGTGTCCTGCACCAGCTCCTGTCACTCCACGACGACGCGTGCTCGCCCGAAGTTACGCGGCAGGGGCGAAGTCCCGCTGCCACCAGTCAAACACGGCCATGTCGCCAAAGATCCGCGCTGCGTGTCACGAGCGGGTGACGTGGACGTCCCGATTCCGGCAAGACGTCTGCGGCGCTCTCGCTATTCCGACAGCCCCTTGGCGGAAGGGAAAAAAGCATATCGCATACCAAGTGACAACGCGATTGCCGCTGCCGCATACAGCGCGCGCAGCTCTCCAATGCTGAGGAGCGCGGCGAGCCCGCCGGAATTTCGTGCGACGATGTGGACGTGAACGAGGTAGCCCGCCAGCGCGACCCCGGATGCCGTCAGCGCGCGGTACTGCATGCGACGTGGCGACGATGTGAGTTCCGCGATGACGATCCCCGCCAGCGCGCTCACTACTAGTACCACCGCAACCCCCACCAGCGTCACATCGGATTGAAATCCCCAGACGCCGTCGGCGCGCGAACCGATCACCGCGTGTGCTGCGGCGTTGAGCGGACGCCACAGAGTGCTGTATCGCCTCCCCATTCCAAACAGCATGCCAAGCGCGCCGGCGCCGCAGACGGCACCCGCGCCAAGGCCCGTCACTATGCCGCTCGGCATGCGTGGGACGGCCGCGGCATTCGGCGGCATCGGGCCTGGGCCGGGAGGCGACGACGAAAAGTCAGGCACGCGGGAAAGGAACCGGGTCGGTCCCGGTGATGGAAGTGGCCAAACGCAAACGCGCCCGCCGGGAGGCGGGCGCGTTCACGAACCGGTGCAGCAACCGCAGGACGTACTGTCCCTAGTTGGGATAGCAGCCCGTATCGACGTTCGGGTCGCATGACCGCCCCGAGGACGTCATGTAGCCCGTGAAGTGCTTGATGCGGCGCATGGAAACGCCGCCGAATGTGTCGACATACGTGCGCACTGTCGCATCGCTGACCGACTCGTCCACGCCCTGCGCGCCAATGGAGGGAGCGAAGAGGATCGAGAACTTCGAGAGATCGGTCGCGCCCAGCACGCGCGGCGTCGACATGTACATGTACACCCACTGCCGCGAGTCATTCGTCGGCACGAAGCGCAGCGAGGGCTTGAAGTCCACCCACGTCCCCAGCGTCGCCGTCCGCACGCTCGCATGGATCTTCAACGCGCCCTTCAGCGGCTCGCACGCACTGTCCCACGTGCCCGCGCCGTAGCTGCTCGTTGCCGGATCACAGATGCTGTGCGCCGGAAAGACGACCGCATTATTGCCGATGAAATACACGCCGCCGCTCGGCGACACCGTGAATTCCACATCTTCGTTCGTCGCCGACTTCCCGCTGAGGCTCAGCTGCGGACGGCCAGCTGGTGCCATCATCATGGAAGCAGGAGCGACTGCTGCACCCTGCGGCGCAGAGACCGAACTCTCCTGACATCCGGCCACAACGATCATGGTGACGAGCGTGCTCACCGTCTTCCAATTGGTACGACGCATTTCGGTTACTCTCGATTGCAGAGCAGACGACGCTGGTCACCGACTTCGGAAATCAGCCGCCGTTTCCTTCGAACCACGCCCAGACGAGGACCAAACCCCGCCCAACGCCGTTCGTCGCATGCACCAATATGACCCAGAATCCCAATCGGTCAATAGTGGATTAACTGTCAATTATTAATACATCGAACCGCTGCTTCATCTTCGGCGTGCTCAACACCTCCGGATGGTGCGCGTAACGTGCCACAGCGCTCCCGACCACCTCCGGCGCATGCGGACGCAGCGCCAGCCCGAATTCGGCGATCAGCCAGGCCGCACCCGAGATATCCGTCGCATGTGCCAGACTCATGGAAGTCTCCAGCAGCGACACCGCCGCCCCGACCTGCCCATCCCGGATCAACAGGTGGAGCTTGAGCGCCTCCAGCAGCTCACGCCCCTGGAACCACTCGCCCAGCCCCTCGCTCAGCGCAACCCCCCTCGCCAGCGCCTCCCGGGCGCCCTCGAGATCGCCCATCTCGAACCGGCACAGGCCGAGCCCCGCAAACGCGCCGACCTGGATGGGCACCTGGTCGATCCGCTCCGCCAGGTCCACCACCAACTCGTACGTGTCCGCCGCCTCCCGCGCCCGGTCATGCTCCCGCTGCAGGTCGGCCAGGTTGTAGGTGGCGTACAGCTGCTCCTCGCTGTTCTGCACCATCGACATCAGCCGGAGCGACTCCGAAAAGGCGCGAAGCGCTCCTTCATAGTTGCCGATGCGCCCGGCGAGCACGCCGAGATTCAGCTCCGCGCGGCCCCACGACTCGATGATGCCTGCCGTGCGCGCCTGTTCCACCGCAATGGTCAGTACGCGCCACGCCTCATCCGAGTTGTTGCAGATCATCTCCAGCACGCCGATGTTGTTCAGGCCGCGCACCCGCCGAAACGCGTCGCCCAGCGACGTCGCGATGTCCAGCGCATGCACGAACAGTTCGCGCGCGCGCGGCGCGTTCTCCAGCTGGATGGTGACGGCCAGTCGGTTGCACGCATCCGCGAGCAGCACCACGTCGTCGCCACGCTCGGCAATCGTCACCGCTTCCTGCGCCGTGCGCTGTGCCGAGCCAAGGTCGCCGAGCCGCCAATGCATCTGCGCGATGTGCAGCAGCACGGCCGCGCGCTCCATGTCCTCGTTGGCTGCGCTCGCCTCGGCTTCCAGCGCGAGCAGTTCCGTGAGCGTTTCCTGCGCGGCGAGCCCGCGCTTCATGCGCACGAGCGCGCGTGTGCGCTTGAGCCCGAGCGCCTGGACGTGCTCGCCCTGGGTCGCATACCACGCCAGCGCCTGGTCACACAGCGCCTCCGCATCCTCGTACCGCCCCGCCACCTCCGCCAGCGACGCCATCCGAACGCGCACCTGCGCGAGCGCTGCCTCATCAGGTGCGTTTCGCTCCGCCATGGCGAGCAACTCTGCCACCGCCCCCGTCTCATGCACGGCCAGCGCCTCGTCGGCCGCGCGCACGGCGAACCGGTGCGCCTCGTCGCGGATGTTGGCCGCTTCGAAGTGGCTCGCCGTCTCGGCGGCGGAATGCCGCTCGTAGCCCGCCATCGCACGAGCAATGCGCCCGTGCAGCTCGGCCCCGCCCGCGGGCGACAACAGTGATCGCGACACTCGCGCAATCTCGTCGTGGGCGACCACATACGCCGCGCGTCCGCGGTCGTACGTCGGCATCAGCAGCCCGATCTCCAGCAGCCGCTCCAGGCCGCGACGCGCCACCTCGGCGTCGTCCGCCGTCTCGAGCAGCAGCGATTCCTCGCACTCCCGCCCAATCGCCGACGCTGCCTCGAGCACCATGCGTGCTTCCGTCGGCAAGCGGCCGATGCGCCGCGCCAGCAGGTCGTCGAGGCTCACCGGAACCGGAAGCTCGTTGGCCGAACTCCATTGCCAGCCACCGTCGGTCCGCACGACGTGGCCGCTTTCCTCGAGGTCGCGCATCAGGTGCGTGAGCACCAGCGGATTGCCCTCGGAGTGGCGATAGACATAGGCGAGCAGGTCGCGTCCCAGCTCGCCGGTGCGCATCGCCGATTCGAGCCATCGCTTGACGTCGTCGCGGGTGAGGTGCGTGAGCAGGATCTGGGAGTGCCGCGGCCGCGCCGCGAGCTGGTTCCACCGCTCCAGCGCCTCGTCCTCGCCGCCACTCTGGAAGGTGAGCGCGAGCAGGATGCGCTCGCTCTCGAGTTGCGTGATGAGGTATTCCAGCGCGTCCCACGAGGCGGCGTCGCACCACTGGAGATTCTCGAGCAGCAGCACCAGGGGGCGCTGCTGCGCCGCGAGCCGCAGGAAATCCGACAGCTCCTCCAGCAGGTGGGTCTTGCTGCCACCGCGCGCGACGTCGCCCGGTGCACGCTCCAGCGTGCCATCGAGGGCGGGCAGCTCGCGCCACAGTCGCGTGCTCTTCACGGGCAGGCGGCGGATGGCGCGCAGGACATCGGTCCACAAGGCGTACGGCGCGGTCAGCCCTTGCTCACGTGCGCTGCCCGACACCAGCGAGCCGCCCCGCAGCCGGACCTCCGGTGCGAGCGTGCGGACGAGGGCGCTCGTCCCCACGCCCCGCTCGCCCACGATGGCCACGACGCGGCCCTCGCCGCGAACCATCGCGTCGAGGTAATCGGTGAGCTGCGCCAACGGCTCCGCGCGTCCCACGAAACGGGTGAGGTCGAGCAGGTCCCGGGGCGGCGTGAACGCGCGAGCCGCATCGTCGCTGCCGGCCAGCGCGCGCGCCTGCCGTGCAGCCGACAGCAGCGTCGGAAAGGTGCTGCCGTGCTCCGGCGCCGTGGCAATGCCCAGCGACAGCGTGACCCGGTGCGACTGCTCCGCGCCGCCCATGGAGAAGACGTGCGCGCGCACGGCGGCGAGCAGGCGGTCCGTGACGGCGGTTGCCGGCAACGGTGAACCGTCGAGCAGCAGCACCAACTCGTCGCCCGTGCTCGAGAGGGTGTCCACGCCGCGCAGGTTGCGGCGCACGAACATCGTGAGCTCGCGCAGCAGCGCGGCCGCGCGCGCCGATCCGAGTTCCGCCCGCACGGCGTCCACACCTTCGGCGAGCGCGGAGCACACGACGGCGCGGCCTTTCGCCGCGGCGTGGCTACCGAGCGCCGCGAGTTCGTCGAGCGGCAGCTGGCGAGCGAAGTCGTCAGCGGGAATGAGCGGGCTGATCAACAGAATCCGGGGTAGGCGACGTCACGGGTCGTGCGCAGACTCGGCGCGACGTCGCGCACCCGTACCGTAGACCAGCGACCACCTCCTCCGCAAGCGGTACCCGGCGGTTGACCGCCGCTGCGGTCAAGTGTGGCATTAACCATTTGCCCGTGCGGGCGTCTTCCCCACGGACACTCTACCAGAACGCGAAGATGATGCATCCGACCGCCGCACGAACCGTCGTCGTGCTCCTGCTGTTGACCGGTGCGTGCTCCACGACTGCCGCGCGCACGGCGTCCACGGGCCGACCCACGCCGCTCATCGTCATTCCCCCTGCCGAACCGCGAGAGCAGACGGCGGATCAACAGGTGCAGCAGGTGCTGAATCGCCTGGCGTTCGGACCCCGCCCGGGCGACGTCGCACGAGTGCGCGCCATGGGCGTGGACCAGTGGATCGCGCTGCAGCTTGCCCCGGACCGAATCGAGGATGGCACGGCCGACCGGATCGTTGCATCATATGAAATGCTCGGGCGTCCCACGGCGGAACTCGTCGGCATGTACGACGCCGGCCAGAGGGCCGTTCGCCAGCAGCAGAAGCAACAGGCCAAGTCCGGGGACAGCGCCAGCAGGAAGGACGTGCGCGCGGAGCTGCTGCAGAACAACCCGGGGCTGCGCGACCAGCAGCGCCGGAATCAGCGCATCCTCGGCGACGTGCAGTCGGCCAAGCTCGCCCGCGCCGTCGTCAGTGATCGGCAGCTCCAGGAAGTGATGACGGACTTCTGGGAGAATCACTTCAACATCTTCGCCGGCAAGGGCCTCGATCGAATCTTCATCCCCGCCTTCGACCGCGACGTGATCCGCCCCAACGCGCTCGGCAGGTTCCGCGACCTGCTTGGCGCCGTAGCCAGAAGTCCGGCCATGCTCTTCTATCTCGACCAGTGGCAGAGCGCGGCGGATTCCATGCATCCGACACTGGCGGCGGCGCGGCAACAGCGCCCCGGTGCGCGGCGCCCTGGCGCACTCGCATCAGGACGCGGGCTGACGATGGACGACATCGACCGGATGGCGCCGAATGCACTCACGGCGCAGCAGCGGCAGCGCCTCGAGGCGATGACGCCGCAGCAGCGCATGCAGGTGGTGCAGCAACGTGCGCAGCCGGCCGCGCGCGCGAAGCGCGGGCTCAACGAGAACTATGCCCGCGAACTCATGGAGCTCCACACGCTCGGCGTGGACGGCGGCTATACCCAGCATGACATCATCGAAGTCGCGCGTGCGCTCACCGGATGGACGATGAATCCGCGCGCCACCGCGGAGTTCGTGTTCCGTGCCGAGATTCACGATGCCGGGCAGAAGACGGTGCTCGGACACGTGCTGCCCGCCGG
>JBDTYL010000362.1:0-12018 GCA_040005695.1 bacterium | reverse complement strand
TATATTTCACGCAGTCGCGACACCCTACGGCACGACCAACTCTCCCACTCCGGAACTCTCGAAGTGGCAGCACGGTCGAAGGCGCCACTACAGGGACACCCGACAACTCCGGCACCCTGCGCAGCACTGCACTTCGTTCCATTTCCCACTGCACGGCGCCACGCCGTGCGCTGCCCTTCCGACGCAGCCCTTTTCAGTCGTCGATCGCGAGGTCTTGATGCAGGACCAGACCGCTGTGGTGCCCGACCTTTCGCTGATCATCCCGGTGTACAATGCCGCGGACCAGCTTCCGGCCACGCTCAAGGCGGTCGATGCCTTTGCGACGCTGTACCCGGGTACGGTCGAAGTCGTTTTCGTGGACGACCATTCCAGCGAAGTCGAGACCCAGCTCATCCTCGAGGACTTCGCCCGCCAGCGCATGTACGCGCGGCTCCTCCGCAATGCCACCAACCGCGGAAAGGGCTTCTCCGTCACCCGCGGGATGATCGCGGCGCGCGGACGCCACCGGGTATTCACCGATGTCGACCTCGCCTACCCGCTCGATGAAGTCCACAAGATCGTCGGGGAGCTCGAGGGCGGCTCGGATGTCGCCATCGCGTGTCGCGTGCTGCCGGAGTCGCGCTACCTGATGAGCCCGAGCTTCTTTCACTACCTCTACACGCGGCACCTCATGAGCCGCGCTTTCAACCAGGTGGTGCAGAAGTTCCTGCTGCCCGGCATCCTCGACACGCAGGCCGGTCTCAAGGGCTTCACCGCCGAGGCGGCGAACCTCTGTTTTTCGCGCACGACGATTCCCGGCTTCGGTTTCGACATCGAGTGCCTCTACATCGCGCAGCAGCATGGCCTCTCGATCAAGCAGACGGCCGTGAACTTCCGCTACGACGACGAACCCACCACGATGCGGTTCGCGAGTGACAGCCGCCGGATGTTCAACGACATCTGGCGCGTGCGCACGAACGCCTGGCGCGGGCAGTACGCCGCCGCAAACCGGCGCTTCGTGTTCCCGGTGGAGGACCAGTGGGGCGCCGGCGTGCACACGCCGCCCCACGGCATTCCCTCAACCGAACAGTTCGCGCTCTAGCGCGGACGTCCGGCGCCTGCGCGCGTTGCGGCGACCGGACCGCAGTCCAGCGCGGATGCAGGCCCCCGCCGTCGGCCGCCTCGCGGCATGACCTCACCCCGCCAGCTGATCATCAACGCCGACGACCTCGGCTTCGCCCCCGGGGTGAATCGCGGCATCGTCGAGGCGTGGTCCGCGGGCACGCTCTCGTCGGCCTCCATGATGGTCAACACGCCGGCATTCCACGAAGCCGCCGCACTCGTGCGCGATCGAGCGCCGACGCTCGGCGTGGGCCTGCACCTCAACCTGCTGGCCGGCCGGCCGCTCACCGCAGTGTCATCCCTCGCCGACGCGCGTACCGGAGAATTCCACTCCCTTGCGGACCTCGCGCGCCGAGCCGTGCTTGGTCGCGTGGATCCGTCTGACGTACGCCGCGAGTGCGATGCGCAGCTCGCCGCGCTCGCGGCAGCGGGCATCCGCGCGACACACCTGGACAGTCATCGACACGCCCACGCGCTGCCGGGGCTGCTGCGCGCGGTGCTCGCCAGCGCACGCGATGCAGGCGTTCGCATCGTCCGCCGTCCGCTCGACCGCGCCACGCTCAGCGACCCCGCATCGGCCGCGAAGATGCTCGCGCTTCATGCCGCGTGGCGCGCCGCGATTCGTGGCCTGACCACGGCCGACCACGCGCTGCTGGCGCGATCGCCGCACTTTCGCGGCATCGCGCTTCAGGGTGCGCCGGACGTGGAGCGTCAGCTCCTCGCACTACTCGACCGGCTGCCGGCCGGCGCGACGGAGATCATGCTGCACCCGGGTCACGACGACGCCATCCTCGCCGCGCAGGATCCCTATCGTCACGAGCGCGAACGCGAAGTCGCGGCATTGTGCTCTCCCGTGGTGCGGGAGCGGATCACCCGCGGCGACCTGCAGCTCGTTCGCTTCGACGCACTCGACTGAGGTTGGCCTCGCGCGCACTCGCTGACTCGCGCGTGATGGAGCGCAGCGGAATTCGGACGCGAGGACATCATGGCGCGCATCCCTCGCAGCAGCGCTACTGCCGCAGGCTCATGCCCTCGTGACCGACACGCCGTCTGAACGCCGCCACAGCTGCGCCTGCAGGTACGCCCACAGCACGATGCAGGGCACCGTCTTGAAGTGATACCGGTCGAAGAGGCTGCGCTGGATCGCCTTCGGCATCGCGTCGGATGAGGCGAGGATGGTGCACACCACCACGAACGCGAACAGTGCCCAGTCGCCGCGGGACGGCCGCTCGAGCGCGGCGAACCAGATACCGGCGCCCGCCATGGCGATCACGAATGTGGGGCTTTCGGACTGGTGGTTGAAGATCACGCAAAACAGCAGGACCGAGCAGAGGTACGTGCGACGAAAGGCCCACTCGCCCCACCGCTCGCGTCGCACGAGCACGGGCGCCAGCAGGAGCACCACGCCGCCGAGCTGCTGCGGCCAGTTCGGCCAGTCGCGATGCAGGACGATCTGCACCATCTGCATGACCGTGAAGCCGCGGTCGAGTGCATCCTTCGACTCGATGGCGCGCCACGAGGCGTACTGCGCCAGCAGCGTGGCTGACGGCGTGACGAGCAGTGGCAGCAGTACGAGCACAAGCATCGCGAGCGCCAGCGCCGTCGCGACGCGCAGCTTCCGCGGATGAAACAGCGCGAAGCTCACGCCGGCGAGCGGGAACACCTTGATCGCGACGCCGATGTCCGCGGCGAGGCTGCCGAGTACCGTGTGGCGGCGCTCGTACGCACCGAAGGTGAGGATGATGAGCGCCGTGACCAGCGCGTTGCTCTGCACGTTCTGGAGCGAGCCCAGCATGTCGAGGAAGACGATGGCGCGCGCGATGAGCGCACCGCGCCGCGGCAACACCGCACCCAGCGCCAGCCAGAGTGCGCCGGCGTTGAGTGCATTCCACAGCAGCATCGAGAGGGTGAGCGGCAGCACCGCGAACGGCAGGAAGAGCAGCGCGAAGCTGGGGCTGTACTTGTAGAAGTCGAAGTGCAGCGCGGGATACGCGGCGTACAGGTCCTGCCCGTGCAGCAGGTGAATCGATGCGGCGCGGAAGATCAGGAAGTTGTTGTTCTGGTGCAGCACGCCCTGCTGGATGGTCGCTGCCACGACGGCGACGACCCACAGCGCGATGACGAGCGACTCGGCGCGGCGGCTGGTGGGCTGTGGGAGCGTGGCGGCGTGCATGCGGGAAAAATATGGCGCGCCCCGCCCCGTGGCGCCCGCGGCCCTGATCTTGACTCGGCCCCACGCACGCCCACTCTCCCGCTCGCCGCACTGCGCTGCGGCAGCGGCTGGGCCGACGAAGACGTTCATGGCGCGATCGCGATCCACGACGATTGCGCCGACCGCTGCCGACACCTCGCGATCTCGCCGCTCAGCGCGCGTGCATGACCATGCGCATGCCATGCTTCGCGCGCAGCGTGATGATCGGCCGCGGTTCCACGCTGTGGCCCTCGACGAGGCGCATGGTCCAGCGCCGCGCGAACACGGCGAGCGCGAGGGTGCCTTCCATCCACGCGAACTGTTCGCCCACACAGACCCGTGTGCCCGCACCGAAAGGGAAGTAGGAGAACTTCGGCCGCGCAGGGTCGAGGGCGCTGCCGCCGGCGAGCCAACGCTGTGGCTCGAACGCGTCCGCATCGGGCCACCATCGCGGATCGCGATGCACGATCCACTGACTCATCAGCACGATCGTGCGCGCGGGCAGCATGCATCCCTTGAGGTCGTAGGGCGCCACCGAGCGACGTCCCACGATCCACGCCGGCGGATAGAGCCGCATGGTTTCCGCGATGACGGCGCGCGCGTACGGCAGGCGCATCGCGTCATCGGCGCCGAGTGGCACGTCACCGAGTCTCGCGAGTTCGGCGTGCAGGCGCTGCTCGGCCTCGGGGTGCTGTGAGAGGAGGTAGAACGCCCAGGTCAGCAGGTTCGCCGTGGTCTCATGGCCGGCGAGGAGCAGCGTCATGACCTCGTCGCGAAGCTGCACGTCGCTCATGCCGGTGCCGTCGCCCTCCGTGTCGTGGGCAAGCAGGAGCATGGACAGCAGGTCGCCCCGATCGTCGCCGGACGCGCGTCGCTCGGCGACGAGGCGATAGATGGTGGCGTCGAGCCGGTCGCGCCCGCGGATGAACCGACGTGTGGCGGGCAGGGGCAGCTTGAGCAGCAACTCGCCCATGGGCAGGACGGCGACATTGAACGCCTCGATGGCGGCGGCCAGCGCCTCGCCGATCTCGTGGGCCTCGCGCTCGATGTCTGCGTCGAAGAGCGTCTTGCCGACCACGGCGAGGGTGTAGCCCGCCATCTCCGAGGCGATGTCGAGCACCTGACCATCACGCCACTGGTCGGCGCGGCGCTCGGCGTAGGACGCCATCGTCTCCCCGTATGCGGCCATGCGCGCGCGGTGAAATGCGGGCTGCACGAGGCGGCGCTGGCGGAGGTGGAGGTTGTCCTCACTGGTGAGCAGTCCCTCGCCGAGCAGGATCTTCGCCTGCTCGAGGCCGCGCCCTTTATGGAACCGTCGTGCGTGCGTGACGAGCACGTCGCGAATCTGGTCCGGGTGGTTGAGCAGCACGACGGCCTGGCGGCCGACGCGAAACATGGCGACGTCGCCGTAGTCGCGCGCGAGGGCGGGCAGGAACTCGAGCGGACGGCGCGTGACGGCGAGCGCGAACTGGCCGAAGTAGCGGGTACGCGGGCCGGGAAGGCGGACGGACGGTGCCATCGCGGGAAGGTCGTCGGGGGTGCGATCCCGCGAAAGGTCCCTGCGCCGGCGAGTGGCGCTGCCGGCCTGCCGCTCTTAGTGTTGGGTTTCACATGTGATGAGGCCGAGGCAGCCGATGGAAGAGATCAAGGTTTCAGGCGCGAAGCTCAAGTCCACGCTGAAGGCGCTGATCCGCGAGGGGAACGTGCGCCGGGTAATGCTCCGGAACGGCGAGGGACGCACGCTGCTCGACATGCCGTTGTCTGCCGGCATCGCGGGGGCGGTGCTGCTGCCGTTCTGGGTGGCGGTGGGAGCGGTGGTGGCGCTGGCGACGGACTTCACGATCCTCATCGAGCGCGACCCGGACCTGCCGGCGCGGTAGGGTCGAGTCTTCTTTCAGGGGGTTGCAGGAAATCGACTTTCGGTGAATATTCGGGTGCATGAGTGTAACGCAAGCAAGTAGCTACTTGCATACACGGTCGTTTACGCTAGACTGCGCCCCCATGATCAGCCGAGAACGCATCCTCGAAGCGGCCGCCCGCGTGTATGCCAGGCACGGCTTCCGCGGCGCGACCACCCGCCTCATTGCCGCCGAGGCCGGGGTCAATGAAGTCACGCTGTTCCGCACCTTCGGCTCCAAGGGCGCCCTCCTCGAGGCGGTGCTTGGCCCGCACTCGGCGAACGTCACCCCGCCCGAACTCCCGGCGGAGCCCACGGATCCCGAGGCCGAGCTCACGACGTTCGTCACGACGAGCCTGGACAATGTCCGCGCGATGCGGCCGCTGCTCGTGCACACGATGGGGGAGATCGAGGAGCGGCCCCAGGCGGCGGAGTTCGCCTGCCGCGGCCGGCGCATCTTCCACGACACCATCACCACCTACCTGCGCAGGCTCCAGTCGCTCGGCATGGCCAACCCGGATGCCGATGTCGAGACGGCGGCCGTGATGCTCACGGGCACCGTGATGAGCGACGCGATTGCCCGAAGCTTCGTGCCCGAGGTGTACCCGCCCATGGAAGACGCGCCCGCGCGCTACGTGCGGTGCTTCCTCCAGATGATGGGCGTGAAGAAAAACGCCGCGCCGTCCGTAAAGAAGACATCGCGCACGCGCATCACATGACTCAACTCATCCCAGACTCCCCTCTCGCAATGAATGTCGACCGGATCCGAGCCGGCAGGGCCTGCGCCGCTGCGCTCGCCCTGGTGCTCGCGGTCATGACGCCCGCGCTGGCCCGCGCACAGCAGGCGGTGCCTGCCACCTTGTCGCTCGATGACGCCATCAGGATTGCGACTCACGAGAGCGAGGTCCTCCAGATCTCGCGTGCCGGCGTGACGCGTGCGGCCGGCCAGCTCAAGCAGGCGCGCAGCCAGTACTACCCACAACTCAACTCGAGCCTGGCGTACAACCGCACCCTGCGGTCGCAGTTTTCCGCGCTTGCCGGCAGCGCGCCCGCGGACACCGCGACGGTGCCGGCTCCGCAATCCGTCTGCGCGCCGAGGATCGCGGCGAACGCCACGGCGGCGGAGCGGGCGGCGGCGCTCGCGCAGGCGTCAACGTGCGCGGCTGCGCAGGGCATCGACTTCAGCAAGGTCGGCTTCGGCGCGCGGAACCAGTACACGTTCGGGCTGGCGCTCTCGCAGAGCGTGTTCTCCGGTGGCCGCATCTCCGGACTGGCCGCAGCGGCGGATGCACAGCAGCGCTCGGCGCAGATCGACCTCGGATCGCAGCGTGCGCAGCTGGCCCTCGATGTCACGCAGGCCTACTTCGACGCGGTGCTGGCGGACCGGCTCGTCGTGATTGCGGATACGTCGCTCGCGCAGACCGAGGAGCTCTTGCGGCAGACGCGCGTGGCGCGACAGGTGGGCAACGAGAGCGAGTTCGACCTGCTGCGGGCCACGGTATCCCGCGACAACCAGCGTCCCGTACTCATCACGCGGCGCGGGGATCGTGACGTCGCCTACCTGCGGCTCAAGCAACTGCTCAACATGCCGCTCGATGCACCGCTCCAGCTCACCACGCCCATCGACGAGCCGGCGGCGATCACGAACATCATCGCGGCGAGCGCCGTGTCGGGCAGCGAGACCGCCAGCGCGGCGGCGGACACGACGATCGCGCGGCGCGCCCCGGTGCGCGAGAGCGAGGAGGCCGTGCGCGCACAGGAGGGACAGCTCAAGTCCGCGCGCGCGGACCTGCTTCCGTCGCTCTCGCTCACGTCGAACTACCAGCGGTTGTTCTTCCCGAACAGCGCGCTGCCCACGCTGAGCCAGTACAGCGAGAACTGGACGGTGGGCGGATCGCTGACCTTCTCGCTGTTCAGCGGCGGGCGAGTTTCCGGACAGATCGAAGTGGCGCAGGCAAACCTGGACGAGGCGCGCGCGCGGCTGCAGCAGTCGCGCGAGCTGGCGTCGCTCGACACGCGCGTGGCGTTGAACCAGCTCGAAGCGGCGCAAGCGTCCTTCGCCGCGAGCCGCGGCACGGCGCAGCAGGCGCAGCGCGCCTACAGCATCGACCAGCTGCGCTATCGCGAAGGCCTCTCGACGCAGACCGACCTCACGCAGTCGCGCCTTTTGCTGGAGCAGGCGGTGGCGAACCAGGCACAATCTGCCCGTGATCTCGCCGTCGCACGGGCGCGCATGGCGCTCATCCGCGACCTGCCGATCAACACGGCGGCGCTGGGCGCGGCAGCACAGCGCGCCGCGACGCAGCAGCAGCAGGCGCAGCAGCAGCAGCAGGCACAATCACAGCAGCAGCGGACACAATCCTCCGCCGCCGGTTCGACTGGCGCGGGACCAATCGGGAGCCCCACCCCATGATGGAACATCGCACGCAGGCGCCGCGCATCGCGGCGCTGACGGCCCTGGCCGCACTGGCCCTGTCGGTGGCCGGCTGCAAGAAGGGCGCGGACGACGCGAGCGCGGCCACCGCGAAGACGGAGACCATGCTGGTTGGTCCCGAGAACGTGAGCGTGGTGAAGGCCGAGCTGATCAAGACCGGACCGGCCATTTCCGGCTCGCTGATGCCGGAGCGCCAGGCGACCATCCGTGCCGAGATGTCGGGTGCGGTGCTCCGCGTATATGCCGAAGCGGGACAGTCGGTGCGTGCGGGACAGCCGCTCGCGCAGATCGATGCGTCGGTGGCGCGCGACCAGGCCTTGTCGGCGCGTTCCGCGGTGACCACGGCCGAGAGCAGTTACGAGATCGCGAAGCGCGACCTCGCGCGCACGGAGACGCTGGAGAAGGCGGGCGCCATCGCGGAGCGCGAAGTGGAGCGCGGGCGCAACGCGCTGCTCTCGGCGCAGGCGCAGCTCTCGAATGCGCGGGCGCAACTGGCGAATGTGAACAAGGTGCTGGACAAGGCGAGCGTGCAGGCGCCGTTCAGCGGCGTGGTGTCGCAGCGGCAGGCCAATGCCGGTGACGTCGTGCAGCCGGGCGGCGCACTGTTCACGATCGTGGACCCGGGCAGCATGCAGCTCGAGGCGAGCCTGCCCGCGTCGCAGCTGGCGCTGGTGCGCGTGGGCATGCCGATCGAGTTCAAGGTGAACGGCTACCCGAACCGCAGCTTCACGGGTCGCATCACGCGGGTGAACCCGGTGGCGGATCCCGCGACGCTCCAGGTGAAGATCGTGGCGGCCATCCCGAATGCGGGCAACACGCTCGTGGGCGGCCTGTTCGCCGAGGGTCGTGTGGCCACGGAGTCGAAGACGGCGCCGACGGTGTCACTGTCTGCCGTGGACGAGACGGGCTTGCGGCCCACGGTGGTACGGCTGCGCAACGGGAAGATCGAGAAGGTCGAGGTGGGGTTGGGCATTCGTGATGCGGCCGCGGAGACGGTGGAGATCACGTCCGGGCTCGCGGCGGGCGACACGGTGCTGCTCGGTGCGGCGCGCGGCATCTCGCCGGGTACGCCGGTGCGGGTGTCGGCACCGTCGGATGCCAGGCGGCAGTAATCGTTCAGGAAACAAGCAGGTCCTTCGGCTGCGCCTCAGGATGACCGCGTCGCAACGCAGCTCCTTCGGCTGCGCCTCGGGATGACAGCGTCGCAACGCACATCAACACACCAATCCAGTCTCCACCATGTTCATCTCGGATTTTGCGATCAGGAAGCCGCTCATCACCGTCGTGGCAATGATGACGCTGGCAATCTTCGGACTGTTCGCGCTGTTCAAGCTCAAGACGGACGAGTTTCCCGACGTGGCACCGCCGGTGGTGACGGTGGGAATCCCGTATCCGGGCGCATCGCCCGAAGGGGTGGAGAAGGAGATCCTCGATCCCATCGAGGAGCAGATCACCTCGATCAGCGGCGTGAAGCACGTGAACGGCTCCGCCTACGACGGATACGGTTTCATCCTCGTGGAATTCGAGTTCGGGAAGGACCTGGCCGAGGCATCGCAGGAATTGCGCGATGCGATCTCGGCGAAGCGGGCGGACCTTCCCGTGGAGATGAAGGAGCCGATCATCAAGAAGTTCAACGACACCGACCGGCCGATCGTGTCGCTGGCGCTGTCGAGCACCACGCTGACCCAGGCGGAGCTCACGCGACTCGCCGACCCGACGATCACGCGCGAGCTGCGCTCCATCCCCGGCGTGGCCGAGGTGGCCGTGAGCGGCAAGGTGGAGCGTGAGCTCACCGTGTTGCTCGATCCCACGCGGATGCAGGGCGCGGGGGTGAGCGTCGGCCAGATCGTGCAGGCGCTTTCGCTACAGAACCTCGCGGCGCCGGTGGGCCGCGTGACGGGCGCGCTGGACGAGCGGGCCATCCGCCTCAAGGGCCGGCTCGAGAATGCGCAGGAGTTCAGGCAGCTCGTGGTGTCCGAGCGCAATGGTGTTGCCACGCGGCTGGGCGACGTCGCCGACGTGAGCGACGGCACCGAGGAGCCGCGCACGCTGGCGCTCTTCAACGACAAGGAAGCCGTCGGCATCGACGTCAAGAAGTCGAAGGGCTACAGCACCACCGACGTGAGCGACAAGATCCGCGCGCGCGTGGAGGTGCTGCAGAAGACGCTCGGTACCGGCACGAAGTTCGAGCTCGTGCGCGATTCGGGCACGCGCGTGGACCGCGCGGTGAAGAACGTGGAGGAGGCGCTGCTCGAGGGCGCCCTGCTCACCGTGCTGGTGGTGTTCCTGTTCCTCAACTCGTGGCGATCCACGGTGATCACGGGACTCGCGCTGCCTGTCTCGGTGCTCGCGAGCTTCATCGCCGTCTGGGTGATGGGGTTCAAGCTCGAGACGATGTCGCTGCTCGGGCTGTCGCTCGCCATCGGCATCCTGATCGACGACGCCATCGTGGTGCGCGAGAACATCGTGCGGCACGTGGAGATGGGCAAGGACCACTACCGCGCGTCGATGGAGGGGACCGACGAGATCGGTCTCGCGGTGGCCGCGACGACCTTCTCCATCCTCGCCGTGTTCATCCCCATCGGCTTCATGCCGGGAGTGGGCGGGCAATGGTTCAAGCCGTTCGCATTGACGATCGCCTGCTCCGTGGCCGTGTCGCTGTTCGTCTCGTTCTCGCTCGACCCGATGCTCTCCGCCTACTGGGCCGATCCGCACCAGACGGAGGACCAGAAGGGGTGGATCACGAAGAAGCTCGACATCTTCAACCACTGGTTCAACCGCCAGGCGGACAACTACCGCAGCGTCATTTCATGGGCGCTCGATCATCGCTCGGCCATGATGGCCCTGGCCGTGGGCACCTTCTTCGCCTCGTTCACGTTGTTTTCCGGGGGCGTGACGGGACTGATCGGCGCGCTCGCCGGCATCGGCGTGCTGGTGTTCGCGCTCACCACGAAGCGGCTGCCGGTGCTGGCGAAGATCGCCGTCGGGTTCGTGGGCGTCGCGCTGTTCGTGATACTCCCCAGGATCATCCCGCCCGTGCGCACGGTGGGCGTGGGCTTCTTCCCCGAGGATGACCGCTCCCAGTTCATCATTGCCATCGAGACGCCGCCCGGCTCGAACCTGCAGTACACGCGGCTCAAGGCGCAGGAAGCGGCCCGCATCGCCCGGTCGCATCCGGAGGTGGACTACACGTACACCACACTCGGCGGCGGCACCTCCGGCTCGGTGGACGAGGGCAACATCTTCGTGCACACGGTGCCGAAGGACAAGCGCAGCAAGAGCGTGGAGGACCTCGCCAGCGAGTTGCGCGGCGAGATGAAGCGCGTGGCCGGCGTGACGCTGTCCGTCTTCACCAACGACTTCGGTGGCGGACGCAAGATGCTCCAGTTCCAGCTGCGCGGCAACAGCCTGGCCGCCATCAACCAGGCGGCAGAACAGGTGATGGATCTCGTGCGGAACACGCCCGGCGCAGTCGACATCGGCCTCAGCACCAAGGGCCAGAAGCCCGAGCTCGAGATCGACCTGAATCGCGGTGTCGCGGGCAGCCTCGGCATCACGGTGGGTCAGATCGCGCAGTCGCTCCGTCCCGCGTTTGCCGGCATCGACGTGGGCGACTGGCAGGATCCGAGCGGTGAGATGCGGAAGGTGCAGGTGCGCCTCAAGCCCGAATCACGACGCAACGCTGAAGACCTCGGCCTGCTGCCGCTCATCGTCGTGGGACCGAATGGCGCGCCAAACACGCTGCCGCTCGGCCAGGTGGCGACGATCACGCAGGGCAAGGGTCCGGCGATCATCAACCACCTCGACCGCGATCTCGTCGTCGCCGTCGAGGCGAACGTGTCGGGCCGCGGCTCGGGCGACGTCACGGCCGAGGTGCAGAACAAGCTGAAGAAGATCACGCTGCCGCCCGGCGTGCGCGTGTCGCTGGGTGGCGACGCGCAGTCGCAACAGGAGGTGTTCGGCCAGATCTTCACGGCGCTCGGCGTCGCGGTCGGACTGATGTACCTCATCCTCGTCGTGCAGTTCGGCAGCTTCCTCGACCCGCTCGCGATCCTCATGTCGCTGCCGCTGTCGCTCATCGGCGTGCTGCTGGCACTCGCCATCACGGGCAACACGGTCAACCTGATGTCGCTCATCGGCGTGATCCTGCTCATGGGCATCGTGGCCAAGAACGCCATCCTGCTCATCGACTTCGCGAAGTGGGCGCGCGAGAAGGACGGCATGCCGCTGCGCGAGGCGCTGATCGAGGCAGGCGCCATCCGCCTGCGGCCCATCCTCATGACGACGTTCGCCCTCATCGCCGGCATGATCCCCGTGGCGCTCGGCCGGGGCGAGGGTGCGCAGTTCCGCGCGCCGCTCGGCGTGGCGATCATCGGTGGCGTGCTCACGAGCACG
>JBDTYL010000361.1:0-2944 GCA_040005695.1 bacterium | reverse complement strand
ACGACGGCAGCCGGAAGGGCTGCTGGTAGGTGATGAAGTGGATCTCGTGGCCGCGATGCGCCAGCGCGATGCCGAGTTCCGTCGCGATCGCGCCGGAGCCGCCGTACGTCGGATAGCAGGTAATACCGATCTTCACGCGTCCCCTTCCCTCCACCAGGCCGAGGCGCGCTCGGCCCAATCGGGTTCGTTGCCGCTGCAACGTGTCACGTCCTCGCCCCCCAGCTGATGCCGGAACCAGGTGCGCTGCCGCTTTGCATACTGGCGCGTCTCGATCACGACCTGCTCCACCGCGTGGCGCGGCGTCACCTCACCCCGCACCATGGCACGAACCATCCGATAGCCCGTCGCGTTCCAGGCCGGCGCGTCACCCGGCACCTCGTCCATCAATCGTCGTACCTCTTCCGGCCAGCCGCCGGACATCATCGTGGTCGCGCGCTGCTGAATGGCGTGCGCCAGCGACGGCCCGGGATCGACAACAAGATACCGGGCGCGGCGCCGCGGTGGACGCGCCAGCTCGCGATGGAGGCTGCTGAGGCGACGTCCAGTGAGGAGCGCGACCTCGACGGCGCGCAGCAGCTGCGTCCGCCCGAGGTGCGCACGTGCCGGGTCGAGGGCATCTACCCATCGACGCAGCTCGGTCGTGGCCCATGGGGCCGTGAGGGCTCGGATGGCCTCGCGCCGCGCACCGTCGAGCGGTGGCTCCTCGAAGGACTCGCCGAAGAGCGCGCGCAGGTACAGGCCCGTCCCGCCCACCACGACCGGCGTGCGGCCCTGGGCGACGATGTCATCGATCCAGGCATCGGCGCGGTCGGCCCACCACGCCGACGAGCCACGTTCCGTGGGCGCGAGGACATCGATGCCGAAATGAGGTGCCGCGAGACTTTCGGCGGCGGTGGGCTTTGCGGTGCCGACATCGAAGCCGCGATAGAGCTGCCGTGAGTCCGCGCTCACCACGCTGACGTCGGCCATCCCCGCGAACCAGGTGGCCGCGTGAGTCTTGCCCGCCGCCGTGGGACCACAGATCACGCGAATGGACTGGTCGCTACTGCCGGCCAAAGCGCCGCTCGAGCTCGGGCCACGACAACTGCACGATGGTGGAGCGCCCGTGCACGTCGTGCGCAGGGAGTCGCGTGTCGCCCAGCGCCACGAACAGCGCGCGCATCTCGCCTTGCGAGAGCTCGTCGCCGGCCTTCACCGCGGCCTTGCACGCGACGGTGGCGGCGAGCCGTTCGTGCTTCGCGTGCGTCGCGCTCTCACGATCGCCCGTGAGGGCAGCGAGCGTCTCGCGCAGGCACCGCTCTGCATCGAAGCGCGGGTGTGGCATCGGTACGCTGTTCACGAGCAGCGTATGGCCGCCGAACCCCTCCACCTCGAAACCGAGCCGGCCCAGCGCGTCACGGTGCTGCTCGAACGCCTCGCCTTCGGCGGGCGTGAGGTGCAGCGTGAGCGGGAAGAGCAGTCGCTGCGATGGTGCCTCGCCGCGCTCCAGCATCCCCATGAAGCGCTCGTAGAGCACGCGCTCGTGCGCGGAGTGCTGGTCGATGAGCACGACGCCGTCGTCATGCTCGAACATCATGTACGTGCGCCGCAGCTGGAGTAGTGGCGGCACGACGAGCGACGGTGGCGGCTCAGTCGCGGTCGCGAGGGGAGGAAAATCGGGCTCCGCGGGCATCCCGGCGGGACGACCATTCATGCCATCCGACCCGACATCGTCGCGCGCGGCATCGCGCTCACCGAACAGGCCGGCGGAGTCGGGCGCCGTGGGACGGAGCAGCTCCACGTCCGCCGCGGCAGGCGCCCATGCCGGCCCATTCGCCGACCACCGGCGCACGCCGAGTGCCGCACTCGCGTCGAAGGTGCCGAGCGCGCGGCGGACGGCGTCTTCGACCGCGCGCTCCACGATCCAGCGATCGCGGAAGCGCACCTCCGCCTTCGCCGGGTGCACGTTCACGTCCACGCTGTCGGCGGGCGCGACCACCTCGAGCAACAGGCTCGGACGCAGTCCGGGCGCGATTGTCGAGCGATACGCGGCTTCCGCCGCGCGCAGGATACCGTTGTCGCGCACCACGCGACCGTTCACCGTGACGAACGTGCGCCGGCTGGCCGTGCCCACGTCCCCCGGCCGCTCGGCGAGGCCGCTCACCTGGATTGCGCCCCGCACGTCCTCGACGTCCACCATCCGGTCGGCGACATCGGCACCCCAGAGGGCCGCCACACGGTCGCGCAGGGCCGGTGCGGCCGGCAGCGCGAAGGCGGACTTGCCGTCGTGCGAGAGCGTGAGCCGGACGTCCCGCCGGTTGAGCGCGATGGTCGTCATGGTCTCGACGATGCTGCGCCATTCGGAGCGGGCGCCGCGCAGGAATTTCTGGCGGGCCGGCGCATTGTAGAACAGCCGGCTCACGGCCACGGTCGTTCCGCGCCGGCGGGCGATGTCGCGTACGTCGCCCACGGCGCCGCCCGCAGCGTGCACCGCCGTGCCGGCGCCGTCGGCGGGCGCTGTCTCGACGACGAGGTGGCTCACCGAGCAGATGGCGGGCAGCGCCTCACCGCGAAAGCCGAAGCTCGCGACGCCAACGAGGTCGGCGGCCAGGCGGATCTTCGAGGTTGCATGGCGTTCGAGCGCGAGGAGGGCGTCGTCGCGTTCCATGCCGGTGCCGTCGTCGCTCACGCGAATGAGAGTGCGGCCTCCGTCCTCCACGGCGACGTCGATGGCCGTGGCGCCGGCGTCGAGCGCGTTCTCGACGAGCTCCTTGACCGCCGACGACGGGCGCTCGACGACCTCGCCGGCGGCGATCTGGTCGGCTACGGCAGACGGGAGGACGGCAATGCGGAGCATGCGTGGAATGCTATCGGCGCGGCGGCGCGAAAAGAACCTGCGCGGGGAAAGCCGATCCTTCGCTTCGCTCAGCAACTGTCTTGAATGTCAAGCGTGTTGTTGTACCAG
>JBDTYL010000360.1:0-1872 GCA_040005695.1 bacterium | reverse complement strand
CGTGCGGGCAGCTACGGGTCGAGCGGCTCGGCCGGCGGGCGCCACGTGCTGCCGAGCAGCACGGTGACGTCCAGGTAGCGTGAGCTGTCGGGCCGGCTCTCCCACCGGGCGGCTGGCCCCAGCAGCGCCGCGATCGCCGACGCCCACGACGGATGCCTGGACCGGTCCAGCACCAGGGTGGAATCGCGCGTCGGTCCGCTCGTTCCAATCTCCACCACGTCGAAGCCCTGGTTGCGCAGGATACGCGTCGCACGCCGCGCGAGCCCGCGCGTGCGGGTGGTGTTGATCACTTCCACGCGGACGCGCACGCCTGCGGGTGCCTGCGGGGCACGAGCGGACACCGTCAACACGGCCGGCGTGCCTGGCGTGCCAACAATGCCGCGCGCGCGCACCGCCCACGCGGCGCCGACGAGCATGAGGAACCCGAGCACGGCGGCGGCGGCAGGGCCGCGCTTCATCGCACCGAATTCCAGAGCAGCACGGTCTCCGGGTACATGCGCATTCCTTCCCGCAGCGACCACTCGAGGCGAGCCCGCACGACCTGGCGGAACGACCCGTCGAAGTCGTGCGGCACCTGCGCCGCGAGATAGCCGCGGTCGGCGCGCGAGAACTTCCGTCCCGGCTCGAGATAGTCCGCCATGTAGAGCGCGCGGCCGAGTCGTCCCCAGCCCATCGAGCCGACGGTATGATGACGGATGGCATCGAGCAGTTCCTCCCGTGTCTCTCCGTCGCGACGCAGGCGTTCGGCGGCCGCAGGGCCATGCAGCATCTCGACGGTGTAGCCTGGCACGTCGCCAGCGAGGTCGCGTAGCACGGATTCGTCCGCGTCACGCAGGGCATCGTGCAGCCGGCCGGCATCGTGCCACGCGATCGCGTCGGCGCGCACGAGTCGCAGCGTGACCGCCCACTCATCGAGCAGCGCGGTGACGCGCCCGATGTGCGCTCGACGCTTCTCGGAGACGCAAGCCCACCGCGGGAGCACTACCGACCGTTCCTTCACGCGGTGGCGGCCACCAGCCGGTCGAGCGCCGCCACTTCTCGCTGCCAGAAATCGCGATCGGCGAGCCCGGAATGCGGAAGGGTGAGCGTGTCGGTCACGCACGTTACGTCGCCGAACCGGACGATGTCGAGGTCGATCGTGCGCGAACCCCATCGCGCAGCGCGCACACGGCCAAGCCGGCGCTCGATGAGCTGCAAACAGTCGAGCAATCCACTCGGTGTGAGGGACGTCTCGAGCGCGAGCATCTGGTTGCGATACGGGCCCTGACACGAGCCGCCCAGCGGCGACGTCTCCTCGACGGCGGTGGCGGCGAGCAGGCGCACGCCTGGCACGAGGGACAGGGCGTTCCGCGCCGCAGCGAGGTACGCGTCGCGGTCACCGAGGTTGCTCCCGAGCGCGACGAGGGCAACGTCAGTCACGGCTGCGCTCCATGGCGACCTGCGCGTACGCAAGCGGCCCGCCCAGCGTCACGTGCGGCTTGCGCACGGCCACGCGGCACCACCGCACGTCGGGGAGCTGGAGCACCCGCGCCACGAGGGCCTCGGCGAACGATTCCAGCAGGGTGAGCGGGTCCGATTCCACGGTCGCACGCGTGGCGTCGTAGAGCCGGCGATAGTCCAGCAGGTCGCTGCCGGCGGCGTGGCGAACGACGAGGTCCACCTCCAGCGGCTGCGGCAGTTCGCGCTCGTGCGGCAGGATGCCGACGCAGGCGTGGAAGCGCATGCCGACGAGCGAGATCTCCGTGTCGGGCGTCGAGGTAGGCACGTGGCGCAACGTATCCGCACCGCCGGGCGTGGTCAAATCAGGTGACGCTCGTGATGCGCCGCGTGAGCTCGCCGAGGTACGTCGCGACATTGCGCAGCTCCTGCGTG
>JBDTYL010000359.1:0-19057 GCA_040005695.1 bacterium | reverse complement strand
GGAATCAGCGCCTTGAGCCGGTTGAGCTTTTCGGCGTTGAGGGGCTTCTCGATGTAGTCGTACGCACCCTGCTGCATCGCGGCCACGGCGGAGTCCACGGTGGCCTGCCCCGTGATGATGATGCATTCCGTGGGAATGGCGCGTTGCTGCAGCTCGCCGAGGAGGGCGAGTCCATCGAGGCGTGGCATCTTGAGGTCGGCGAGCACGACGCCGTACCGCTCCGCGGCCAGCATCTCGAGCGCCTTCTGCCCGTCGCCCACGACGTCTACCCGGTAACCGGCATCCTCGAGGATGGCACTCAGTCCGGTGGTGATCGCCACCTCGTCGTCCGCGATCAGGATCTTTGCCTGCTTCATCGTGCCTCGTGCTGTTGCTGCCCCGCTCGCGTGACTGCTCATGTGCGCGGAAAGGCCAGTGATAGGTCGTCGCCGTCCGTCCAGCGAACTCCCGCGCCGCGCAGGATGTCCGCCACGCCTTCGGGCATGGTGGCGCGCCGTCCGTCCGCGGCAAGACGCACCTGCACCGCCTGCTCGTCGGCGGTGATCGTACATCGCACCGGCGTCCGCCGTTGCGTGCGATCCGTTCCGGTGACCAGGTCCAGCAAGGGCGCCATCAGCGCGAGCCGTACGACATCGCCGCGCACACTTGTATGGGTGGCTAACATCAGGCCGCTGTCCAGCAGCTCCACGGCTGCATCGGCCGAGGACGCCGATGCCTGCGACACCGTCACCACGCGCCGCAGGATCGCGGCGACGTCGGCAGGGGCCCGCTCGGCTCGCGCCAGCGCGAGTACCGCCTCGATCAAGCTAGTCAACCGGTCGAGCTGCTGCCCGGCCGCTTCGGCGAATGGTGCCACGGCGCTCGCCGGAACCTCCGGCCGCGCGGCCGATGAGCGGATGACCTCGAGGTTCACGGAAACACCGTTGAGTGCGTCCTTCACGTCGTGTGATGCCCGACCCAGGGCTCGCTGCAGTACCACGAGCCACAGCGCGCCAATGTCTTCCGGTGCCGTCGTGGGGGCCATTCAGTCGGACAGGTCTGCGTCGTCCGGCGCAGCCGCGTGCGTCGGCGTGGCATCGACGGGCATCGGACGATGCACCACCGGCGGGACGACGTACCGGGCGACAACCTCCGCCGTATTGGCGACGGCGAGTTGCTGGAAGAGAAAGCGGAACTTCTCCTCGTACGCGGAGGCGAGCGTGGCCTTCACGTCCGCCGGCATGTTCCACATCTGCCGCTTGAACGGCCCGATCGCCTTCTTCCGCGTCTTGTAGAAGAACTGCTCGTCGGTGTCCGTCGGCTTGCGCTCGTCCGCCGCATTCTTGCCCAGCCAGGCGTAGATCTCCGCACGCAGGGCGTCCGGCAGGTGATCGAACAGCATCGTCTGGAAGTTCGTCGCGAGGTGGATCTCGGCCGTCTCGCGGGCGGGGAAGTTGTGGAACGACGTGTCCGGCAACGTGGAGGCGCCATGCTGCACCGCGCCGGCGAGGCCGTAGTCGGAACGCGCCACCGTGCCGAGCCGCTGCAGCGTGTCGAGGTCGAGCGTCACCGCGGCGATGGACCCATCGGGGAGCACCGTGCCGCCGTGAGACGTCCCGCTCTGCACGCTGATCTTCGAGAGGCCTTCCATGCCCGCCGGCAGGGCGGCGACGAAGCCGTCCATGTAGGCGCGCAGCTCCGCCACGGTGGAGTTCTCCGTTCCCACCTCACCGATCTCGCCACCCACCGAGATCGTGATGTCCGCCGGCTCCACACGGCGCACTTCCTTGAGGATGTCGATGCCGACTTCGTAGTTCAGCCGCTGCTGCTCCGCGAGCGTCCCCTTGCTGAGGTCCACCAGCGTGGACGTGTCGATATCGATGTTGTAGAAGCCGGCACCGACCGCCTCGCGCACGAGCGCCTTCACGCCGTCCACTTCGGGCACTGGATCGATCGCGTACTTCTTGTGGTTCACCTGGAAGTGGTCGCCCTGGATGAACAGCGGGCCGCGGAAGCCCTCGCGCAACGCGGCGGCGAGGAGCACCGTGACGTATTCGGCCGGACGCTGCTCCGTGTAGGCAATCTCGGAGCGGGCGATCTCGAGGATGAATGCGCCGACCTTCAAGCCGATGGCCGCGCGGAAGATGGCGCGGGCCGTGTCGTAGGTCGCGGCGCGCACGTTGATGGCCGGTACCGTGAACCCGTGGATGTCCCCGCGGCCGCGCGCCAGGTAGAGGTCGTGGATGGACGCGGGCCGCACGCCCGCGGCCTGCGCGAGCTCCCAGATCAGCCACCGCGCGTACTCGCGCTCGGTCCCCTGGCCGAACACGGCGGACGCCACGAGCTCGTCCATCCTCGGGGTGGCCAGCTCGGCCGGGCGCGTGAGCGCGAGTCCGTCGTCGGACACCGCTACGGCGTCGCCGAACAGGGTGTTCAGTGCATCGAGATCGTGCATGCGATCCTCACAAAAGTGCCGCCACGGATGAACCGCGGTCGAAGGTCTTTTCCGTGCGCTGAAGCTCGCCGCGCGGAGTTGGGGTCGCAAGTGCGTCGCGGTCCCCGCGCGCCGGTCACACCGTCACCGTGAGGCCGTCGAATGCGGGCGTGATGCCGGTGGGCAATTCCGCCTCGAGCGCCGCGTGAAAGTTATCGTGCGTGAGATGCGTGAGGAACGTGCGCTCGGCGCCGACATCACGCGCCACGGCGATGGCTTCCGGCAGGCTGAGATGAGACGGGTGCGGCGTGCGGAACAATGCATTCACGACGAGCACGCGGGCCCCCCTCAACACCGCGAGCGCGGCTGGCGGCACCGTCTTGGCGTCGGTGACGTAGGCGAGCGGCCCGATGCGATAGGCGAACACCGTGGTGACGGGGCCATGCGGCACCGGCACCCCTGTGACGTCCACGCCGGCGATGCGCACCGTCGCCCATGGCGCCAGGTCCATCGCGCGCCCCTGTGGCTTGGAGGTGCCGGGCAGCGGACGGATGTTATCGTCGAAGATGTAGCGAAACTTCTGCTCGATGCCGCGCATGGTCTCCGCGGCGCCGTACATCGGAAGGTGCAGGTCGCGACGCGCCGTGATCGCGCGCAGGTCGTCGATACCGTGCGTGTGGTCGGCGTGGTCGTGCGTGTAGAGCACGGCGTCGATGCGGTCGATCCCCGCCTGCACGAGTTGCAGGCGCAGCTCGGGCGGCGTGTCGATGAGCAGCACCTGTCCATCGTCCGTCTCCACCGCCGCCCCGACCCGCGATCGCCGGTCCCGCGGATCGTGGGAATGGCACACGTCGCAGGCGCACCCGAGTTGCGGCACGCCGAAGCTCGTGCCCGTACCGAGGAACGTGAGCTTCACCGCATCATACCGTCTCGACCTTCATCAGGTTGGTGGTGCCCGGGACGTCGAAGGGCACGCCGGCGGTGACCACGACGCGGTCGCCGTCGCGCGCCATCTCGTGATGGCGTACCTGCTCGAGCGCGAGCTTCACCATCCCGTCGTAAGTGTCGCAATGCGGTACGAGACACGGCACCACGCCCCACACCAGGGCGAGTTGCCGGTAGGTGCGTTCCTGGTCCGTGAGCACGAGAATGGGAACGTTCGGGCGGTGCGAGGCCACGATGCGCGCCGAGAAGCCGCTCTTGGTAAAGACGATGAGCGCGGGTGCGCCCAGGCTGCGCACGGCGGACGTCGCCGCGGCCGCGATGGCCTGTTCGGTGGACACCGCGATGTCCGTTGTCGCGCGGCGCTCGTCCGTCCGGGCCACCCGCGGATGCTTCTCGATCTCGATGATGATGCGGGACATTGCCTCGACGGCGAGGCGCGGATACTGGCCGGCGGCCGTTTCGGCCGACAGCATCACCGCATCGGTTCCGTCGAAGATGGCATTCGCCACGTCGCTCGCCTCGGCGCGCGTCGGGCGCGGATGCGTGATCATCGACTCGAGCATCTGCGTGGCCGTGATCACGGGCCGGCCGAGCTTGTTGCACAGCGCGATGATCCTCTTCTGCGCGATGGGCACCTCTTCGAACGGCAATTCGACGCCGAGGTCGCCGCGCGCCACCATCACCGCATCGGAGGCGCGCACGATGCTTTCGATGTTCTCGAGCGCGGAGTCCTTCTCGATCTTCGCCACGACGAGCATGTCCTTCGGGATCTTCTCGCGCAGCTCGGCGATGTCCTGCGCGCGGCGTACGAAGCTCAGCGCGAGGTACTCGAGCCGGTGCTCGACGGCAAACGCGACGTCGGCCCAGTCCTTCTCCGTGATGGAGGGGGCGCTCACGGCCACGCCGGGAAGGTTCATTCCCTTGTGGCTCTTGATGATGCCCCCGTGCAGTACGCGTGCGCTCACGGTGTGATCGCCGACGTCGAGCGCGACGAGCTCGATGAGTCCGTCGTCGACCAGGATCCGGTCACCGACGCGCAGGTCGTCGCACAGGTGTTCGTAGGTCGTTGGCAATTGCCCAGGCCCGGCGTCCTCCCCCGCGACGAGCACGACATCCTCTCCGTCGTCCACGCGCCGCGGCTCGTGGAGGTCGCCGATGCGGATGCGCGGCCCCTGCAGGTCGCCGAGGATGGCGACGGGTCGGCCCAGCGATGCCGCCGTCGCCCGCACGAGCGCCACCGTCTTCGCGTGCTGATCGTGCGTGCCATGCGAAAAGTTGAGTCGCGCGACGCTCAGGCCAGCCTCCATCAGGCTGCGCAGGGTGTCGGCGTTGTCGGAGGCAGGCCCGAGCGTGCAGACGATCTTCGTGCGGGGGAAAGTCACGAGACGGCGAGAGGGCGAGAGGACGAGGGCGAGAGGACGAGCAGACGAGAGGCGAGAGGGCGAGGGGACGACAGTGCGGCGTTCCCCTCGTCCTCTCGTCCTCTCACCCGAGCTGTTTCACTTTCTTCTCGAGTCCCTGCGTCAGGGAATCGAAGCTCTTCTGGAAGCTGGCGAGTCCGTCGGACAGCAGCTTGGCCGTCACGTCGGGCATGTCGATGCCGACAGACGCGAGGTCGGTCATGACCCGTTCCGCGCCCGCGGCATCGGCGTCGACCGTGCGTGCGACCTCCCCGTGGTCGCGGAACGCCTCGATCGTGGCGGGCGGCATGGTGTTCACCGTGTCGGGCCCGATGAGCTGTTCCACATACAGGACGTCGCGGTACGCCGGATTCTTCGAGCTGGTGCTCGCCCAGAGAGGCCGCTGGCGGCGCGCACCGGCGGCAGCCAGCGGCTTCCAGCGCGGCGAGGAGAATTCGCGCAGGAAGAGCTGGTACGCGAGCTGGGCGTTCGCGACGGCGGCCTTGCCGCGCAGTGCCAGGATCCGGTCGCGCTCGGCGCCACTCGCCTTGGCCGCGAGGGCGTCGAGGCGCTTGTCGACTTCCGTGTCCACCCGGCTCACGAAGAACGACGCGACCGACGCGATGCCGTCGATCGGCTTGCCCGCCGCGAGGCGGTCCTCCAGGCCGCTGAGGTAGGCGTCGATCACGCGACGGTGCGCATCGATGGCGAACAGCAACGTGATGTTCACGTTCAGGCCCGCGCCGATGAGCGTGCGCACGGCCACTGCGCCCTCGGCGGTGCCCGGCACCTTGATCATCACGTTCGGCCGGTCCACCATCGACCACAAGCGCTGTGCTTCCGCGACGCTCTCTCCCGAGTTGTTCGCCGACCCGGGCGACACCTCGATGGAGACGAAGCCGTCGGCACCGTTCGTGGCCTTGTGGACCGGCATGAACAAGTCGCACGCATCGCGCACGTCCGAGGTCTCGACGAGTTCGAACAATTCCATTGCCGACGCCGTTGGCGACGCCCCGCGCAGCTGATCGTCGTACGCACTGCCTTCGGCCAGCGCCTTCTCGAAGATCGTGGGATTCGACGTCATGCCGGTGAGCGCGTCGTCGGCGATACGGCGCGCCAGATCACCGTTGCGCAGGATGGAGCGGTCGATGAAGTCGAGCCAGATGGACTGGCCCGCTCCGTGGAGCTGCTGCAGGCGATTCGGCATGGCGAGCGGGGAGAGAGGTCGATGCAAGATACTCAGCGCCGCAAGATCATTTCGCGCCAACGTACATTATCCGCCAGATGCGACCGCCTGCATCGTCCGCGACGTACAGCGAACCGTCGGGACCCACCGCGAGGCCCGTGGGCCGGTGCGTACCGAGGCCGGGTCCGGGCGTGTCGGGACGGAAGCCGTCTGCGAAGACTTCGTACGTCCCCGCGGCCCTGCCCTTCTCCATCGGCTGGAAGACCACCGAATAGCCGGCCTGCGGGAGGGGTGCCCGATTCCATGAGCCGTGAAAGGCGATGAACGCGCCGCCGCGGTAACGCGCGGGAAACGCGGTGCCGGTGTAGAACGCGAGCGCGTTCGGCGCCCAGTGTCCCGGATAGGACGCCACGTTGCCCTTGTAATCCGTGCAGCGGCCGGCCGACTTTCCGTCGCCACCGAACTCCGGTGCGAGCACCTTGTGCCCGAGTTGCCGGTCGAAGTAACAGTACGGCCACCCGAAATCGTCGTGCGCCCGCACCTCGAACAACTCCTCTGCCGGCGTCTCGGCGCTCTTGTCGGCCGTGAACAGCTTCGGCCAGTTCGCGGCGAGCTGGTCGCGGCCGTGCTGCATCACGTAGAGCACGTGTTCGCGCGGATTCATCGTGATGCCCACGCTGTTGCGGATGCCGCTCGCGAAGTGCACGCCGTCCGCCTGCGACTGTCCAATGCGATCCGTACGGAACGCCCAGATGCCGGCGCGCGACGCGCGCTCGACGCATGGATCGATGCCCGCACTCTCGAGCGCGCGATCCTTCGCCTGGCAGCTGTTCGTGGCCGAGCCGATGTTGACGTAGAGCGTGCCATCGTCGGCGAGGGCGAAGGTCTTGGCCGAATGGCCGCCCCCGGGCAGCCCGCGCACCAGCGTGTCAACGGGCCCGCCCGCGACGAGGGCACCGGGCCGCAGCGGAAAGCGGAGGATGGCCGTCGTTGCATCCGCGTAGAGATAGCCGTTCCGCACGGCGACGTCCGACGAGTGGAAGCCACCGCCCCATTCGGTGATGACATCCGCACGTCCGTCACCGGTGGTGTCCCGCAGCGCGATGATGCCCGCACGCAGCGACGCGACGAACAGGTCTCCATTCGGCATCACGACGAGATGGCGCGGCTGCGGGAGGTTATCGGCGACGATCAACGCGCAGAATCCCGGGGGCAGCGTAATGCCCCCATTGTCCGGGGCGCAGGCGGGTCGCAACGGCACCGCGGACGGCGGTGCAAACTTCAGCGGGAGCAGGACGAGGGCCGCGAGAACAGCGGCACGGCTGGAACGACGGGAATTCATGGCCGAGCTCCGGGAGGCGGCAAACGTGTGGGTCTGGTGACCGTGAAAGTGGGCCTTGGCGCCGAAAGGTGGCAACTCTGGTGCGTAATGCGGTATATTGCGTTACCTTGCTCCCCACCATCGGGGATGCAGAGGTGGAAGTCGTCGGGAATTCACGTTCCTTCGAGACAAAATCTCGAAATTTTTTTTAAGAATTCTTGCCGATTTCAGCTGCCACGGCACGAGGTCTGCCATTCCCCGAGCCCGGCAGAACTGCGACGACCCTCGTCGCACCCGCAACCTCGCCCGCGGGGAACGAGATCATAGGGCGACGGCGACGGAGGATAAGGATGAAGACCAGGAACTTTGTGTTGAGTGCGCTCGGCCTCGCAGCCGCCATGACATTCGGCGGGGCCGAAACGGCATCTGCACAGGCGAAGTCGCAGACCCGTATTCCCGTGCGGAAGGATCAGCCCGCGGAACCGGCCCATGCGGATACGATCACCGTGACTCGCGTCGACACCGTGACGCTTCGCGGACGGACCGATACGGTGACGGTCAGGATGCGTCCTGATACCGTGATGCAGATGCAGATGCTGCCGATCCAGCGGCTCCCGGGCACGTATTTCGGCCTTGGCGCAGGCGTGGCGATTCCGATGAACGATTGGCGCAATTCGACGAAGGACGGCCCGGCGGTTCAGGCCCAGCTCGGTTGGTTCCCGGAGAATGGCGCCTTGGGCATCCGTCTCGCTGGAGTCGCGGACTTCTTCGGCAGCCGCAAGACTGATTGCCCGGCGTGCCCGAGCCCGAAGCTGTACGAGGGCAATGCTGACCTGATGCTGCGCTTCCCGCTCGATCGTACGAGCCACCTGAACCCGGTCATCACCGTCATTGGCGGCGCCGGTCTCGACAAGTTCAGCGACTTCATTCCCTACCTCGCACATGGGAAGGTTGTCACCGCTGGCAAGAACACCTACCTGAACGAGCCGGGCTTCGTGATGACGCAGGCGACGGCAGGCGACAAGTCGCTCTTCTACAACTACAACGTTGGCGCTGGCCTCGACGTGAACCTGATCGGGCTGCACTGGTATGTCGAGTCGAAGTACACCACCATCAACACCACGGGTGGCAGCTCGCACTACTGGCCCACGATTCTCGGCCTGAAGTTCTACTAAACAGACGGCGTGAGATGTGCACACTGCGGGGGGCGTGAACTTCACGCCCCCCGCAGTGTATTCTGTTCCATATGACTCGACTCATGCTGAACCGATCCTGGACCGCCGCACTGCTCCTGGGCGCACTCGCCGGCCCCGCAGGCGCCCAACGGGGTAACGGACGGACCTCCGACACCACCGTGGTCCGGACGGCATCCGACACTTCCAGCGCGCAAGCTGGCGGACACAGCTGGTTTGTTTCCCTCCTGCGCAAGATCGCGCGACGCAGTGACGAGATCCCGGCCGATTCCGTTGTGGCCGTCGACTCCGCGTCCGGCAGCGAGGTTGTCGCTACGGAAGCCGCGGCCACGGCGCATTCCTTCAAGTCGAAGAAGGACAGCCTCTCCTGGGAGAACGCCCGCACCGTCGCGGACAGGTCGGCCGGATACCGCATCGTCGTCGACCTGTTCTCGAAGACGCTGCGTGTCATCGACCATGACGATACGCTGCGGACGGCGCCGGTGGCGACGGCCATGAACGCCACCCTCGAATACGGCGGGCGCGTGTGGCGGTTCGAGACGCCGCGCGGCGTTCGCACGGTGCGCGGCAAGGAGAAGGATCCGGTCTGGACGCCGCCCGAGTGGCACTTTGCCGAGGTGGCGCTCGAGCATCACCTGAAGCTCAAGTCGCTCCAGCGTGGACATCCCATCAAGCTGCAGGACGGCACGAAGCTGCTCGTGAAGGGAGACGAAGTGGGCATCATCGCACCCGGCAGCACCACCTTCGAGCCGATGATCCTCGATGAGCACATCGTGTTCGACAACACGCTCTTCATTCCGCCCACCGGCACCAAGCACCGACAGATCGCCGGAGAGCTCGGGCATTTCCGCCTCGACCTCGGTGACGGGTACCTGCTGCACGGCACGCCGTACGCGAAATCCATCGGCGCCGCGGTGACGCACGGCTGCGTGCGACTGCACGATGACGACGTCGAGTGGCTCTTCGACAACGTGCCCGTGGGAACGAAGGTCTACATCTACTGACGGCGCCTCGACCAGCGGCGACGGACAAAGCGAAGGCGGCCGCGCGAAACGCGGCCGCCTTCGTTCGTTCACCAACCGACGTGCCGCCGTCGCCTCAAAGTCCGGATGGCTCGCGCCACCGCGGAACGGCGAGGCCGCCCGCGTCTTCGTAGAACTGGATCACGCCAGGCGCGTACTGCTTGGTGAGCAGGATGATCTGCCCGGTGTGCAGCGCGAAGTGCTCCACGACATGATAGACCGCCTCCATGACGGAGACGTCGCGCCCCTGGATGGTGCGACGCTCCAGCAGCGCGGCTTCATCGAGCGCGGCAATCACGGCGCCTGCATCGTCGAGCGTGGCGCGCAACGCAGCGAATAGTGGCGCCGCTCCTGCCCCCTCCCGCGCCGCGAACTCGGACGACCGCTGCCGCCGGTCTGGTGCGCCACCCACACTGCTCACGATCCACTGCCTGACGTTGCCCTCGAGATGCAGCAGCAGGTTGCCCACACTGTTCGATGCATCATCCGTACGTCGCCACACGGCGTTTTCGGGGAGCACGGCGAGGCAGCGCTCGATCTTGGTGGGATACTCCCCGGTGAGGTACTGCCGCGAGTGGAGGAGGAAGTCGGCAGTGATCGTCATGGAAGATGCGCGGGAATTCAGGTGTCACCGGCAATGCCGCCAGCGCGGCATGCGGACTATGGCTTGATCTCGACAGGGGTGCCGATGGGCACCACGCTCCAGATTTGTTCGATCTCCTCGTCCGTGAGCGCCACGCACCCGTTCGTCCAGTCGTTCTGGCGATGCAGGGCACCGGCAGCGCCCATCCCGTTGGGCAGGCCGTGGATCATGATGTCGCCGCCGGGCTGCGTGCCCGCAGCGAGCGATCGGGCGCGGTGAATGGCGTCCGGATACGAGATGTGCAGGGCGAGATGGTAGCGGCTGTTTGGCTGGCGCGAATCGATGTAGAACAGGCCTTCCGGCGTGCGCTTGTCCCCCGCGCTCAGCTTGTCGCCCATTGGGTGGCCGCCAAGCGCCACGAGGTAGGTGCGCATCGGACGTCCATCGCGAAAGAGTGTGAGGCGATGGGCCTTCTTCTCGACGACGATGCTGTCGACGAGGCCGAGTGGCGGCGCGACGGCAGACGACGACATCGCCAGCGACGGTCCGGCGTGCGGAGCGGGCGTGGCGGCAAGGACCGTGGCGGAGATGACGCTGACGAGCAGGACCTGGAGCATGGCTCGTGGTTTGGCGGTTGGATGAGCAATGTACGCACGAGTGCGGTACATGGTCCAGTGTCGGATGACGGGGAGGTGCAGGACGGACGATCGAGCCGCCCCGCGCGTTGCACCAATGCTCGCTTGTCTCACGGATACGCGCGGCGGATGGCCACCGTTCGTTCGAGCTCGTCGCGCGACTGGAGGATCTTCTCGCGAAGGTCCTTCGCCATGGCCGGACGCTGGCGCAGCAGGTCGTCCACGTCGGCGAGCGCGGACGCGGTGCGCTGGCCGTCGAGCGTCGCGCTGACCCAGGTGCCGAGGAAGAAGATGCGCCGGTTGCGCTGGATCCACGGGAGGCTGTCCAGCGCCGGTCGCAGGTACCGTCGGGTAAGTGCATCCTGCTCGGGATCGTGAAACGCCCGCAGGCTTGCCGTCACCCAGTCCTCGTTGAGCGCGCGGTCGGCGAACCAGCGCTCCCAGTAGCGCGCCTTCGTGGCGGAGTCGGGGCGGGCCGCCATCGCGACGAACGCACGCCGCTGTCCTTCCGTCGTCGAATCGCGCCGCTCCTCGGCCGCCAGTCGCGCCGTCGCGGTGGGGGCAGCGTGCGAAACGAGCGCGGTGACGATCGCCCATCGTGTCGGCGCCCGGAGTGGCGCGCCCGCTGCCGCCGTGCTGTCGAGCAACGCGTCCAGTGTCGCAAGGGCGTCCGCCGAGCGCGCGAGCCCGATGTACGCGTCCAGGTTGTTCTTGCGCACGCCGTACGTCTTCGCGCCATCGCGCGCGGTGGCGAGAAGGGTCCGTTCGACGTCTGGACGCACCGCCCGCTGCCCTGCCGGCGACAGGTACGCGGTGGTCGCCCGACCCAGCCGTCCGAGCAGCACCGGTACGATCTGCTCATCCGGTTCACTCGGCAGCTCGCGGAGCGCCATGCGGGCAAAGCGCAGCGGCGCCAGGCGCGCGTCGCGCACCTGGTCCCACAGCGCCCCCCAGAGCATCGCGCGAAGGAAGCTGTCGTGTACGTCGCCGATGTGTCGCTCGAGCCAGTTCACGCTGCGATCGTCGAGGTGCACGAGCGCATAGCCGTAGTCGCCGGCGTTGGCGAAGACGAAATCCGGCGCGCGATGTCCGGTCACCGGCACGTCGACCCTCGTCCCCCGGAGCTCCACGGCCACGCGCTCGGACGGAGCGTCGGCGTAGCCGAGCAGCACGTCGACCTTGATGGGCCAGGGCCGCACGCCGGAAAGTGCGCGCGCCGGCGACTGGTCGATCGTGAGGCGGCGGATGCGGCCATCGCGAAGCGTGAGGTGTGGCGTGAGCACGGGCATGCCCGGCCGCAGGATGTAGCGCTGCCCCCACTCGTCGAGATCCCGGTGTGCCGCGCCCCCGACCGCCGCGAGCAGGTCGCGCCACGTCGCGTTGCCGTACGCGTGGTCGCGCAGGTATGCGCGCAGCCCGTCGCGAAACGCCGAATCGCCGACGAGGTAGTTGAGCTGCTTCAGGATACCGGGCGCCTTGTTGTAGACGATTGCGCCGTAATTGCTCTTGGCCTGATCGAGGTTGCCGAGCTGCTGCCACACGGGCGTGGTGCCGGACGACGCGTCGACGGCGTAGGCCGCCGGCTTGTTGCGCAGGTAGAAGGTCTTCCACGCGCTGGCCGCCGGCTCGAGGTCGGCCTGCATCACCGCCGCCATGTACGTGGCGAACCCTTCCTTGAGCCAGAGGTCGTCGAACCAGCGCATCGTGGCGAAGTCGCCGAACCACTGGTGCGACACCTCGTGAAAGATCGTCGCCTCGCGACCAAGCGTCTGGGAAAGCGTCGGACGTTCGCGATAGATGAAGCTTTCCTCGTTGTAGAACACTGCACCGGGATGCTCCATGCCCCCGAAGGGAAACGCAGGGGCGAGCACGAAGTCGAACTTCTGGAAGGGGAACGGGCGGGTCGTGTACTGCTCGAGCCACGCGATCGCGCGGGCATTGAGCGCAAGGAGCGTGTCCGATTCCACTTCCTTCGCGCGGGACGCGCGGGCATAGAGTGACAGCGACCGACCGCCGAATGTCGCCGTGCGCACCGTCCACGGCCCCGCAGCGAACGCCACGAGGTAGGTGCTGATCGGCTCTGACGGCGCGAATCGGAAGGTGACGGCACCCGCAGGCGCCACGGCAACGTCGGAGTTCTGTGCCTCGGGCGGCGCGACCACCGACGCGGCACCAACCGAGACGAGCTGCCCATTTGCCACGGCGGTCCAGCCGCGCGGTGTCGTGAGCTCGAGTGTGACGCGCGCCTTCAGGTCCGGCTGGTCGAAGCAGGGAAAGAGCTGGTTCGCGTCAGCAGGAACCAGGAGGGTGTAGAGGTAGTCGGCACCGTCGACGGCATCGTGAAAGCGGATGATGCTTGCGCCGGCCGGCGCGATCGCCGCGCGGAAGCGCAGCATCACCTCGTTCAGGCCATCATGCAGCGCAGCCGCCGGGATCACGAGGTGACCGTTTGCCGCTCTGGGCTCCGTGGCGACCCCATTCGCGAACACCGCCGAATACCCCGGCCCGCGAAAGTCGATGATGACGTCGTTTCCGTCTCGGCGGTTGAAGTGAATCCGTACGCTGCCGACCGCCGTGTCACGCCGCGTGACGTCGAGCATGAGCGCGTACCGCACATCCGAGAGTTGCGCCGCGCGGCGCTCGGCGAGGGCGTGCGAGATGCCGGGTACCGTGAGGCTGTCGGTGGCGGTCGCTACAGCGCCATTCGTGAGCAGCAGGACGGCGAGGGACAGGAGGATCATGATGCCTTGGCCGGTGGGCGACGACGCAACGGGATCGCGCTCGAAGCGGAGCGCGCGCGCGGCGAAACGTGCGTCACCGGTCCTGGTCGTAGACGATGTCCACCGGAACGCCCTTCGCCTTCAACCGGTCGAGATCGGCCTTCAGCTGGGGACCGATGACGCCATGGTCGGCATACAGCCTCGCGACCCCCGCGTAATCACCGTTGCCCTGGAGCACGAGGATCTGCCGTGAGAGTTCGTCGGCCGCGATGCGCATCTTCCCGAAGTCCACGCGGTACTTCCCGTTCGCCTCGCGCGAGAACGCACCCATGTGCTGCAGGAAGTTGAACGCGACGACGTTCGCGCGGCCGTGCGCGTCGCCCGCGCCGAAGCGCACGGAGCGAAAGAGGCTCGCGAGGAAGGTGACGTAATTGTCCTCGAGCGACTCGCGTCCCAGGTCGCCCTGCGCATTGAGCTGCCGGATCATGTAGAGGCCGAGGATGTCGGCCTTTCCTTCCTCCAGCGCTCCCGCCTTCTCCTTGAGCGCGGCGCGCACCGTGCCCTTGCCGTCGATCGTGTTCTTGATGCCGAGTCCGTGCGCGACTTCGTGGAACATCACGTTCTCGAAGAATGCGTCGAACGTGACGCGAGGCAGTTGGTCATCGGCGATGAGCTCCTTCGCGATCGGCACGAGGATGCGGTCGAACTTCGGACGCGCCGCGTTCTTGAGCTGCAGCCGGCGCGAGCCTTTCTTCAGCTGCACGGCCTCGTCATTCGGCAGGTTGATGGCGATGGTCTTGGAGCCCTGGTTGGCCTGCCCCGCGACATACACCACGTCGTAGGCATTGAGGTCCGCGTCAGTCCCGGGCGACTCGGCCTTGTACTTCGCATCCACGGGGATGCCGCGCTGCAGCGCGGGCAGCATGGCGGCATAGCGCGACAGGCGACGGCTCCACGCCTGGTCCTTCACGAGAACGAATGCCTCGTTCGCCGCCTTGTAGCCGAACAATTCGTCCTCGTAGGTCTCGATGGGACCGAGCACGAGTTCGAGCGTGTTGTGCTTCATGTCCATCCACGCGAAGTCGCTCGGCTGGTACCGATCGGTGACGAGGGCGGTCGCCAGCAGCGTGAGGTAGCGACGCAGTCCGGCGTCTTCGGCAAGCGCGGCCGCCGCGCGCACCTTCGTCGCGGCGCGCTGGCTGGGGCCGGAGAAGTAGCGCGAATACGGAATGGCCACGAGCGCACCAGACGCATCGCGGCGCACCATCGTGTAGAGCGACTTCAGGCTGTCCGCGTGCGCGCCGCCGGGCGCGACCACGCGCTCGAATTCGTCGCGCGTCATGTTCCGCGGATAGAAGTTCGCGCCCACGGGCTTGCTGCCCACGCCGGCGACGAACGGGACGTTGTTATCGAGACGGTCCCACGGCCCGACGTTCACGTCGGCGAGCAGGTGCGCGATGGGGTCCGCGATGCGCGCCATGACGGAGTCGCGCGGGCCGATCGACTGGATCCAGTAGATGCCGTTCATCTCCCGCGCGGCGTCGATGAGGAGCGGAAGCATCGCGCGCTCCTTCACCGTGAGCATCGTCGTATCGGCCTGCAGGCGCACCGTGGTGTACGCAGCGAGACGCTCGGCCGGTGTCGCGAGCGACGGCGCGGGCGATGCGGGCATCGTGATGGGCGTCTGGACCTGCGCCGGTGGCGGCGTCGGGCGTCCGCCGGGGAACCAACGTGGCGCAGGCCCGTCGGCAAGGAGGCGGGTCGCGGCGGCCGCCGCACGGATGACCGTGGTCATGTGCGGGATGTCGAGCCGCGACACCTCGTCGGTAACCTGGTGGTAATCGTCGTGCAGGTTGAACGACGACAGTGTATGCGCGGGAATGCCCGCGTTCGCGAAGGCGATGTTGTCGCTGCGCGCGAAGAAGCCCTGCTCGGGACGCGCGTCGCGCACGATGGGCAGGCCCGCGTCCGCGAACATCCGTCCCATGGACGACCGCTCGAAGCCGGTGAGCCACGCCTTCCCCGCCCCGCCGGCGAGCGAATCCGGGCGCCCGATCATCTCGATCTCGAGGTTGGCCGTCGTGCGGGAGAGCGGCACCACCGGGTGCGCGACGTACCAGCGCGTTCCGAGCAGTCCGACTTCCTCGCCAGTGGTCGCGGCGAAGATCACGGTGCGCTTCGGACGGGGACCCGCCGCCAGCGCGCGCGCGATCTCGAGCACCGCCACGGTCCCCGATGCGTCGTCGTCCGCCCCATTGAAAATGGAGTCGCCGTGCACGGGGGTACCAATGCCGAGGTGGTCGTAGTGCGCATCCACGAGGATGGCCGAGTCCCGCAGCACGAGATCGGAGCCGCGCAGGATGCCGACAACGTTCACCGCCGACCGGCGTCGCTCGACGGGCACGGTGTCGAGCGCTTCGAGCGAGGGGAGGAGCACGAGTCCCGCGCGCTTCGACCCATCGCGCATCGTGCGCATCGCCGAGACGACAGGGACGCGCTGGAAATAGCCGCTATCGCCGGCCGGCTCGATCCCGGCGGCGCGCATCTCGTTCGCGATGAGCACCGCCGCCCGGGCCGATCCCCGCGTCCCGGTGCCGCGTCCCTCGAGGGAGTCATCCGCGAGGGCGCTGACGAGGCGGCGGACGTCGGCGTCGGTGATGAGGACGCCGGTCGTGGACGGAGTGGAGGCGGATGCGACAGGCGCGGCGGTGGTGGTCACCGGCGCACCGGAACACGCGAGGGACGCCACCGCGAGGACGAGCCACGAGCGGCTTCCAGCGCGGGCGAGGGGGCAGTGAACGGGCATCAGGTCGTAGCGGGGAAGGGATTTGTCAGGGCCGTGGCCGGAACCCCCGAAAAGTGCATCGCGGGCCGACGTGGTGGAACATGGCTTGCCAAGTGTTTACCCGACAGACACGCACATGACCCCGCAGCCGGCAGACTCATGCAGAGACGAACCCGCTCACTCATCGCCATTTTCGCCGTCCCGATCGCGGGCGCGCTGGTCTTCGGACTTGGCGCCGCCCGGGCGCCCGGCGCCGCTGCCTCGACCCTGACGCTGGAAGCGAGCCTCTCCGAGCGGAAGCTCACGCTCAAGCGCGACGGCGAGACGGTCAAGACCTACGACGTCGCCATCGGTGCGCCCGCCCATCCCACGCCGACCGGCAAGTTCTCGATCCGCAAGATGGTCTGGAATCCCGCGTGGACTCCGCCCGACGTGGGCTGGGCCAAGGGGAGCACCGCCAAGGCGCCGGGTCACCCGGCCAACCCGATGAAGACCGTCAAGATCTTCTTCCAGGAACCGGACTATTACATCCACGGCACGGGCGCCGTTGAATCCCTGGGCGAGGCGGCCTCACACGGCTGCCTCCGCATGGATCCGAACGACGCCGCCGAGGTCGCCCTGATGGTAATGGAGAATGGCGGCGTGGCGCGCGACTGGGACTGGGTGAAGGGCGTCCTGCGCCTGAGCGAGCAGCACACCGTCACCATGCAGCAAGCCGCGCCGTTCACGATCGTGCCCTGAGGAGCGTCTCGCGGCAAAGAAGGGCGGCCATCCTCACGGAACGGCCGCCCTTCGCAATTCCGGCCAGTGCGCGCGTGACTGGCCCAGCGCGTCAGTCGGCCGACGTGAACGTGATGTCGGTGTCGATCGGCTTGCCGTGGCGCCACACGCCCGTGCCCGCGCGCGGCGGCGTCAGCACCTCGAACCGCACCTCGAGCGGCTGCGGCGCATCAGCGAAGGTCGGGCGGAGATCCTCGAGCACGGCAGTGTACGCCCCCTCGTGATCGTTGGCCGACACGATGCCGACGTGAATGGGATGCGCGAACCGCTGCATCTCGGGCGCGCCCTTCACCCTCTCGGCGATGTAGTAGACGTAGGTATTCATCGGCCTCTGATGATGCGGCTATTGCGGCTCGACCGTGAAGACAAGGACGGAGTTGCCCGGGATGCCGTTGTAGTCCTGCGAGCCGTACGCGAGCGACGGCGGAATGATGAGCTGCCGTGCGCCGCCGCGATTCATGCCGAGGAGGCCCTCGTTCCAGCCCTGGATGACCTGTCCCGGGATGGTGAACGGGTACGTGCCCGCATCGAACTGCACGCCATTGGCGAAGTTGCCCACGTACTTCACGGTCACGGACTGTCCCGCCGCGACGACGGTGCCCGTTCCAATGCGTGTATCGCGATAGTACAGGCCATCCGCCGTTTTCGTGGATGCGGCGAGGTTCACGCCAAGCGCGGCCGCGAAGGTGGTGTTTTCGATGGGCACGAGCGGATTGGTCGTGGGAGACGTGTCGCCGAGACAAGCGGCGAAGGCGAGCGGGACGAGGATGGTCAGGACGGAGCGAAGGCGCATCGACAGGATCGAGAGAAGGTGGCGGGACGACCAGAAATGTACGAAGGAGACCCACGCGGGGTCACCCCGCCCCACCCTGCTCGCGATCCCGGCGCACCGGCACCCGTTTTCCCTTGATCGTGGTGGCGCGCAGGGTCTCGATGATGCCGTCGGCGCTCTCATCCGGTACCTCGACGAGCGAGAAGCGATCCGTGATCTGGATGGCGCCGATGGCGCGCGCATCGATGCCGGACTCGTTCACGATGGCGCCAACGAGGTCAGCTGGCCGGATGTTCGAGTTGCGGCCCGCGCCAATGTAGAGGCGGGCCACGTCCCACTCCGGCGTGATGCGCTTCTTCCCTGTCGACTTGCCGCCGACCTTGGCGGCTTCGTGACGACGCGAGCCGGCCTTGGGCGTGGGCGCTCGCTCGCGATCGTGACGCGAGGCGGGACGTTCCGGTCGCAGGGATACCGACGGGATCTCCTCGGCGTCGGCCCCGTCCTTCGCGTCCGCCATCTTCACGGCGGCCGCCGCGACGTCCATGATGTCGAACTCCTGGGAGAGCGAGTCGACGACGGCGCGGAAGTGCTCCAGCTCCCCCGCGAGGATGGTCTCGCGCAGCGAGGCCTTCGTCATCTCGATGCGCCGCGCACGCAGGTCCGCGACCGTGGGCACCGTGGCGATCTCGATCTTCTGCTTCGTGAGGTACTCGATGTTCCGCAGCAGGCGGTGTTCACGCGGCTCGGCGAGCGTGATGGCCACGCCGTCGCGGCCGGCGCGGCCCGTGCGCCCGATGCGATGGACGTACGCCTCGGCCGACGTGGGGACGTCGTAGTTCACGACGTGCGACACATGCTCCACGTCCAGGCCACGCGCGGCGACGTCCGTGGCGATGAGCAGCTCGGCGGTGTTGGCCCGGAACTTCTTCATGACGCGGTCGCGCTGTTCCTGCGAGAGCCCACCATGCAGCGCTTCCGCGCGATAGCCGCGGCCGTTGAGCGATTCCGTGAGCTCGTCCACTTCCGTGCGCGTGCGGCAGAAGACGATCGCGGACGTGGGATTCTCCACGTCGAGCACACGGCCGAGCGTGGCCATCTTGTGCGAGCGGCCCACGATGTAGGCCGTCTGCCTTACGCGCGGCGCCGAGCCGGCGGGCACCACTTCGCGATCGATGCGCACGCGCACCGGGTTGCGGAGGTGCTTGTTCGCAATGTCGGCGATGCGCGGGGGCAGCGTCGCGGAAAACAGCGCGGTCTGCCGCTCGGCCGGCGTCTCACCGAGGATCGCCTCGAGATCCTCGG
>JBDTYL010000358.1:0-2066 GCA_040005695.1 bacterium | reverse complement strand
CGCCCCCTCGCCCCCTCGCCCTCTCGCCCTCTCGCCCTCTCGCCCTCTCAGTTGCCAGGCACGCGCCCGGCCCCGCCGAGCCGCCCGGTCATCAGCGTGTCAGCGCGGGCGCCGCGCGGACGGGGAACAAGCACCGCCGTGCCGTGCTGCCACCCGAAGCGCCGCGCATCGGAGCACGTTGGCGTCCAGATGTCGAGATGGTTGCCCTTGATCTTCCCACCAGTGTCGTCGATGAGGAAGCGGCCGTAGTAGTTCCGGCCCACGTACACCTCGATGTAGCGCGCAAGCGGAAAGATGCGCGGATCCGCCGCCACGATGCCCTGGCGCACGTAGCGGTCGCGTCGCGTCAGTCCCTTGAGGCAGTACGCCGTCAGCGCCACCGGCACCGGATCACCGAGCCGCGGCACGGACGCGCGGTTCACCGCCCAGTCGCGCGCCGCACCCAGCACGAGCGCACCCTCCAGGCGCAGCGGCGCATACACGAGCACCGGCTCGAACAGGATGGGGCGGGGCGGCAGCGACTCTCCGCGATGACGCAGCGTGCTTGCCACCACGCCGACCACGAGCACGAGCCCGAGCATCGCGACGCCATAGTACGAGCGCCGCCGCCGAGACCCGCCGCGCCGCGACCGTGTGAGCGGAGAATGCGTGACGACCGGCTCGGGGACGGGAGTGGAGCCGTGCGACGGCGTGCCCGGCGGCGCGGCGATCATCCGAGCACGTCCATCACCATTCCGTCATCCACTGCGATGGTCCATTGTCCGCCGTTGCTCGCCATCGCGCCGATCCGCGCCGGCAGCGCGTACTCGACGATACCGGCGCGCGCCTTCTTGTCGAGCCGGGTGGCGGCCAGCACCTCCGCGGCCGAGAGTCCCGCGGGAAGCGTCACGGGGAGACCGGCCCGGATCAGTACCTTGGCGATCAGGTCGCGCGTGCCGGCCGGCGCCACGCCGAGGCGCTCCGCCAGCCCGGCTTCGAGCGCCATCCCGATGGCAACGCACTCGCCGTGGAGCAGCGCATAGTTCGTGACGTGCTCCACGGCATGGCCGATGGTGTGGCCGAAGTTCAGCGTCTTCCGACGCCCCTCCTCGCGCACATCCGCGCGCACGATCTCCGCCTTGATCTCCACGCTGCGCGCGACGACGGCGAGGGTCGCCTCCGCGTCGCCGGCGAGGAGTTCCGGCGTGGTCGCATCGAGGAATGCGAAGTACGCCGCGTCCGCGATGACGCCGTGCTTGAAGGCTTCCGCGAGTCCCGCACGCCGGTGCGCGAGCGAAAGGGTGGCGAGCACGTCAACGTCTGCGAGCACGGCCGCCGGCGCATGAAAGGCGCCCACGAGGTTCTTTCCCGCCCGCGTGTCCACTCCGGTCTTGCCCCCAACGGACGCGTCGATCATCGCGAGGAGCGACGTGGGGCACTGCACCACCGGCACGCCGCGCATGAACGTCGCGGCGACGAATCCCGCGAGGTCGCCCACCACGCCGCCGCCGAGCGCAACCACCGTGGTGTCGCGAGTGCAACCCGCTGCGAGCAACCCATCCGTGATGAAGGCCCACGTGTCGCGCGTCTTGAACGCCTCGCCCGCGCGCATCACGTGACGCGAAACGCGTCCATGTGCCGCCAGCGCGGCCGCCAGCGCATCGGCGTAGAGCGGCCCGACCTGGTCGTCGGTGACGATGGCGAACGCATGGGCCGGCGCCACGACGGCGATCTCCTCCGCGAAGCGATCGCGCAGCCCAGCGCCGACCTGCACCTGGTAGGTGCCCACCTGTACCGTGCGCACCGCGGAGCTCAACGCCTGCATTCAGGCTACCACGTGACTTCGCCCGCGCCGGCCCGCCTGTTCGCCACACGCGCGAGGGTGAACAGCAGGTCGGAGAGACGGTTGAGGTAGATCACGGCCAGCGCCGGCAGCTCCACCGCGTGCTGGAGGCGGACGACGTGCCGTTCCGCGCGCCGGCACACGGTGCGCGCGACGTGGAGAGCGGCGGCCTTGGGCGTTCCACCGGGGATGATGAAGGCGCGCAACGGCTCCAGCTCCTGCTCGCCGTCGTCGATGGCGCGCT
>JBDTYL010000357.1:0-3651 GCA_040005695.1 bacterium | reverse complement strand
ACCGCTTCAGCGACGAGGACCTCGAGTTCCTCGTCGCGTTCGCCGGCATCGCGGCGGTGGCCATCGAGAACTCACAGTTCGCGGAGCGTATTCGTCGCGAGGGCATCGTGCGCAGCAACTTCGAGCGCTACTTCGCCCCGCAGCTCGCGGCGCGCATCGCCGGCTCGCCGGAAGCGCTGAAGCTCGGCGGCGACAAGCGGCCCGTGGCGGTGCTGTTCAGCGACATCCGCGGCTTCACCGCGCTGTCGGAGACGATGAATCCGGACGCGATGGCCACGCTGCTCACCGAGTACTTCACGGAGATGGTGGAGTGCGTGTTCCGCCATGGCGGCACGCTCGACAAGTTCATCGGCGATGCGGTGATGGCGCAGTGGGGCGCGCCAATCGGCAGCGCGGACGACGCCGACGAGGCGATGGCCGCGGCGCTCGAGATGATGGCGGAGCTCCGCAAGCTGAATGAGGGGTGGTCCGCCCAGGGTCGGCCGACGCTCCAGATCGGCATCGGCCTGAACTTCGGCGAGGCCTTCGCCGGCAACATCGGGTCGGAGCGTCGGCTCGAGTTCACGGTCATCGGCGACACGGTGAATACCGCGAGCCGGCTCTGCGGCAAGGCCGACGCCGCGGAGATCCTCATCTCCGACGAGATGCGGCGCGCGCTGTCGTCACCACCGCCGCTCGACGAGTGCCCGCCGATGGAGCTGAAGAACAAGAGTCAGCCGGTGAAGGTTTACCGCGTCCGGAGCGGATGACAGCCGGCGCGCTCCCGGCCGGCTACGTGCGCGTCACGGCCGGCCGCTGCGCGGTGGTGGTGCTGGAGGCGCTCGCCGATGATGCGCGCGCACTTCTCGACGAAGGGTCACTCTACGAAGCGGCGGCGCGCGACTTGGGCGCCCATCCCCTGCAGGGTCGAGGGGCCGTGTACTCCATCGCGCTGCCGCGGTCGGGCCGGCGCGCGGTAGTTCGCCGCAATCGCCACGGTGGCGTGTTCGGCGCGCTCACGCGCGATCTCTTCCTGCCGCCGACGCGCGCACCGTACGAGCTGGCGATGTCGCTCCGGCTGCGCGCGGCGCACGTGCGGACTCCCGCGGTGCTGATGTACGGCGTCGAGCGCATGCACGGCGTGTTGCGTCATGCCGACGTGGTCACCGCCGAAGTGAGCGACGGACGCGACCTGGCGACGTACATGCAGCCCGGTGAAGACGCCGTCCAACGAGCCGACGCGTGGCGCGCGACCGTCGCGCTCGTCCAGGCGCTGGGCGCGGCTGGCGCGCGGCACCACGACCTGAACGTGAAGAACATCCTGCTCGCGCCGGCCGTGCAGGGGCTCGCGGCGTGGGTGCTCGACGTGGACCGCGTCACCTTCGGTGATCCCGCCAGCGTGCACCGCGCGAATGTCGCGCGACTTCTCCGCTCGGCTCGGAAGTGGCGCGGCGAGCGCGGCGCGGAACTCGAAGAGGGGGTCTTTGGGCCACTCGCCCAGAAATCGGGCGACTGAGTTCCTGGAGCGTTTACGGCGGTCAACGGCAAACAAGCAGATCCTTCGCTTCGCTCAGGATGACAGACTGAGAGGCGAGAGGGCGAGAGGGCGAGAGGGCGAGAGGGCGAGAGGGCGAGAGGTTGTCATCCTGAGCGGAGCGAAGGATCTGCTTCTCGGCCGGCTGGACAAGCAGATCCTTCGCTTCGCTCAGGATGACAGGACGCTTCGCTCAGGATGACAAGCGTACCTTGCCAATCCAACCCTTCTGGTTGAGACTGCAGGAGACGTCCGTAGCTTTCCCGGTCTCCGGAGCTCCACTTGGTGCAGCTGCTGGGATTCGCCTGCCTGACGCTCGCGGCAGGGGTCGTCGCTCTCACCGTCGCGCTCCTGCGGGAGCGCGAGATGCGGAAGCGACGAACCTTCACCGGGAAGTGGCCGGTGAGGCCGGTGCTGCCTGAGCAACTATACCCGGTGTTTCGACCCGACCACCTCGGCCCCTCGCGCGCGACGGAAGTGGCGTTCGTCGGCCGCGGCCCGTACGTGGTGGACGGCGGCACGAGCGACGCCGAAGCGTGGATCCTCGCCGTGCTGGCGAAGCAGGCGCTCTGCCTGTTCGAGTTCGGCACCTGCACCGGCAAGACGGCGTACCTCTGGGCGCGCAATGCGCCCGCCGGCGCGCGCATCGTGACGATCACGCTCGCCCCCGACAACCTCGGCGCGCACCAGGCGGACGCGGCGGACGACCCGCGCGACGTCGCATACGCCCTGCGCGAGTCGGCCCACACATCGTTCCTCTACACCGACAGCGACGTCGCGCACAAGGTCGAGCAGCTCTACGGCGACAGCAAGGCGCTCGACACCTCGTCGTGGACCGGCTGCTGCGACGTGGTGTTCATCGACGGCTCGCACGCCTACTCGTACGTGATGAGCGACAGCGAGAAGGCACTCGACATGGTGCGGCCCGGCGGTGTGGTACTCTGGCACGACTACGCGGGGCCGCGTCACTCGCAGGGTGTCTATCGCGCGGTGAACGAGCTCGCGAAGCGGCTGCCGCTCGTGCGCATCAGCGGCACCGCGCTGGCGGCATACCGCCGGCCGATGGACGCGCCCGCAAACCCGGCGTCCTGAGCGGACCATCGCGGGGGCGGCGCGGCGCTTATTTTTCCCCGATGCTCAAGGGACCACTCCGCGAGGTGGGCATCGTCATGATGTCCGCGGTGGGCGATGCGGTGCACGTGCTGCCGCTGCTCACCGCGCTCAAGCGCCATGCGCCCGGCACGCGCGTGACGTGGGTGCTCCAGCCGGGCGCCGCGTCGCTCGTGCGCGGACACTGGGCCGTGGACGAGATCATCGAGTTCGACCGCGCGCGCGGCTGGCGTGCCTACCCCGCCGTGCGCCGCGCCCTCGCTCCCAAGCGGTTCGACGTCGTGCTCGCGCTGCAGGTGTACTTCAAGGCCGGCATCGTGACATCGTTCACGCACGCGCCGGTGAAGCTGGGCTTCGACCGCACCCGCGCGCGTGACCTCAACTGGCTCTTCACCACAAACCAGTTGGCGGCGCGACCAGGCCAGCACGTGCAGGACCAGTACTTCGAGTTCCTCGAGGCCCTGCACATCCCGCACGAGCCTGTGACGTGGGACCTCGGCCCCTGGGAGCACGAGCGCCCGTGGCAGCGTGAGTTCCTCGCGCGCTTCGACCGGCCCATCGCGCCCATCGTCGTCGGCACGAGCAAGCCGGAGAAGGACTGGATGCCCGAGCGATGGGCGGAAGTGACGAACGCGCTCTGGCATGACTTCGGGCTCCAGCCCGTGCTCGTGGGCGGGCGTTCCGCACGCGAACTGTCTGCCGAACGCGTGATCCTCGACGCCACGAAGGTGCCCGTGGTGTCCGCGCTTGGCAGCGGACTGCGCAACCTCGTGGGCATCCTCGACGGCGCGGCGCTCGTGCTCTCGCCGGACACGGGCCCTCTGCACATGACTGTCGCGCTCGATCGCCCCGTCGTCTCGCTGATGGGCTATACCAATCCGAAGCGCGTCGGTCCGTATCGCCGCTTCCACGACCTGCTCATCGACGCGTACGGCGATCCCGGCGAGGACTACCCCCTCTCGATGGAAAACCGGCCGGGCCGCATGGCGCGCATCGGCGTGCGCGACGTCCTCGACAAGGTCGAGTAC
>JBDTYL010000356.1:0-3926 GCA_040005695.1 bacterium | reverse complement strand
CGTGAGTGGCATCGTGCGCTACACGAAGTACAACGCCGGTAAGTTCCTCAATGCCGCAGACGACAAGTCGAGCACGGAGAACGAACAGATGTCGGTCGGTATCGAGACGTCGCGCGGCCGCGTCCTCACGCGCCAGATCGCCGGGCTCATCGCCCGCCGCATCGTCACCTACAGCAAGGTGGGCGAGACGGTGCAGCAGGGCGACCGCATGGGCCTCATCAAGTTCGGCTCCCGCGTGGATGTGTTCCTGCCCATGACCGCGTCCGTGCAGGTGAAGATCGGCGACCTGACCGTTGCCGGGACGACCGCCATTGCCGGCCTGGTGCGGCCATGACCGCCATCCGTCCGCGCCGCAGCCGGCGTCCGAACATGCGCCGCGCCGTCATCCTCTTCCCCAGCGGCCTCACCCTCGGGAACCTGTTCTTCGGCGTGTTCGCGATCATCACCGCCTCACGGGGCGACTTCTGGCGCGCGGGGATCTACGTCCTGCTCGGCGGCATCTGCGACGCGCTCGATGGCCGCGTGGCGCGCGCGACGAACGCCGGCAGCCAGTTCGGCGAGGAGCTCGACTCCCTCGTGGACGCGGTCTCGTTCGGCCTCGCCCCCGCGATGATCATGTATTTCGCCGTCCTCAATCGGAACGGCTGGGACTGGATCTTCGTATTCCTGTTCACCGCGTGCGCCGTGATGCGGCTCGCGCGCTTCAACATCGAGCAGGCGGGAACGGCGAAGACGTATTTCCAGGGGCTCCCGAGCCCCGCGGCAGGTATCACCCTCGCGTCGTACTACTGGTTCAGCCAGTCGTGGCTGTACAACTACGGCGCGATCGGCAACCTGCCCTGGCAGGAGCTGCTGCGGTTCCTGATGGCGGTGCTCGCGTTCTTCATGATCAGCAACGTGCCGTATCCGTCCTTTCCACGCACCGGCTTCCGCAGCCTGCGCGCGCTGGGCGCCACGCTGCTGGTGCTGGGCTCCATCGTGCTCCTGGCCACCAAGCGCCTGGAGTTCTTCTTCCCGCTCACGCTCATCTACCTCGTGTGGGGCCCGCTGCGGTATATCTTCGGCGGGCTGTTCGAGCGCCGGCAACCGACGATCCCCTACGACCTCAGTGAAGGCGAGGACGACGACGACGAGGAGGACGAGGAGGAGGATTTCGAACTGGGCACATCGCAGGTGCACGCCTCGCGGCAGAGCGGACGCACGGTGCGCCCGCCGCGCGAGGAGCGTCCGCGTACGCCGCGCACCCGCGAGGAGCCGGTGGCCCGGACGCCGCGCACCGACGAGCGTCCGACGGCACGTCCCGACCGCGCCGAGAAGGCGGAGCGTCCCGTGCGCACGGACGCAGAGCGCGCGGCGCGACGCGAGAAGCGGGAGAAGCGCGAGCCCCGTCCGGAGCGCACGCCGCGGCCGCCGCGCGACGGCGCGCCGGTACTCGCGCTGGATGCGCCCGTGCCCATGCTGGTCGAGGATGCGATGCTCGGGGGGCCAGCGGCCGACGTGATCGGCAGCATCCCGTCCGGTGCCGATGTCGATGTGACACCCGTGGGCGCGGAAGGCGCGCCCGCACGCAAGCGGAAGCGTCGCCGACGTCGTGGGGAACGCAAGGAGCGCGGTCCGGGAGAGGCCGGATCGTCGACCGACACGTCCGACGATGATGCCGATGCGCCGAACGACGGCGGTGCCGATGACAGTCCGTATGGACTCGAGCCGCGTCCCGCCGCGCCACCGACGCCGTTCGTGCCACCGGTCGCCCCGGCGCCACCCGTGTCGAGCCAGCCGCCACAACTTCCTCCCAGCCCACCCGAGCCGCACGAATGACTTCGAACCGCTATCGCGTCGCCGTCCACGTGGTGCCTCGCAAGGGACTCCTCGATCCGCAGGGCAAGGCCGTGGCGGACGCGCTCCACACGCTGGGCTTCGGCGGCGTGTCGAGCGTGCATGTGGGGCGCCACCTGGTGATCGAGCTCGACGCGCGCGACGAAGGCGATGCACGCAACCAGGCGAACCGGATGTGCGCGCAGTTGCTCGCCAATCCGGTCACCGAGGACTACGAGCTCGCCACGGTGTCGCGCACATGAAGTTCGGCATCGTCACCTTCCCCGGCAGCAACTGCGACTACGACGCGTACCGCGCCGTCGTGGAAGGCCTCGGCGAAGATGCCGTCTACCTGTGGCACAAGGATCACGACCTCCAGCAGTCGGATGTGGTGATCCTTCCCGGGGGCTTCAGCTACGGCGACTATCTCCGCGCCGGCGCCATCGCGCGCTTCAGCCCCATCATGCGCGAAGTCGTCGCCCATGCCGAGCGCGGCGCGCCGGTGCTCGGCATCTGCAACGGGTTCCAGATCGCGTGCGAGGCGGGCCTCCTCCCCGGCGCACTCCTGCGCAATGCGTCGCTCAAGTTCGTGTGCGCACCGATTGCCGTGCGCGTGGAGAACGCGAACACGCAGTTCACAAGCGGGTACGAACAGGGACAGGTCGTCACGCTGCCCATTGCCCACGGCGATGGACGCTTTACCGCCGCCGACGAGACGCTCGACCGCCTCGAGGGCGAAGGGCTCGTCGCGTTCCGCTACGCGCCCGACACGCTGCAGGCCACGGAGGCGTACAACCCGAACGGTTCCATGCGCGACATCGCCGGCATCGTGAGCGCGCGCGGCAACGTGCTCGGCATGATGCCGCACCCGGAGCGCGCCGTCGATCCCCTGCTCGGACCCGCCGATGGGCTCGCGCTGTTCGAATCCATCCTTCACCGCGTCGCCGCCTGACGAGGAGCGCTCCATGCGTCATTCGCTCGTGATGGCTCTCGTGTTCTGTTCGTCGCCCCTGCTCGCGCAGTCGGCATCCCGCACCGTCGCACCCGGCATGCGGAGGGCGCAGGTCGTCGCGGCACTCGGCGAGCCGGGCATCGCCCGCACCGTCGGCGAGGACACGTACCTGTTCTATACCAACTCCTGCGGCAGGCGCTGCGGCATGCATGATCTCGTGGTGCTGCACCGCGACAGCGTGGTGGATGCCATCTTCCGCTCGCCGAACCGCCACTACACCGGCCGCAGCAGCTCGCCGACGGCCGTGTCACCGAATGCTGCTGCGCACGCGCGTGCCGACGCCGCCGGTGAACCGATGAAGGTGAAGAAGGATTCCGTCAGCAGGCCGACGCGCATGCGACCCGGCCCGCCGAACGACACCCGTCCGTCGATTCCCGTCAATCCGCCCATCGTGAAGCCCGCTCCCACGCTCAAGCCAGCGACCAAGACGCCGTGAACGTGACCGCCCGACCCGGCGACCCGACCATCACCCCCGCGCTCGTCGCCGAGCACGGGCTCACCACCGATGAGTACGACCGGCTCGTCGCCATGCTTGGTCGCACGCCCACGTTCACCGAGCTGGGTATCGTCAGCGCCCTGTGGAGCGAGCACTGCTCGTACAAGCACTCGCGGCCGCTGCTGAAGACCCTCCCAACGAAGGCGCCGTACGTGCTCCAGGGCCCGGGAGAGAACGCGGGCGTCATCGCCATCGGCGACGGGCTCGCCGTGGCGTTCAAGATCGAGTCGCACAACCATCCGTCGGCCGTGGAGCCGTACCAGGGCGCGGCCACCGGCGTCGGCGGTATCCTGCGCGACGTCTTCACGATGGGCGCACGCCCCATCGCGCTGCTGAACTCATTGCGTTTCGGGTCGCTCGACTCCGCGCGCGTGCGCTACCTGTTCGCGGGCTGCGTGAAGGGCATCGGCGACTACGGCAACTGCGTGGGCATTCCCACCGTCGGCGGCGAAGTGGTGTTCGATCCCGCGTACGAGGGAAATCCGCTCGTCAACGCGATGTGCGTGGGACTGCTGAAGGAGGAGGAGTTGATGCTTGCGGTGGCCGAGGGCGTGGGCAATCCCATCATCGCGGTGGGCGCGCGCACGGGACGCGACGGCATTC
>JBDTYL010000355.1:0-3124 GCA_040005695.1 bacterium | reverse complement strand
ACATGAGCAACGACACGGAGTCGAAGGGCGTCAAGCGCCGCGACTTCCTCAAGGTCCTGGGCGCCGCGAGCGCGGCAGTCGGCACCATCGGCTGCAGCACCGACAAGGTCGCCAAGCTGATTCCGTACACGGTCCACCCGGACCAGACGGTCTCCGGCGTCTCGACGTACTACGCCACCACCTGCCGCGAATGCGCCGCAAGCTGCGGCCTCATCGCCGAGACGCGCGACGGCCGCACCACGAAGCTCGAGGGCAACCCCGCGCATCCCGTCAACAAGGGCGCGCTGTGCGCGCGTGGCCAGTCGGCACTCCAGGGTCTCTACAATCCGGATCGCTTCCGCGGTCCGATGGTGAAGCAGGGAGGCGCCTGGAAGGCGACCGACTGGGACTCCGCGCTCACGCTCGTCAGCCAGAAGCTCGGTGAGGCGCGCAGCCGCGGCACCGCGGGCAACGCGGTGTTCCTCAACCAGCACGAGACGGGCAGCTTTCCGTCCTTCCTCGATGCATGGCTCGCGGGATTCGGCATGCGTCCGCACCTCAGCGTCGATTTCGAGGCGGACAGCGCGGTCATCGAGGCCAACCGCCGCACCTACGGGGTCGCGTGGCCGAAGCTCTCCTTCAGCGACGCGAAGCTCATCCTCTCGTTCGGCGCCGACTTCCTCGAGACATGGGGCATGTCCGTGCCGCAGCAGCTCGACTTTGCCGATGCGCGCGCGAAGATCGAAGGTGCGCCGCGGTTCGTGTACATCGGGCCGCGGCGGTCGCTCACGGGGCTGAACGCTGACCAATGGATTGCGTGCAAACCCGGCAGCGAGCTCGCCATCGCCAATGCGCTCGCCGGCAAGGGTTCCATCGCCGATGCGGCCACGCAGAGCGGCGTCGCGGAAGGCACGCTCACGCGGCTGCAGCAGGAACTCGCATCGGCTACGCCGGTGCTCGCACTCGCCGGCTCGTCCTCGTCCAATGCGCTCGACCTCGCCCTCGCCGTCGCCGCCATCAACCAGGGGCACGGCGCCGTCGGGACAACGATCCGCCCCGCCGAGTCCCTCTCCGCCTTCGACGGCGCGGCGCGATTCTCCGATGTGGTGGCCGCCGCCGAGCGCATGCGCGCCGGTCAGGTATCCATCGCGTTCGTGCGCGGCGTGAATCCCGCCTACAACCTGCCCAGCACATCCAGGTTCGCCGAGGCGTTCGCGAAGGTGCCGTTCAAGGTCAGCTTCTCGATGTATCCGGACGAGACCACGGAGCTCTGCGACCTGATCCTGCCGGATCTCCACTCGCTCGAGTCGTGGGGCGATGCCGAGGCGACGAAGGGAACCATGTCGCTCCAGCAGCCCGCCATGGATCCAGTCTTCGCCGGCACGCGCGCCACGGCCGACGTCCTCATCCAGCTCGCACAGAAGGATCCGGCCAACGCTGCGAAATACCCACAGAAGGATTACCGCAGCTGGCTCATCGGCCGCTTCCCAGGCGGCATGTCGGCATTCACCGCCGCGCTGCAGAAGGGCGTGGCGGCCGGGTCCACAGGGGCACGCAGCGCGATGCCCGCGCCCGAGGGGCTCACGATGGCACCGGCGGCGGCACAGGCGCAGGGTGACTACTTCCTCGTGACGTATCAGTCCCCGGTGCTCGGCGACGGGCGTGGCGCGAACAAGCCGTGGCTGCAGGAGCTGCCGGATCCGGTCACCAAGGTGCTGTGGAGCTCGTGGGTGGAAATCCATCCGGAGACCGCCAACAAGCTCGGTATCGAACGCGGTGACGCGGTCGAGGTCAAGACGGCAAGCGGCACCGTGACCGCGCCCGCATACCTCTACCTCGGCATCCGCACCGACACGATCGCCCTGGCCATCGGACAGGGACACTCGTCCGTCGCAAAGCTCCAGGACCACAACGGCAAGAACGACGTGAACGTGCCGACGCAGTGGGGTTACGGGCGCTACGCCCGCAACCTCGGTGTGCGCGCGCATGATCTGCTCGTAGCGGGCACGAACGCGGCCGGCGGATTCGCACGCGTCAGCACGAAGGCGTCCATCCGCAAGACCGGCGACACCGAAATCCTCATCTCGACGGAAGGCTCCGCCCGCCAGCATGGACGCGGGATTGCCCAGGCCGTGCCGATCAGCGCATTGCTCGCGGGCGGCAGGGAGGGCGCGCGCGCCGGCGAGATGCCGGCTGGCGGCGCAAAGGTAAACGGGACGGAAGGCGCGCACGAGGAGCACATTCCCGGCGAACCCAGTCACGCATTCCTGCCCGGACTGCGCTCGCCCGAAGCGGCCGATGCCCAGGGTCAGCTCGGCACGATCGACTCGAAGGATCACGGCAAGGACAAGGGCATGTACGCCCCGGATCACTGGTCGGGTATGACCAGTCGCCGATGGGCCATGACGATCGACCTGGCGCGCTGCACCGGCTGTTCAGCCTGCGTGACGGCGTGCTACGCCGAGAACAACATCCCCACCGTGGGCGCGCCGTGGCAGAACGCGACGGTCTATGCGGTGGCCAAGCCGGGCTTCAACATCACGCGTGGTCGCGAGATGAACTGGCTGCGCCTCGAGCGCTACTTCGAGGGCGCGGATGAAGGCCAGTTCACGGAGGACTTCGAGGCGCGGTTCGTCCCGATGCTCTGCCAGCACTGCGGCAACGCGCCCTGTGAGCCGGTGTGTCCGGTGTACGCCACCTATCACGCACCCGACGGCCTGAACGTGCAGGTCTACAACCGCTGCGTCGGCACGCGGTACTGCTCCAACAACTGCCCGTACAAGGTGCGTTACTTCAACTGGTTCGGGTACGGCGAAGAGGATCGCAAGCAGTACGCGTTCCCGGAGCCGCTCGACTGGCAGCTCAATCCGGACGTGACCGTTCGCGGCAAGGGCGTGATGGAGAAGTGCACGATGTGCGTGCAGCGCATCCGTGAGGCGGAAACGCGCGCCAGGGTGGAGGGCCGCGAGCTGGTGCCGGACGAGTTCACGGTGGCGTGCGCACAGGCCTGTCCGTCGCGCGCCATCACCTTCGGCGACGCGGCCGATGCGCGCTGGACGGTCTCGACGCAGGTGGACGACCGGCGCGCGTATCATGTGTTCGAGGAGCTCAACACCTACACCGCGGTGGTCTACTTGAAGAAGGT
>JBDTYL010000354.1:0-12486 GCA_040005695.1 bacterium | reverse complement strand
AACAGGTTCTCGCTATGAGCGAAACGCTGTACGACGGGGCGCAAGATACAATGCCTCATCGTGCGCGCAATAGGGAAAGTGAGGGATTTCCCTATGAAAACGCGGCCGATGCCCCTCGAAGCACCCGCCTGATGCGCCATGCACGGCACGCATCGGCAACCGGAATGTGCGCGCGATCACACGCGCGCATGCACGGCTGACGCCCGCTACCGGGGCGCAGGATCGTCCGCCAGGCGTGCGAGCAGCTCGATCATCTGCACGTCGTACGGGTCCGGTGCGTCGCTCTCGTCGTGGATGTCGACGTCGCGCTGGGGCGTCTCGAGAATGAGGGGCAAATCGCGCGTGCGGCGGTCCGCGAGCAGCCAGCCGAATGCCTCCGCGCCGATTTTCCCCTCGCCGATGAGCATGTGACGGTCCTTGTTCGATCCGAGCGCGCCCTCGCTGTCGTTGAAGTGAAAGAAGCCGGGCACCTCACCGGTGGCTTCCTCGAAGGCGTCGAGCAGGTGTGCCGCCGCCGTGGGCGACTCGCGGAGGTCGAATCCGCTCGCGTAGAGGTGGCAGGTGTCGAGGCCGTAGCCCGTGCGGGCGCGCAGTCGCGCCGGCACGTGGCCAAGGATGCTCCCGATTTCCTCGGGGGTACGCCCCATCGTCTTCCCCGCGCCGGCGGTATTCTCCACGAGGAGGCGCGTGTCGCCCTGCACCTGCTCGAGCGCGAGCACGATGGCCGCGGCGATCCGGCGCGCGGCCCCGTCGCGGTCGTCGTCCGTCGCGGCGCCCGGATGAAAGCAGACTGCGCCGACCCCCAGCGCTGTCGAGCGCTCCAGTTCCCTCGCCAGGCCGTCGCGCGCGCGCACCCACTTCTCGTCGTCGGGTGTGGCGGTGTTCAGCACGTATGCCGCGTGCACGACCACGCGTTCCGGCGCGATGTCCGTGGCCGCCAGCGTTTCGCGAAAGCGCACCACCCGTTCCGGACGGATCGAGACACGGTCGTTGTAGTACTTGGGGATGGCGGTGAAGATCTGCAGGGCGCGCATGCCCGCCGCAGCGGCCCGGCGCGCGGCCATGTGAATGCCGCCGGTGTCGATGGTGTGGGCGCCGAAGTAGTGTCGCGACGTCACTCGGGCCGTCCGGCGCGCGAGGAGAGATCGAGCATGAGGGCGCCCGCCAGATACTCCACGGACTGGGGATTCTTGAGCTTGGCCAGCCGGCGGACCACCTGCGCGATGCGCGAGGCCTGCTCCTGGATGATCTTCAGCTGCTCGAGCTGATCCTCGCTCAGGCTTCCTTCCATGAGCAGCAGCTCGGCATGTCCAAGGAGGGCAGAGAGCGGGTTGTTGATCTCGTGCTCGAGGGCGATGGTCGTTTCGCCGATGCCGGCGAGCCAGCGCGCCCTTGCGAGCTCCGCCTCCGCCGCACGCCGCGCCCGATCCTGTGCGATGCGCCGCTCGGCGATCTCGAGGCGCGCGCGCAGGTTCTCCGGCGAGCACGGCTTGGTCACATAGTCGTCGGCGCCGGCCTCCAGCACGGCCGCGAGGTCCTCGCGGCCATCGCGTGCCGTGACAACCAGCACGAACGTCTCGCGTCCCGCCTCATGCGTGCGAATGCGGCGGCAGACCTCGAGCCCGTCGAGCCCGGGCATGTTGATGTCGAGCACGACGAGCGGCGCCGGCGCAGCCTGGAACGCCAGCCACGCGTCGCCTCCGTTCTCTACCACGGTGACTTCGTGGTCGAGGTCGGCGAGCACCGCAGCCGTGAGCGTCCGGGCGATGACGTCGTCATCAGCGAAGATTACCCGCATCGATGTGCGCCGAGTGTCGTCAGGGAACAGTTCCGGTTCGAATGCGATAGGTGGGCGCCGTGGCGCCGCCGGCCTCCCGCCACGCGACAGCCATGCGGTGCCCGCGGATGGACACGAGGGGCGAGACGGCCTCGCCGTTGTCATCGGACACGGGCAGCAGGCGATCCTCGAAAATGTGGCCCATGGTTCTCGACAGCGCGAGGCCGATGCGGGGAGTCCGGCTGTTGGGGTCTTCGAAGCCGACGATGACGAGGTTGCCATCGGCGGCCACACTCATGCGGCCCAGCCGCTCCCCGTAGAGTATCGGCACCGGCGAGTGAAAGGATGCGCCGCCGTCCATCGAGTGGGAGAAGAAGAGTCCCGGTCCTTCCGGCGCGAGCATGGAATAGACGATGTGCACGTAGCCGCTGCCCGCGTCGGCGGCGATCGCCGGCGGCGCCCGGACGCATCCGCTGGCGCCGTGATCGGTGCTGTCCACGGCCACCACCGGACTCCAGTGCGCGCCGTGGTCCGACGTGAAGGCGGAGGCGAGCAGGGCCGTGCTGTCGTGTCGCGGCGACCACCAGACGGCAAAGAGCGTCCGTCCGGCGCGCGCGAGTGCAAGGGAGCCGGGGCAGGCAGCGGACGGCAGCGCGAGGTCCGCACTGTCCGCGGTGAGGCTGTCCGGAACGAGCTGGCCGTCTGGTGAGAGGTCCATCGCGCCAGCGCGCGCGCGCTCGGCGCGCTCGGCGTCCCACTGCACTGGCGATGCGGCGCAGGCGGGCAGCAGCGCGAGGGCGAGGAGCAGAACAAGGCGGGGAGCGCCGAGAGCGGAAGCCATGGCGGAGAATAGTCAGCGTGGAGGGGTGCGGGGGGCAACGGACGCCTCGCGGCGGATTATCTTTTTGCCCGACCCACGCGACCCGTCACCCCGATCCCGCTGGCACATGTCCGCTCCTGATTCCTCCGCACCGCTGGCTGCCTTCTCCGGCACGCGCCGCGTTCCGCCGCCGGTCAACGAGCCCGTGAAGTCCTATGCGTCCGGCACGCCGGAGAAGGCGGCGCTGAAGACGCGTCTCGCTTCCATGGCCAGGGAGCGCGTGGATATCCCGGCCATCGTCGGCGGAAAGGAAGTGCGCACGGGGGATCTTGGGCAGAGCGTGATGCCGCATGACTACACGCACGTGCTCGCCGACTGGCACCGTGCGTCGCCGGCGGTGGTGGAGCAGGCAATCGCCGCGGCGAAGGCAGCGGAATCGGACTGGGCGAACTGGGCGTGGGAGGACCGCGCGGCGGTGTTCCTGCGCGCCGCGGACCTTCTTACCACGTCGTGGCGGCAGACCATCAACGCCGCAACGATGCTGGGCCAGTCGAAGACGGCGTACCAGGCGGAGATCGACTCGGCGTGCGAGCTGATCGACTTCTGGCGGTTCAATCCCGCGTACGCACAGGAGTTGTACGAGGAGCAGCCGCTCAGCACCAGCGCGATGTGGAACCAGCTGGACTACCGGGCGCTCGAGGGCTTCGTCTACGCGGTGACGCCGTTCAACTTCACGTCGATCGCCGGGAACCTGCCCACGGCGCCGGCGCTGATGGGCAACACGGTGGTGTGGAAGCCTGCCGCGACGGCGATGCTCTCGTCCTACTACCTCATGAAGCTGCTCGAGGAGGCGGGGCTGCCCCCCGGCGTGATCAACTTCGTGCCGGGCGATCCGGTGGCCATCTCGGAGATCGCGCTGTCGCACCGCGACCTCGCGGGCGTGCACTTCACCGGCAGCACGCGCGTGTTCAACTCCATGTGGCAGACGATTGGCGCGAGCATGTCCACGTACCGGAGCTACCCGCGCATCGTCGGCGAGACGGGCGGCAAGGACTTCATCGTGGCGCATCCCTCGGCTGACGCGGCGGCGCTCGCGGTGGCGATCGTGCGCGGCGGGTTCGAGTACCAGGGACAGAAATGCTCGGCCGCGAGCCGCGTCTACGTGCCGCGCTCCCTGTGGCCCGACGTGAAGGACCGCTGCGTGGCGATGATGGACGAGATCAAGGTGGGCGACATCACGGACTTCCGGAACTTCATGGGCGCCGTGATCGACCGGAAGGCGTTCACGCGGATTTCCGAGTACGTGGATGACGCGCGGAAGAACGCGACGATCATCGCGGGGGGCAAGGTCGATGGCACGAGCGGATACTTCGTGCACCCGACGCTGGTGGAGACGAAGGACCCGGCCTACCGCCTGATGTGCGAGGAGATCTTCGGCCCCGTGGTGACGGTGCACGTGTACGACGACGCGACGTGGGAGGAGACGCTCCGCATCGTGGACAGCACGTCGCCGTATGCGTTGACTGGCGCAGTGTTCGCCAACGACCGCCAGGCGGTGCGCCAGGCGATGCACATGCTGCGGAACGCCGCCGGCAACTTCTACGTGAACGACAAGCCCACGGGTGCGGTGGTGGGCCAGCAGCCGTTCGGCGGCGCGCGCGGCTCCGGCACGAACGACAAGGCGGGCTCGAAGCTGAACCTCGTGCGGTGGGTGAGCGCGCGGAGCGTGAAGGAGACCTTCTCGCCGCCCACGGAGTACCGCTATCCGTTCATGGACGAAAAGTAGGAGACCGACGCACATGCCTGGTTTCCGGTTCGTCACCGCCGACGTCTTCACGGACGTGCCGTTCGCGGGCAACCAGCTCGCCGTGTTTCCCGACGCGCGGGAGATTCCCGAGCACCGCCTGCTGGAGATCACGCGGGAGGTCAACTACTCCGAGACGACGTTCGTGTACCCACCGGCGGACGCAACGCACACGCGGCGCGTGCGGATCTTCACGCCGGGCAGCGAGATGCCCTTTGCGGGGCATCCGACGATCGGCACGGCCATCGTGCTCGCGGCCATCGGCGAGATTCCGCTCACGGGCGACGCAACACGCATTGTGCTGGAGGAAGGCGTGGGTCCGGTGCCGGTGACGATTCGCGCCACCGAGGGGCGGCCGACCTCCGCACAGCTCTCGGTGGCGAAGTTGCCCGAGGCGGGTGCGCTCGCGGCGGATCGCTCGGCCATCGCGCAGGTCATCGGCCTCGACGTCGACGACCTTCTCGACGACGCGTGGGCACCGCAGCCGCTGTCGTGCGGACTTCCATTCTTGTTCGTGCCCGTGCGCGACCTGGCCGCGGTCGCACGGGCGCGTCTTCGCATGGACGCCTGGGAGGCGACGCTCAAGGGGTCGTGGGCCGCGGAGGTGTTCGTGTTCGCGCGCGGAGGCGAACGACGCGGCACCGACTTTCACGGCCGCATGTTCGCGCCGGCGCTGAACGTGCCCGAGGATCCCGCCACCGGCAGCGCGTGCGCGGCCCTGGCCGGCTACCTCGCGACGCGCGATCCGCGGCGCGACGGCCTGCTCTCGTGGCGTGTCGAGCAGGGATTCGAGATGGGTCGCCCGAGCATCCTCGAGGTGGAAGCGGACGTGGCCGCTGGGACGGTGACCGCGGTGCGGGTCGGCGGCGCGGCAGTGCTGGTCAGCGACGGGGTGATGACGGTCGGCTAGCGACGACGCGGCCGCGGAAGTGCGCGCTACGCGGTCGCGGCTTTCCGGCGCGCGACCGCAATGGCTCCGCCGACACCGACGACGCATCCCGCCGCGATGAGACCGACACCGGCGTACGCGAGGTAGCGCGCATGATCGGCCGCTGCCAGCGCGGACTCGGAACGGGGGCCCGGGTGCCGGTATGACAGGCGTCCGATTTCCTGGAAGCGGACGCTGGCCACGTAGCACAGGCCGGCGCCGGAAAGGATGCAGAGCAGCGAGACGACATCGAGGAGACGCGCCTTGCGCGACACGGAGGGCATGGACCCGAATATGCCCTTCGTCGAGCGAACATTCCATGCCTTGCCCGCACCACGCCGGCGCACGAGCTTGCCCACACCCGATACCAGAGCGCCCGTGTCCTACCGAATCCTGGTCACCGACGAGATCGACGCGGATGGCGTCGCGCTGCTCGTCGCCGAGCCGTCGTTCATCGTCGATGAAGTGCCGACGCTGCCGCCGGCCGAGCTGCTGGAGCGCATCGGCGACTACGATGCCTTCGTGGGCCGCAGTGCGACGCGCGTCACCGAGGAGCTGCTCAAGCGCGCCACGAAGCTTCGCGTGGTGGGACGCGCCGGCGTGGGCGTGGACAACATCGCCATCGAGGCCGCCACCGCGCTCGGCATCGCCGTCATCAATGCGCCGGCGGGCAACACGGTCGCGGTCGCCGAGCTGTTCTTCGGCACGGTGATTGGCCTGCTGCGGCACCTGCCGCATGCGGCGACGTCAATGCGCGACGGCAAGTGGGACCGCTCGAAGCTCCTCGGCACGGAGCTCAAGGGCAAGACGCTCGTGATCGTGGGTGTCGGACGCATCGGCGGCGAGATCGCGACGCGCGCGCTTGCATTCGGCATGGACGTGGTGGGATACGATCCGTACGTCGGCGACGAACGCTTCCGCACCCTCCGCATCCGTCGCGTGGCAACGCTCGAGGACGGCCTCGACGAGGCCGACTTCCTTACCGTCCACACGCCGCTCACCGAAGAGACACTCGGCATGATCGGCCGCCGCGAGCTGGCGCGCCTGAAGAACGGCGCGGTCGCGGTGAACATGGCGCGCGGCGGCATCATCGAGGAGGCGGCCCTGATCCATGCACTGGAGAGCGGCCACCTGCGCGGCGCGATCGTGGACGCCTTCACGAAGGAACCGCTCGCGGTGGACAGCCCGTTGCGGAGCGCACCACACACGTTCCTCACACCGCACATCGGCGCGTCGAGTGCAGAAGCGCAGCGCAACGTGGCGGTGGATGCGTGTGCGGCCGTTCGCGACGCGCTGCTGCACAACGAGCTGTCGCGCTCCATCAACGTCGCGGGCGCCGGCGATGGCGACTGGAAGGAGCTGCAGTCGGCGCTCCACGTCACGCGGCGCGCCGCATCGGTGGCGCGCGCGATCCTCGCCGACCGCGGCGTGCGTGCCGTGCAGCGGTTGTCGCTGCGCTGCGGCGCCGAGCTGGCCGGAGCGGCGGCGGCATTGCTCGCGTCTGCGGCCGCCGGCGTGCTGGACGGCGTCGTCGACGTGGAACGTCTCAACCTCATCAACGCGCGCTCGCTGGCCGAGGGACGCGGCATGGAGCTCTCCTGCTCGGAGACGACGGCGCTCGGCGCGTATGGCATCCAGGTGAGCCTGAGCGGAGGCATGCAGGAGATTGCCGTGGCTGGCGTCGCGCCAGAGGGTTCGGCGGGCCGCCTCACGCGCATCGGCAGCTTCCACGTGGACATCGCGCCGCGCGACACGCTCGTCATCCTCACCAACCTCGACGTGCCCGGCGTGATCGGACGCGTCGGCACGGTGCTCGGCGACGCCGGTGTGAACATCGCCGAGTATCACCAGGCGCGTCTCGCGCAGGGCGGCGAGGCGCTCGCCGCCATCAGCGTGGACGGCACGGTGAACCCGGGTGTGCGCGAGGCACTCCTCCGCCTCCCCGACGTGACGTCGGCCACCGTCGTGCATTTCCGCCGGTCGTAGTGGGCGATTCGCCGGCGGTGGAGATCTCGCATGACGAAGGCGTGCGCCGCGCCTACGCGACCGACGCATCCGGGCTCGTGCTGGTGCCGGACGGCGTGGCGCGCCCGACCAGTGCCGAGGAAGTCGCGGCGCTGCTCGCCGAGTCGTCGTCGTCCGGCACCGCGGTGACGGCGGCCGGTGGCCAGACCAGTACCACTGGTGCGTCGATCTGCGATCGAGGCACGCTGCTCTCGCTGCGCGCCATGCCACGCGTGATCGACATCGATCCCGTCGCCCGCATTGCGCGGGTGGAGCCGGGCGTGCTGGTGGGGGACCTCAAGCGTGCGTGCGCCGAGCACGACCTGCTTTTCGCGCCGGACCCCACGAGCGAGGAGGAGTGCACGGTGGGCGGTGCGGTCGCCTGCAATGCGTCCGGTGCGCGATCGTACCGTTACGGTGCCACGCGGCCGCACGTGCGGGCCCTTCGCGTGGCGATGGCGGATGGCTCGATCGCCGACCTCCGGCGGACGGCGCTCGAGAAGAACACCGTGGGCTACGCGCTCGCACACGATCCCGTGGACTGGTTCGTGGGCAGCGAGGGCACGCTGGGCGTGGTCGTCGAAGTGGAGGTCGCGCTACTGCCACTACCGGAGCAGGTAGTGGGGCTGGCCATCCCGTTCGCGACCGAACTGGACGCGCTGCAGTTCATCGTCGCCGCGCGCGAGAGCCGAGCGGTGTATCCGCGCTGCCTGGAGTTCTTCGACGTGCTGGCGCTCGCCATCGCACGGGCGGCGGAGGGTTCGAGCGGTTGGGCGATGGGAGCCACGGCCTTCGTGTATGTCGAGGAGGTGCCGCCGGACGGCACGGAGCCGGCGCTGGACGCATGGCTGGCACTCGCCGTGGCGCACGGGGCGATCGTGGACGACATGCGTGTATACGAGGGCGAGACGGCGCTGCGCGAGGCGCGGCGCGTGCGACACGCGGTGCCGGCGCACATGAACGAGCGCGGTGCTGCGCGGCGCGAGCACGGCGGCCGCAAGGTGTCCACGGACTGGGCGGTGCCCTATCACCATCTCGCGCGAGCGATTGGACGCGCGCGCGCGCTGGCCGACGAGGCGGGTATCGCGCAAGCGGTGATCTACGGTCATGCGGGCAACGGTCATCCACACCAGAACTTCATCGCGGACGACGCGGATGCGCTCGCGCGCATCGACAAGGTGGTGGAGGCGACGCTGCGCGAGGTGATCGCACTCGGCGGCACGGTGGCGGCGGAGCACGGGATCGGGAAGCTCAAGCGGAAGTGGCTGCCGCTGCAGATGTCACCACTGCAGGTGCGGACGATGGAGGCGGTGAAGCACGAACTCGATCCCGCCGGCATTCTTGCGCCGGGCAACGTCCTGTGACGGCTGCTGGCTTTGCGAGCATCGTGCTCGACGTGGACTCCACGCTCTGCGGCATCGAGGGCATCGACTGGCTTGCCGCGCTCCGCGGTGCCGCAGTGGGTGCGGAGGTGTCGGCGCTCACCGACCGCGCGATGCGCGGCGAGATCGCGCTGGAGTCCGTGTATGGCCAGCGGCTCGCACTGGTGGCGCCAGGCCGCGACGAGATCGCTGCCCTCTCGCGCGCCTACGTGGCGTCGGTCGCACCGGGCGCCGTGGCCGCCGTGACGCGACTGCGCCACGCGGGGCGACGCGTGGTACTCGTGAGCGGCGGGCTGCGCGAGGCCATCCTTCCCGTTGCAGCGCTTGTCGGGTTGGGGGACGCCGACGTGCACGCCGTGTCGGTGCACGTCGATGCCCGCGGCGCGTACGCGGGCTTCGATACGGCGACCCCGCTGGCGACGGCTGGCGGCAAGCCGATCGTCGTGAAGGCGCTGCGCCTGCCGTCGCGCGCGCTTGCCGTGGGCGACGGCGTCACCGACGTTGCAATGCGGCCCGCGGTGGATGCGTTCGCCGCCTTTACCGGATTCGTGCGGCGCGAGCCGGTCGTCTCGTCCGCCGACTTCGTGCTCACCACGTTCGACCAGTTACTGGAGCTCGCGCTCGGATGACCATGCCCCTGCTCACCGATGGCACCTTCTTCTTTCCCGGTCCCACGGAGGTGCGGCGCGAGGTGCTCGAGGCGATGACGCGCCCGATGCTGCCGCACCGGGGCTCGGTGTTCGAGGCACTCTTCGCGCGACTCGAGGTTGCGCTGCGGGAGATCTTCGGCACCCTGCGCCCCGTGTACATCAGCAGCTCGTCAGCCACGGGGCTGATGGAGGCGGGGGTGCGCTCCGCGCCGGCCGGCCGGTTCCTTTGCATCGTGAACGGCGCGTTCTCCGCCCGCTTCGCCGCCATCGTGCAGGCGACGGCGCGCGCGAGCGACGTGCTCGAGGTGTCGTGGGGCTCGACCGTGGACCTCGATTCGCTGGCGGAGCGGCTCAAGGCCACGCGGTATGCGGCGGTGACGGTAGTGCATTCGGAGACATCCACCGGCGCGCTCACGGACGTGCGTGCGGTGACGCGGCTGGCGCGCGAGCATGGCGCCGTGTGCCTGGTGGATTCCGTCACGGGGATCGGTGGCGCCGAGCTCCGGTTCGACGACTGGGAACTCGACTATGCGCTCACGGGATCGCAGAAGGCGCTGGCGCTGCCGCCGGGGCTCGCGTTCGCAGCAGCGTCGTCGGCGTTCATCGCCGGCGCGCGCGCGCAGGCTGACCGAGGTCTGTACTTCGACCTCGTGGAGTTCGATGCGTACGCCGTGAAGAACCAGACGCCGAACACGCCGGCCATTCCGCTCTTCTTCGCGGCCGACGTGCAGTTGCCGGCCATCGTGCGCGAGACGATGCCGGGACGGTGGGCGCGGCACGCGACGATGGCGACGCAGACCCATGCGTGGGTGGATGCGCTCGCCGCACGTCATGGCGACGCGATCCACGTGCTCGCCACCGCAGGTCATCGCTCTCCGTCGGTGACGAGCGTGACGCTGCCCACCGGGCTCACGGCGTCGAGCGTACTGCAGGCCGTGGCGGAACGCGGGTTCACGATCGGCAGCGGCTACGGGAAGAACAAGGACACGAGCGTGCGCATCGGGCACATGGGCGACCACACGCCCGAGGGGCTCGCGCACTGCCTCTCGGCGTGCGATGACGCCTTCGATACGCTCCTGGGCTAGCGGGGGCGCTCAGCGGGCGATGGAGTCGTCCTCGTCGCTCACGAGACGGATGGCCGCAAAGTCGCCCGAGCGGCGCGTGACGGCGGTCCACACGCGGACGCAGTTCCTGTCGGAGCGCTTCGCCTCGTACAGCGCGTCGTCGGCGCGCGACCACAGCAGCTCGGCAAAGTTGGGCACGCCCCGCGGACCGCCAACGGCGACGCCGATGCTGGTGGTGAGCGTGACCGGCACCATGTTGACGCCGACCTCGAACGGAAACTTGCCGATCCGCTCGCACAGCCGCGTGGCGAAGAGGTGTGCGCCGGTCGCACCGGTGTCGGCGAGCAGGATGGCGAATTCCTCACCGCCGACACGCGCCACGACGTCGCCGGCGCGGCCCGCCTTGACCAGCAGGGAGCCGACGGCGCGCAGCACGACGTCGCCCGCGAGGTGGCCGTAGGTGTCGTTCACCAGCTTGAAGTGGTCGAGGTCGAGCGCGAGCAGCGCGAACTCGCTGCCGGATCGCGTGGACCGGGAGACCTCGCGCGCGAGGGCCTGGTCGAAGCCGCGCCGGTTGAGGCAGCCGGTGAGCGGATCGGTGAGGACCATGCTCGCCAGCTGCGTGCGCACGCCATTGTAGGCGATGCCCACTCGCGTGATGGCGTCAGGACGCGCGTCCGCCGCGGCGTCGTATTCCCGCGAGAAGTCCCCGACCTCGGCATGCTCGAACAGGCGCACGATGGCGCGGAGCCGGCGGCGCACGTCGCTGGCCTGCACGACGATGAGCACGATGGCCGCTGCGCAGAGGGCGAGCGTCCACACCTCTTCCGCCACGTCGATGCGCAGGCCCTGCGCCGTGGCCCACGCGATGAGGACGAGGTAGCTGCCGACGCCGGCCTGCACGACGCGCCACGCCTGGCGGCGGCCAAAGAAGAAGTTCGCGACGTGCACGACGACGATGGTGCCGAGCAGCGCGCGCTCGTAGTGCTCTGGCGTGGTGGTCGTGGCGGTGAGCGCGTAGATGAACAGCAGGTCGGTGAAGAGCGCGAAGGTGACGAGCGTAGGTGACGCGCGCCGGCTGCGGCTCACCACCTTGGAGATGGTGCCGACGACCAGGAGGTACACGAACACCGCGATCACCACGCCGGCGGTCGTCCGATCGACGAGCGCGTTGGCGGTGACGCGATGCAGCAGGCCGAGTTGCAATACGGCCACGACGACGGCGGCGAGCATGCGCGACGTGGACTGCGCGCGAAGCACGTCCGCGGCCGCCGTTTCTCGCTGCTCGTCGTGCAGGGGAGTTACTTCCGCTTGCCCGCCAAAGCGACGTCGCTCGGGCACAATGACCGTAGGCTGGTCAGGCGTCTGGTTTCCGCTCATGAGAGGGGGAGAGTGGCGAGCATCATGCCGTACCTGCCCCTTCTATAACACCAAATGGCGGAAAGGGTTAGAGCACACCTTGCCCGGCAGGTCGGACCACGTGTCCGGCGTCCTGCGCGATATGACTCATTCTGCGACGGTGGCGAGGGTGACGGCGATCACAATGACCTGGCGCGGCGAAGTGCTCCAGGGGCGGCGCGGGCCTCGCACTCGGGCGAGATGACGCGCGCGAATGAGACGTTTCGTCCGGTGTCTCCGCGCCGGATTCAGTCGCCGGCCACGGCAAGCGACGGGTTGGCGCCCGGCGTGCCCGTCAAGGGTGACATACGCCGCTCGCCGACCTGCTGCCGCCACATCGCGTAGTAGAGTCCCTTGCGACTCAGCAGCTCGTCGTGGCCCCCCTGCTCCACCACGCGGCCGCGTTCGAGCACGAAGATGCGATCCGCGTGCAGCACGGTGCTGAGGCGATGCGCGATGAGCACGGTGATCACGTCCGCGCCTTCGGCGACGTCGCGCATCGTGCGGCTGATCTCCTCCTCCGTGAGCGAGTCGAGCGAGCTGGTGGCCTCGTCGAACACGAGGAGTTGCGGGTTCCGGAGCAGCGCACGCGCGATGGACAGGCGCTGCTTCTCGCCGCCCGAGATCTTCATGCCGCCTTCGCCGATCACGGTGTCCAG
>JBDTYL010000353.1:0-20412 GCA_040005695.1 bacterium | reverse complement strand
GCGGCGCCATACGGCGCCGCGCTCCTTCGTTTCCGACTGTACAGACGCGCCGTGGACGCTATCTTCGCGCACACCTGCGGCCGGCCGGTTGCCACCGGCGCTGGCCGCATCTCCTCACATTCCTTCCCGGCGGCACGCATGGGCACCCGTGATCCCCGCGTCGATACGTACATCGCGAAGCAGCAAGCGTTCGCCAGGCCCATCCTGGCGCACCTGAGGGACGTCGTACACGCGGCATGTCCCGACGTCGAGGAGACCATCAAGTGGGGTGCGCCGTTCTTCGCCTACAGCGGCAGCGTGATGTGCAGCATGGCGGCGTTCAAGGAGCACGCGGTGTTCGGCTTCTGGAAGGCAGCGCTCATTCCCGGGCTCGCGCCCAGCAGCGCGAAGGGTGGCGAGGCGGCGGGCAACATGGGTCGCCTGACATCCGTCGAAGACCTGCCGTCCCGCAAGGTGCTCACCGCCTTCATCAAGGCCGCGATGCGGCTGAACGAGGAAGGGACCACCGTCGCGCGGCCGAAGGGCAAGCCGAAGCCGGTACCAGCCACACCGCCCGAGCTCGTGGCCGCGCTGGCGAAGAACAGGAAGGCGAAGACCGCGTTCGAGGCCTTCCCGCCGAGTCATCGGCGCGAGTACATCGAGTGGATCACCGAGGCGAAGCGCGAGGAGACCAGGGCGAAGCGCATCGCCCAGGCGCTCGAATGGATGGCCGAGGGCAAGTCGCGGAACTGGAAATACCAGGAGAGCTGAGGGCAGTCGGGCACCGCGCGCGACGAGCCGCGGCGACGACACTTGCGACCGGCCGGCACGCACTCGTCGCGTTCTCGGTGGGCGGGCGCGCGGCGCTGGACTCGCTCGTCGCACGCTCCCGTGGAGCGCTCTGGATCGGCAGCGTGGCGGGCACGGGCCACCTCAACTTCAGTGACGCACCCTTCGTCATGGGGTCTACCATCAAGCGATTCGGCGGCCGCATCATCGCCCCGCAGCGTGGCCTGTTGGCCATCACCGCTGCGATCGCGGCGTTCTTCGACGAGGCGCTGGACGGACACTCGGGCGCGCTCGCCGCGGTACCACGGCGGTTCCCCGAAGTCGTGATCGAGCGGCAGCACCATTGAGCGCGCGCCAGCCTTGACCTTCCCAAGACGGCGCCGCCCCGCATCTTCCACCCTGCGCAAAACGAATCCCAGAGCCCGCCCATGCCCCGGTAGCCATGCCAGGAACCGCACTCGTTACGGGAACGTCGTCCGGCATCGGTCTCGAGACCGCCGTCGCGCTCGCGAAGGCCGGCTTCCTCGTCGTGGCCACCATGCGCGACCAGTCGCGCCGCCGCACCCTCGACAGCCGGGCCGCTGAAGACGGCGTGACGCTCGAGGTGCGCGAGCTCGACGTGCAGCAGTCATCGTCGGTGCGTCGCGGCGTCGCGGATGTCCTCGAGCGGCACGGCCGCATCGACGTGCTGGTCAACAACGCTGGCGCCGGCTACCTGGGCGCAATGGAGCAGACGTCCGAAGCCACGGCGCAACGCATCATGGACGTCAACTATTTCGGGACGTGGCGCATGACACACGCCGTACTCCCCTCGATGCGGCGCGCGGGTTCCGGCCACATCATCAGCGTCACCAGCATCGGCGGGCTCGTCGGCCAACCCTTCAACGACGCCTACTGCGCGTCGAAATTTGCCGTGGAAGGATTGATGGAGAGCCTCGCCCCGGTCGCACAGCGGCTCGGCATCAGCGTGTCACTCATCGAGCCCGGCGCCGTGCACTCCGAGTTCGTGGCGTCCGTGATGCACACCAGCGAGCACCTCACGCCGGAGCTCCAGGGCGCCTACGGCGCGATGCTGAACGCGTACACCACGGCCGCCGAGGCGACGTATGCGGCCGCCGGTCAGACGAGCGCGGACGTCGCCGCGTGCATCGTGGGCGTCGCCACGGGCCAGACGCCGGGCTTCCGACACCAGACGTCGGCGCTCGTGCGCGGCATCGTGGCGCGGAAGTACGTCGATCCCACGGGCGATTCGGTCGTCGCAATGTCGGGCGCGCGGCTTCCCTGAAGTCGCGCCGTCACCCGCTAGACTTCGGGCTCACTCCCTCTGGGCGACATCATGACGCAGCTCGACATCACGGAGATCATTCCGGGCCTCGTCGCCCGGCTCGATACGCGGCAGCTGCGCACCATCGGCGGAAGCGAGACCAACGCACAGCGCACGGACACCGAGGACCGTGCCGTCGCGGACGTGCACGACTTCTGCGTCGTGTCGGTGGACGCCACGGCGTCCACCTGTATCGCGATTCCGCTCTTCGCCCGGTCGTCGCCTGGCAGCGCGCCGCTCGATGCGGCGAAGCAGTGGGGCAATATCGACGGCTGGCTCACGGCCCCCGTGCACTACTCCCGCTGGCAGCATTGGCGCATTCCGGTGGCCGCCTTCGCCGCCGCATCCAGCGAGGATCCCGGCACCGTGGGCGCGCGACGAAGTTACGCGGCGGGCGACCGCGATACGCTCCAGGACCTGCTCAACTGGGCCTCACGCAACCGCTGCGAGTTCCGCAGCGTCCAGTAGCAGCCCCGCCGGTACGAATGCCGGTTACGCCGCCGCGAGCGACTTCATGTCGATGACGAAGCGGTACTTCACGTCGCTCTTCAGCATGCGCTCGTAGGCGGCATCGATCTGCTGGATCGGGATGACCTCGATGTCCGACACGATTCCATGCTCGGCACAGAAGTCGAGCATCTCCTGCGTCTCCTCGATGCCGCCGATGAGCGAGCCGGCCAGGCTGCGCCGCTGCATGATGAGGTTGAACACGGCCGGCGACGGATGCGGCTCCGAGGGCGCACCCACGAGCGTCATGGTCCCGTCGCGCTGGAGCAGCGAGAGGAACGGATCGAGGTTGTGCGGCGCCGCCACCGTGTTGATGATGAAGTCGAGCGTGCCCGCGCGCGCGGCCATCGCGTCCGCATCCTTCGAGATCACGACTTCATCGGCACCCATCCGCTTCGCGTCCGCCGCCTTGGACTGCGACGTGGTGAACAGCACCACGTGCGCGCCGAGCGCGTGCGCGAGCTTGATGGCCATGTGGCCGAGTCCGCCCAGGCCCACCACGCCGACGTGGTGGCCCTTGCCGATCTTCCAGTGGCGCAGCGGCGACCACGTGGTGATGCCCGCGCAGAGCAGCGGGGCCGCCGCGGCCGGGTCGAGCTTCTCCGACACGCGCAGCACGAACTTCTGGTCCACGACGATGTCCTTCGAGTAGCCGCCGTACGTCACGCCGCCGGTGTGCTTGTCCGGGCTGTTGTACGTGCCCACCATCCCGTTCTCGCAGTACTGCTCCAGTCCTTCGGCGCAACTTGCACAGTGCTGGCAGGAATCGACCATGCAGCCCACGCCCACGAGGTCGCCAACCTTGAAGGCGGTGACGTCCGCGCCAGCGCCGATCACGCGCCCGACAATCTCGTGGCCCGGCACGCAGGGATACACGGAGCTGCCCCACTCGCTTCGCGCCGTGTGGAGGTCGGAGTGACAGACGCCGCAGAAGAGGATGTCGATGCGGACGTCGCTCGCGCCCGTGTCACGCCGCTCGAAATTGAATGGCTGGAACGGCGCGGTGGCACTCGGCGCCGCGTAGCCGATGGTCGGTATCATGTTCTGTGTGTCTCGTGATGGAAGGGAGTTTCACACTCAATGCATGCGGGCGCGGCAAAGTTCACGGGCCATGCAGGATTGACAGCGATCCCGTGCTACCGATATTCGACGGGCGCTCATGACGACGGCACGTCGGGCGGGCAGCCATCGACTCGACTTGCGGCCAGGAGCATCATCGTGCTGCATTCCGAAGGACATCGCGGCGGACACATCGGGTGGCTGCGCGCAGCCGTGCTCGGTGCGAACGACGGGCTCATTTCCACCGCGAGCCTCATCGTCGGTGTCGCGGCCGCCGGCACGGCACGCCCCGCCATCCTGGTGGCGGGCGTGGCCGGTCTCGTCGCGGGTTCGATGGCGATGGCCGCGGGCGAGTATGTCTCCGTCAGCTCGCAGGCCGACACGGAGCAGGCGGACCTCGATCGCGAACGCGCGGAGCTCGCCGCGAATCCGGAGGCGGAGCACGCCGAGCTGGCCTCGATCTACGTGCACCGTGGGCTCACGCCGGAGCTCGCGGTGCAAGTCGCCGCACAATTGATGGCCACTGATGCCCTGGGCGCGCACGCGCGGGATGAGCTCGGGCATTCGGACGCGTCAGCGGCGCGTCCGCTGCAGGCGGCCGGTGCGTCGGCAGTCTCCTTCGCGGTGGGGGCCACGCTGCCGGTGATCATGGCCGCGGTGGCACCCGTCACCTCGTTGTCGGTGCTCGTCATCGCCACGGCGCTCGTGCTGCTCGGGGTGCTTGGCGCGGTCGCGGCGCAGGTGGGAGGCGCGAGCAAGCTGCGTGGTGCAGCGCGCGTCGCGTTCTGGGGTGCGCTCGCCATGGGTGCCTCCGCGCTCGTCGGGCGCGTCTTCGGCACGACGATCTAGTTGTCGTCGGCACGCATCACGTGACGCTCCACCCGCCGACGCCTGACGACATTCACGCCGCACGGGATCGCATTGCCGGCACCGTCGTGCGAACGCCACTGCTCCGCTTTCCGGGCAGCCCGCGGGACATTCACCTCAAGCTCGAGAACCTGCAGCCCATCGGCGCGTTCAAGCTGCGCGGTGCGGCGAATGCCATGGCCCTCGCGAGCGACGACACGCTGCGTCACGGCGTCTACACGGCCAGCGCGGGCAACATGGCACAGGGCGTCGCATGGTGCGCGCGGGAACGCGGCGTCGCCTGCACGGTCGTGGTGCCCGAGCACGCACCGCACGCGAAGACCGATGCCATCGTGCGCCTGGGTGCGGAGGTCATCCCCGTGCCGTTCGCGGAATGGTGGCAGACTCTCGTGGACCGGGGCCACCCCGCACTCGATGGATTGTTCATTCATCCATTCGCGGACACCGCTGTCATGGCCGGCAACGGCACCATCGCGCTCGAGATCTTCGAGGACCTCTCCGACGTGGACGCGATCCTGGTGCCCTACGGCGGCGGCGGACTCGCCTGCGGTATTGCGGCCGCAACACGAGCGCTGAGTCCGCGCACGAAGGTGTACGCGATCGAAGCCGACACTGCCGCACCGCTCTCGGCATCACTGCAAGCGGGCACGCCCACGCCGGTCGTGCGGACGCCCACCTTCATCGACGGCATGGGCAGTGGCGCCGTGCTCGACGAGATGTGGCCCCTCGTGCGCGACCTGCTCGCCGGCAGCGTGGTGGTGAGCGTCGCGCAGTGCGCCGCCGCGGTGCTGGCGCTTGCGTCGCGCGCGCGCGTCGTCGCCGAAGGCGCCGGCGCGGCAGCGCTGGCCGCGGCGCAGCGCGACGAGTTCGACGGTCAGCGCGTGGTCTGCATCGTCAGCGGCGGCAACATCGATATGCACACGCTCGCCACGATCCTGCGTGGCGAGCTTCCCTGACACTACTGGAGCGGCGACATGTCCGAGGACGTCGAGTACCTGCCCTTTCCCGTGAAGACCTCACTCCCCTTCTCCGCCGCGGTGCGCGTGGGGAACATGCTGTACCTCTCCGGCCAGATGGGCACCACCGAATCGCTCAGCGCGATTGTCCCCGGCGGCATCGAGGCCGAGACCCGGCAGACGCTGGCCAACATGCGGGCGATCCTCGAGCGGCATGGCTCGTCGCTCGACCGCGTGGTGAAGGTGACCGTCATGATGGCCGACATGAGCGAGTGGCCGGCAATGAATGCCGTGTACGTGCAGCACTTTCCCACGCACCTGCCCGCCCGCAGCGCATTCGGCGCCGCGAGCCTCGCCCTCGGCGGGCGCGTGGAGATCGAGTGTATCGCGACGACCGGCTGAACCTGGCAGCAGAAGCAGGCCTTCGGCGTGCTCGGGACGACAATGACTTCGCTACGATCAGGACGACAGGCGCCCTGAGTCGGCGCCGGCACGCAGCACGCGGGTCGTGACCGACAGTTGGCCCACGTGGCGCATGGAATGCTCGGCGCCATGCACCAGGCAGCCGATCACCGTGGACGGCAGTTGCGCGCGACCCACGCCGCGGAATTCACCGAGCGTCGCGGGATCCACCGTGCGCAACTCCGCGAGGGCGTCGGCGATGCGGTAGTCCAGTGTCGTCAGCAGTACGGGAATATCCACCGCGGAGACTGCCGCTCCTTCCGCGCGCAGCACCACGAATTGCTCCTCGGTGAGCGGCTCTCCGCGCGCATACGTGAAGAGTCGGTCCACCACGCCCGGAATGTGGCGCACGTGAAAGGCAACCGACGCCACGCCGCCGGGCCGCGCGTTCCACTGGTCGGGCGTGAGTCCCGTCACCAGCTCGCCGACACTCTCGCGCACCTGCAGCAGGATGTGGGCGACCGGCTGGAGCATGTCCGGCACGCCCTCGATCCGGCCGCGCTGCCACCATTCCGTTTCAGCCATGGGTGTACCTCAATGCGACACGCCCGGACCCTGCGTGGCATCACGCGTGGGCGACTCATCCTCGTTCCACGGGAATGGCGCGCCCTTCACCTGCCGCGGATACACTTCGTCGAGATTCAACGCGTCGTACAACCGGCCGTTCTTCATAACGTAGCGGATGCCGATGCTGTTGCGCAGGTCGGACAACGGATTGCGGTCGAACACCACGAGGTCCGCGAGCTTCCCCACCTCGAGCGAGCCGACGTCCTTGCCGAGTCCGAGCGCATTCGCGCCGAGGATCGTCGCGATCCGGAGGGCATCCATCGACGTCATCCCGTCGCCCATGCCCACGTTCCACAATTCCCAGTGATAACCGATGCCCTGCTGCTGCCCGTGCGAGCCGATGCCCGCGCTGCCACCGGCGTCGATGAGGTGCTTGATGTCGGTCCCCACGACGCGCATGGGATACTGCGTGTCGTGGAACCAGCCGGCCTGCGCCATTGTCGTCACCGCACCGGCAGAGCCGCCGCGGCGCAGGATCTTCCCTTCGAGGTCACTCCACGGCGTGAAGAGCTGCAACTTCGCGTCGTGCAACAGGTCCATGTGCTCGTACCAGTAGTTCTCGGCCCATGGCGCGCCGTACGCCACGATGATCGTCGGCGTGTAGGTGATGCCGGATTCCGAGAGCAGGCGAATCACGTCGGACTGGAGCGGGTACGTGGGAATGGTGTGCTCGTGGCCGCTGTAGCCGTCGATCGCCTCCGTCATGTTCATCTTGTAGTCGAGGCCACCTTCCGTCGTCGGCATGAGCCGTAGCTCATTCGCGGCCTGGATCACCCACTGGCGCACCTCTCGGTTGCCGGTCATGTACTCCTTGATCGTCTTCGTGTCGTAGTACTCGGCGTAGCGCTTGAGCACCGTGCGCGCGTTGTCGAGGCTGCGGATGTTCTCCGCGGCAAACACGCCCGGCCCCGTGGAATAGATGCGCGGCGCGAGGACGAGGCCCGCCTTCTCCTGGTCCTCGTACGAAAGCACGTCTGTGGTGCCCGTCTGCGGATCGCGCGCGGTGGTGACGCCGTACGCGAGGTTGGCGGCGTAGCTCCACACCGGGTCGCGATGCACGCCTGACGCGAGGCGCAGGTGCGCATGCGTGTCCACGAACCCGGGGCTGATCGTCTTGCCGGTGACGTCGATCTCCGTGGCGCCGCGCGGGATGGGCACCGTGCCACTCACGCCGAGCGCCGTGATGCGGTTGTTGGTGATGACGATGTCGCCGCGCTCGATCACCTGCGTGCCGTTCATCGTGATGATGCGCGCCCCGCGCAGCACCGCCGTGCCCTGCGGGATATCACGCGTGGCGGAGAGACGGATGCGCGTTTCGGAAGGCTTGAAGAGGGGCGGCGGGGGTCGGTTCCCTCCGCGGCCGCCGCGCGCACCGCTTGGATCCGCGGCGGAGTCTGCGACGAGCGCGCCCGTGGTGGCGTTGCGCGCGGCGAGCAGCGCCTTGCGCACCGAATCGTCGAACGCCGTGGCGCGCGCGACGTCGTACACCACGTGCGCATTACCGATGGACCAGTGGATCGTGCTGCCGTCCTGGCCCCAGTGCGGAAACTGCGCGCCGATATCGGTGAGCCTCCGCGTGGGAAACGCCGAGCCGGCGGCGGCCGCAGGCGCATCGCCGCCGGCGCCGCCCGTGCCGCCTGTGCCGCCCACGGTGATCGTGGGCTCCGGTCCGCCGGGCCACGGCACGTCGGGGATGTAGTAGAGCTCGAGGTTCACCTGCGCGAGTGCATGCGCGCCGTCCGGTGAGAGCTGCAGCCAGTTCGCGCCCGCGCCGCGTCCTCCCGGTGGCGCGCCCGGCGGCACCGGGCCGATCACGCGCAGGATCGACTTGATGTCCGTGCCATCCCACCGCATGGAGTAGAGGCCACGCAGCGCGGTGTACGCAAAGATGCGCGACGTATCGCGCGCACTGAAATGTGCGTCGCCCGCGTTGCTCGCGATGAAGGTGGACGCACCGCCAGCGGCCGGGATCCATACGAGGTCGCCGGGAGCGCCACCGCGCCCACCCGCGCTCGTGCGGAAGCTGCGCGAGGGTGCGCGCGTGGCGACGATGCGCGTGCCATTCGGCGTGTAGACGGGATTCGTCCACATCCCTTCCTGGGGCGTGAGCCGCTGGGGACGTCCGCTGCCGTCGCTGCGCATGCGGTTGAGGTAGCCGATGCTGTCGTCCCACGTGGTGTATGCGATCCACATTCCGTCAGGACTCCACACCGGCTCGAACTCGCCCTGATTGACGTTCGTGAGGCGCCTCGGTGTGCCCGACGGATAGTCCATCACGTACAGGTGATCCATCGCCACGAACGCGAGCCGGCGTCCGTCGGGGCTCGGCGTGGCGTCACGGATCTGCTTCACCGTGAACGTCGAGGAATCCGGGATGCGGTACTCGAAGGCGACGTGCGGGCCGAGGGCCTGCTTCACGTCGGCCTGGAACGGGATCTCTGTGGCGCGCTTCGTCGCCACGTCCACTTTCCACAGCTTGCCGCCCCACGTGGTGACGAGGTACTTCGAGTCGGGTGTGAAGCTCATGCCGGGATAGACATCGAGCGTCGCCAGCGATTCCTGGTCGTCGCGCTGCACTGCGCCGGTGAGCCACGCATCCTCGTTCGTGACGAGGTTGCGCAGTCGGAGTCGCGTCTGGTCCACGTAGCGCGTGCCGTATACGAGCCACTTCCCGTCGGGCGACAGGGTGGGTCGGAACGCGGAGCCCCATCGGTTCTCCTTGGTCGTCACGCGCCCCGTCTCGCGGTCGTACTGCATCAGGTCGTAGTCGCCCAGCGGGGTGTTGTACACCCAGCGGCCGCGGCGCTGCGCGAAGTAGATGTAGCGCGGGTCGTTGCCGAACGCCGGCCCTTCCTCGCGCCTCACGTCCGGCGTGCCACCGACGCGGCCTGCGGTCGTGGAGTCGCGAATGAGCTGCATGCCGCTGCCCCCGCTGGCGGGGAACAGCCACAGCTTGTTGCCGCGCGTCGCCACGAGGTACTTCCCGTCCGGCGTCCACACGGGCGACTCGTACGTGTTCGTGTTGCCGGTGGTGATCTGCACCGTGTCTTTCCTGTCCAGCGAGATCGTCCACAGGTTGTAGCCGCCGGTGCGGTCGCTCACGTAGACGATCTTCTTCCCATCGGGCGAGAACCGCGGTTGCGCGTCGAAGCCCATGCCCCTGGTGAGCGCCGTGGCCTTCCCGCCACTCATCGGCATCGTGTAGATGTCGCCGAGGAGGTCGAAGACGATCGTCTGTCCGTCGTGGCTCACGTCAGACGACATCCAGTTGCCGGTCGTCGTGGTGAACGCCAGCGTGCGCGTCGGTCGCAGCGGCAGCAGTTCCTGCATCGGGTCGCGCTTCGGGCCACCGGTTCCCTGTGCATGAATCACCGCGGGAACAGCGGCGAGCATGACGGCGCACGTGAGCGTGCGGAGCGAACTCATGCGGCGGCGATGAGATGGCGAGGGCGCGATCATCCTGGTTTTTCCTTGGCGGCCGTCGGAGGGGCGAGCTGGGCGGTGAGGGAAAGTGCAGGCCGGCCGGCCGCGTGGCAATTCGCCCTGCCGTCTGGCCAGCCCCCCGATGCGGGGAACACCGGACGACGTGGGGGCGATCACCGGATGTTCGTGGGTCGCGGACCGTGATCTGTGTCACGCGTCCTGCGGGTATCGTCGGCTAGAATTCAGTGATGCTTCGAGCTGTCGAATCTCCCACTCCCGCGGCGCTGGCGGACCTCGTTTCGCGCTGCGACCAGATCAACCGCTTCGAGACGCAACTCACGGCGGCGGAGGAAGTGCGCGTGGGTGCGCTGTCCTCCGGACTCGTCGTGATGCGACAGGTGCTCGAACTCGTGCCCATCGAGCCGGACAAGCTGCCGGCGCGTCAGGGGCGCATCACGCACTGGTTGCTGAGCGGTGGTCATCTCGAGGCGGTCGAGACGGCGGCCATCCGCGGATTTCACGGCGCCCTCGCACTCGATGAGCACGAGCAGGTGAAGTTCCTCACGGATCGCACGTGGCGCGGGCAGTGGCGCGCCGTCACCCTCTGGCGGAGCGGCGTGTTCGACATCAGCTCCGCCGCCATGATGGAGTACCTCGCTGCGCTCACCGCCCTCGCGCACCAGCGCGCGCCGGACGTGGCGCGCGCGCTGCTCCTGCGCGCGGAGGCACTGGAGGCGTCGGAGGCCCTGCTCGCCGGCGGGCCCCGCTCTCGACTGAGTGGCGAGCGTCCCGGCGTGGACCGCTAGCCTTGCATCCTGGGCTCGCGCAGCGTGCGGCACCGCGAGCCCCGTCACGAGCACAAGGATGACACTGGCGAGGCCCCGATGGATGGGATATGTCTTGGTGTCTCCGGAACGGTGGTGGACCAACATGCCCTGCGGCAGCGGGCACTTCCACATCGTATGGTGGATCGTCGGGTCATCGGGCTCACGCCGTGGATGACGTATCGCTCGACGTGCGCAATGCGGGGGTCGTCGATTTCCTGCGCTATCGACTGACTTCGGACGAGCAGCAGTGGCCGCGCCTCGCTCCTCGCTTCCGCCCGGTGGGCGAGGTCCCTATTGACGAGTTGCGCGTGCACCCCGACCTCATCGATCGCCTGGTGATGCTCGATGCGCCGATGGGACGTCGGCACCTGCGCATGCTCATGGGCGCGGCGGTGCTCGTCGTCGACAGCGGCGCGATCTACGCGCTGGCCTACAGCCAGCATTTCCTCGCCGTGCGGCTACCGGCAGGCGCACGCGACGTCCTTCCCCACGGACCGCGGCGCGCGGAGGCGGATTCCGCCGCCGAGGATCCTGGACGGCAGCCGGATGCTCGCGTCGCGCTGCTGGGCGCCGGCTGGACGGTGGCCGACGCATGGAAGAGCGCGTCGCTCGCCAGCCTCCAGCTCGCGGTGGGCGCGGCACGTACGGCGGTTGAAGGCCTGGCGCCCGACGCGTAGCGTGCGCGCGCCGCACCAGGTCAGGTCGCGGCGAGCAGCTGCCGGAAGACGTCCATTCCGCGGTGCATCTCGTCGAGCGTGCCGATGGAAATGCGCACATGCGTGTCGAGCGGCGGGAAGGGACGTCCCACCAGGACACCCGCGCTCCGGCACGCGTCGCGGAACGGCTGCGCATCGCGGCGGAGGTTCACCATCAGGAAGTTCGCCTGGCTGTCTACGGCCGGATATCCGGCATCGGCGAGCGAACGCAACGTGAACGCGCGCGCTGCGCGGTTGAGGATGCGCTCCTGCTCCGTGTGCGCACGGTCGGCCAGGCCGGCTGTCGCCGCCGCCGCCGCGAGATGGTTGATGCCCATGGACAACACATGCGGCGCGATCATCGCCATGGTGCGCGCGCTGCCGAGTCCATATCCGATGCGCATGCCGGCGAGACCGTAGACCTTGGAGAAGGTGCGCGCGATCACGACGCGCGGGTTCTCGAGCGCCAGGGGCAGCGCCGTCGCATAGGTGGGGTCGTCCACGTACTCGTGGTACGCCTCGTCCACGAGCACCGTGGTCTCGGGCGATTCCGCGCGGATGCGCGCGACGAATGCACGGATCGCTGCCGCACCATGCACAGTGGACGTCGGGTTGTTCGGGTTGCACAGGTAGACCAGGCCGGCGCCGCGCGCGGCGGTGGCCATCGCATCGAGGTCGAGCTTGAGGTCAGCGGCAACCGGTACCTCGAGCACGCGGGCACCGAGCCGTCGCGCATCCTCCGGCGGGCTCTCGTAGCTGGGCCGCGACGTCACGAGCGGTCGGTCCGCGCTGACGAACGCGTACACGCACGCGCGGAGGATGTCCGACGACCCGCACCCCAGCACGACGCTGTCGTCGTCGACATGGAACGATTCGGCGATGGCGCTCCGGAGCCCCGTGATCGAGCCGTGCGGATAGCGGTTCGCCTCGCCGAGTGCGCTGGTGATGGCCGCGAGTGAAACGGCGCCTGGGCCGTTGGGGTTCTCGTTGCTGTTGAGTCGAATGACGCCCGGCGCATCAGGCCGCGCGTCGACACGGAGGTCGCGCATTCCGGCGAGGGACTCCATGCCGCGCGCCGATGCCCAGGGGATGAGCAGTGAGCCGACGGCGCCTGCTCCGGCAACCTGCAGAAACCCGCGACGACTGACAGTCATGGCGCCACCCCCAGGGAACGTGGATGGCCCAACATAGGCACCCGCGACCACGGCGCCAGTGCGGACCACCGTTGCGCTAGGTTCGTGCATGGCTCGTCAGCTGACGCGCGCGCTCAAGTCGCGGAATTACCGTCTCTTCTTCGGCGGGCAGAGTGTCTCGCTCGTCGGCACGTGGATCACGCGTATCGCGACGAGCTGGCTCGTCTACCGGCTTACCGGCTCGTTGCTGCTGCTCGGAATCGTCGGCTTCTGCGGACAGATCCCCACCCTCGTGCTCGCGCCGTTCGCGGGGGTCCTCGTGGATCGGTGGGATCGCCAGCGCATCCTGGTGGTGACGCAGGTCTTCTCGATGCTGCAGTCCGCAGCGCTGGCGGCGATGGTGTTCTCGGGAACGATCACCGTTGCCTGGATCCTCGTGCTCCAGGTGATCCAGGGCATCATCAACGCGTTCGATACCCCGGCGCGGCAAGCGTTCGTCGTCCAGCTGGTGGAGAATCGGGCCGACCTGCCGAATGCCATCGCCCTGAATTCGTCCATGGTGAACGCGAGCCGCATCCTGGGGCCGAGCATCGGCGGGGTGATTATTGCGGCGGTGGGCGAGGGCTGGTGCTTCGCCATCGACGCGCTGTCGTACGTGGCCGTGATCGCGTCGCTGCTGGCGATGCACGTGGAGGGACGCGCACTGCCCCCGCGCGGCGGGCGGATGGTGGACGAGCTGCGCACCGGCTTCCAGTACGTGTCCCGTTTCGTGCCCGTGCGCTCGGCGCTCATCCTGTTGTCGCTCGTGAGCGTGCTCGGGATGCCGTATACGGTGCTCATGCCGGCCATCGCAACCGGCACGCTGCACGGTGGCGCGCACACGCTGGGATTCCTCATGACAGCATCGGGTGTGGGAGCGCTGTGTGGCGCGCTGTACCTCGCGTCTCGGCCGTCCGTGCTGGGTCTGGGTCGGCTGATGATCTACTCGACGTCGGCGTTTGGTGCTGGGCTGGTGGCATTCTCGATCTCACGTACACTTTGGATATCGCTGCTCGTATTACCATTCGTTGGTGGCGGTATGATGGTGACCATGGCAGCGACGAACACGATTATCCAGACCATTGTCACGGAGGAGTTGCGCGGACGGGTGATGGCTTTTTACGCCATGGCCTTTCTCGGCACGGCGCCGGTCGGGAGTCTGATTGCCGGCGTGGTGGCGGATCGCATTGGTCCCGCCGTGACGGTCCTGGCCGGCGGCGTGGCGTGCCTCATGGTGGCGGGGTGGTTTGCCCTGCATCTGCCGAAGCTGCGCCTTCTCGTCCGGCCGATTTATGTCGAGCGCGGGATCATTGGTGCGGCGGAAATGGAAGCAGGGAGGAAAGCATTGTAATATAAATTATTATTTATATGGTGCCACGTTCGGGGTGGTGCACGGGTCGGCAAACCAGTATTTGTTTATACATTCACCAGATACCGCAATCCCGCCCCCAGCCGCCGGTAGCCCGCCTCCACAAATGCCTCCGCCCAGCGGGAGCCGGCGGACCGAACGCCATCGATCGTCTCCACCACCACGTCGCGCTGCCGGCCGGCACCGACACGGCGCACCAGGTACGAACCCAGGGCCCGCGCCGCCTCCCGGACGTCTGCCTCACTGGCGTCCTCTCGAATCCGGAGCGTCGCCCCACGACGTTCCGACGCGATCAGGATGCGTCCTCCCATGGTCACAAGCAGCGCGCCCGCTCCACGAGGTCGCGCCAGTGCATCGGCCGCGATGCCGTCGGCTCGTGGCAACGCATGCGCGTTCGCCGGATCGGCCACCGAGATGACGACCATCGAGTCTTGCGCCTCGCCGACGGACGCCCGCAACGCCTCCACAGCCTCCGGTAGCGCGAACTGCGCCCCGGCCAACCCGGCCACGAAGTAGCCGCGCTGCACTTCGCCGCGGAACTCGAGTCGCTTGAGTTCATGATAGACTGAGCGCCAATCGATCGCCGGCCGCTCCTTCTTGAACCAGTCTCGCGACACGATACCGTATCTATCGAGCCACTTTCTCGCTATCTGCTCTGCGTCGTCATGATCCTCTTGGCGTACGCCCAAGGTGCCCGGCGCATGCACCAACGACCAGCGGCCGCCCCAGTTGCCGCTACCGTCAGGGCGGTCGGGCCGACGCCATTTGGGTAGGCGTCGCAAATTGGGGCGGCGCTGCACAATGGGACGGTTCACCGAGGGGGTGAAATCCGCGGGCAGCCAGCGCGCAGGATCCGGCGCGTCCCTCGGAGTGAACGGCAACACCGGGCGCCAGCGCATCACGTCCCGCAGTGCGTCCACGGTGTCATTGGTGACGAGACCACCCGCCACCAGCTCGTGCAGGGCGTCGCGTGTGGCCTGGCTGCCGAGCCCCGCTGCGGTCGCGAGTTCCGCCGTGAACGACGCGCCCTGCTCGCGCAACACCGCATGCAGGCGCTGCGCATTCGGGCTCGCGGTGGCCAGTTCCCCTGGACTGCCGAGCCACAGGCGGCCAGTGCCCCGTTCGAAGAACCGGATGCGGCCGACTCGCGGCGGCGATGACGCCGCGGCGTCAGTCTTCGGCTCCGCCGCCCAGACCAGCACTCCGGAGGCAGCCTGCCGGCCCAGCGACGCGCCATCATGGCCCTCCACTCGCGACGGAAGGATGTCGCGCTCCCATGCGTCCGCTGACCGCGCAACGCCGTACAACTGTTCCAGCGCCGCCGCGGTACCATCCGCACCCGACAGCCGCGTGCCAGGCGCAAGGTGCTGCCACCGCTGGAGGTACCATGCGAACTGGTCCAGCGCGACGGCCTCGATCTGCTGGCGGGCGTGCGCCAGCTCGCGCCGGCGCGCCTGCTCGAGCACGCGACGAAATGTCCACCGCGTCGTCCCGCGATCGCCCCCGAACACGCCCTGCACCAGCACGTCCTTCTTCTCCCACTCCGCCAACCGGCGTGCGGTCCACCGCTCGTCGAAGCCGTATCGCTCGTGTGCCTCCGCCACCGTCACCGGCCCGGCCAACGACAGCCACCGCAGCAGGACTTCACGCCGCGCCGCACGGTCGGTGAGTGCGGGCTGCCTGAGCGACTCGGGCACGACATCCGCCGCAGCCCGCACCGCGAGCTCGTCGCCCGCCCGTACCGTCGAGAGCGCCGCGACGCCATAGGCGGCGGTATACCGGGCGAACGAATCCACGAGCACGAAGCGCGGCGCCGTGCCTCGCGGCGTCGGTAGCTCGATCTCCACGAGACGTCCACTCGCCAGCAGCGCCTCCCGTGGATCGCCCCGGCGCCACTCGCCCGCCGGAGCCACGCGCGCTTCCAGTTCCGCAGCCGTCACATCACCCGCCCGGTCCACCAGCACCGCCAACTCGTCGGCGTCGCGCGCCTGACGGCCCGCTGCCGTGCCGCGCCGACGCGCCAGCACTTCGCCGAGCACCACCAGCGTGGCGTCGTCCGCGCCCTCGCCGCCCATGAGCTCATCGAGCAGCGCACGATCCAGCGACAGCAGCGCGGCCCGCTGCTCCGCCCGTGGCGTATCGTCGCCGTACATGTGGTCGATCACGAACCCGAACTGCAGCGACGCCGCGAACGGCGACGGAATCTGCGTCTCCACGGTGCGGATCGTGATGGCACCCGACGCGACACGCGCCAGCACGTCGCGAAGTCCCGTCATGTCGAACGCATCCTGGAGCACGTCGCGATACGTCTCCACGACAATGGGAAACGACGGGTACTCGCTCACGGCCTGCAGCAGGTCGCCGGCCTTGAGGCGCTGAAGCCAGAGCGGCATGCGGCGGCGTGGATTGCCGCGCGGCAGCAGCAGCGCCCGCGCCGCGTTCATGCGGAACCGCGCGCCGAACAGCGACGACGCGCCCACCTCCTCGAGCACGAGCCGCTCCGCGTCCGCCACCGACAGGCTCCGGATGGCGTCGAGCGGCGGCGGCGCGCCCATGTCCGGGAGGCGCAGCATGATCCCGTCGTCGGTCGTCTGCACCTGCACTTCCACACCGAGGCGCTCGCGCACGCGGCGGCCGAGCGCCATGCCCCACGGGGCGGTCACTCGGCCGCCGAATGGGGCGTGCAGCACCACGCGGACGGCGCCGACCTCGTCGCGAAAGTGCTCCAGCACGAGTCGTGTGTCATCGGGCACGATGCCGGTGATGGCGCGCTGTGCCTGCACGTATTCGACGACAGAGCGCGCGGTCGGTTCGTCGGCGCTGTAGTGCTGCTGGATCGCCTGGAGGTCTTCGGTGGTGCGCGCCTCGTCGAGCGTGCGCCGCAGCGCACCGATGCGCGGGGTGAGGTGGTTCGAGCGGGCCATGAACTCGCCATGCCAGAAAGGCATCCGCGCCGGCGCGCCCGGTGCCGGTGTCACGATCACGCGATCGTGCTCGATGGACCGGATGCGCCACGTGGAGCTGCCCAGCTGGAACGCATCGCCCACGCGGGACTCGTGGACGAACTCCTCATCCAGTTCACCAAGCCGGGTCTTGTCGGCCAGGTTCACGGTGTAGAGACCGCGGTCGGGAATGGTGCCGCCCGAGATGGTCGCCACCATGCGCGACGCGCGCGCCGGCGTGAGCACGTCGCTGATGCGGTCCCACGACACGCGCGCTTCCAGCTCGACGGCCACGGCGCTCGGATACTTGCCGGCGAGCATCGCGAGGGTCTCGTCGAACGCCGCGCGCGTGAGGGCGTGATACGGGTAGGCGCGCCGCACGAACGCGAACAGGCCGTCGCTCGTCCACTCCGCCTCCGACGCCACCACGGCGACGATGAGCTGCGCCAGCACGTCGAGCGCATTCTGGACCACGGTGGTGGGCTCGACGTCGCCCGACGTCATGGCCTCACGGATGGCGAGCTGCTCCAGTGCGTCGTCGCGAAAGGTGGGAATGAAGATGCCGCGACTCGTGGCTTCGAGCGAATGCCCCGCGCGACCGACGCGCTGCAGCGCTGCCGCGACGCGCTTGGGGCTCTGCACCATGAGCACGAGGTCCACCGAGCCGACGTCGATGCCGAGCTCGAGGGAGCTGGTGGTGACGAGCGCGCGGAGCTCCCCGGCCTTGAGCCGTTCCTCGAGGAGGAAGCGACGCTCCCGCGAAAGCGAACCATGATACGGGAGCGCGATTTCCTCCTCCGCGAGCGTGTTCACGCGTGCGGCGATGCGCTCGGACTGCGCGCGGTTGTTCACGAACACGAGCGTCGTCCGTGCGCCGCGGATCTCGCGAAGCACCAGCGGCACGACGGCCGTCCAGATCGAACCGTCCACGTGCGCGAGGTCGTCCACCGGCGACGCGATCCGCGTCTCCATGCGCTTCACCAGCCCGCAGTCCACGATCGTCACGGGGCGGAAGCGCGGCCCCTCGGCGCGCGACGGTTCATTGCCGGCCGGCTCGCAGCCACCGAGGAACTTCGCGATTTCGTCCAGCGGCTTCTGCGTGGCCGAGAGGCCGATGCGCTGCGGCGCGGCTGGGGCAACGCGCGCGAGTCGCTCGAGCGTGAGCGCGAGGTGCGCGCCCCGCTTGGTGCCTGCCACGGCGTGGATCTCGTCCACGATCACGGCGCGCAGCGCGCTGAACATCGTGCGGCCGCGCACGCTCGTGAGGAGGATGTGGAGCGATTCCGGCGTCGTGATGAGGACGTGCGGCGTCGTCCGGAGCATGCGCGCGCGTGCCGATGCCGACGTGTCGCCCGTGCGCACCGCAATGCGGATTTCGGGGAATCCCGCAATCCGCGGCTCGGCCTCGCCAGGCTCACGCGTCCGCTTCCGGCGCACGGGTGGTGCTGCGCCGTATTTCGCCTCGAACCGCTGCTTCAACTGCGCGAGCGGCGTCTCGAGGTTGCGCTGCACGTCGTTGTTGAGCGCCTTGAGCGGCGACACGTAGAGCAGGTGCACCGCGTTGGCGAGCGGGGCCTCGAGGCCCTCGGTGATGAGCGCGTTGATCTCCCAGAGGAACGCCGCCAGCGTCTTTCCAGTGCCGGTGGGCGCGAGGATGAGGGTGTCGGCCCCGCTGGCGATGGCAGGCCAGCCCGCCCGTTGCGGCGCCGATGGCTCGCCGAGTGTCTCGGCGAACCAGTCGCGGACGAGGGGATGGAATGCATCGAGCGCGCTGGGTGGCATGCGTGAGATTTATGCGGTGCTCGCGAGGCGGCGCAACGCCGGACGCGCATGATCGTGCGCACCTGCGACATTACTGGAGGCGAAGGCGGCGCGACTTCGGCGGTGCGCCGGCGTGTCGTCGCCCACGCCGGAATCCGCCCCCGTGGCATTGCACGCTCACCCGCAAAACACCGTCCCATGTCCGAGTTGCTCCGCGACGCCGCTGCCCGCTCCATCGCGTATCTCGACAGCCTCCCGAACCGACGTGTCTCGCCGGACCCGGCTGCAGTCGCGCAATTGAGCGCCCTGCATGTGCCACTTCCGAGGGAGCCCACGGATCCGTTGCGGGTGCTGCAGCAGCTGGACGACCTCGGTTCGCCAAGCACGATGGCGATGGCGGGCCCGCGCTTCTTCGGCTTCGTCATCGGCGGTGCGCTGCCGGCCACCGCGGCGGCGAGCTCGCTCGCGACGGCGTGGGACCAGAACACGGGCCTCTACAACTCCACACCCGGCACCGCCACGTTCGAGCAGGTGGGGCTCGGCTGGCTGGTGGACGTGCTCGGTCTTCCTGAGGGCGTGGCAGGCAGCTTCGTCACGGGCACGACCGTCGCGCACATCACGGCCCTCGCCGCGGCACGTCACGCAGTGCTCGACGCCGTGGGCTGGAACGTCGAGGCCGATGGCCTGTTCGGCGCACCGCCCATCACGGTGATCACCGGTGCCGAGGCGCACCCCACGCTCTACAAGGCGCTCGGTGTCGTGGGCCTTGGGCGGACGCGCGTGGTGAAGGTGCCGGTGGATTCGCAGGGGCGCATGCAGCTGTCGGCGATGCCGAAGATCGCGGGCCCCACGATCGTGTGTGTGCAGGCGGGCAACGTGAACACCGGCGCGTTCGATCCCGTGGGCGACATCTGCGACATCGCGCACGAAGCGGGAGCGTTCGTGCACGTGGATGGCGCCTTCGGGCTCTGGGCGCGCGCGTCGACCGACCGGGCGTACCTCGCGCGCGGTATCGAGAAGGGCGACTCGTGGGCCACCGACGCGCACAAGTGGCTCAACGTGCCCTACGACAGCGGCGTGGCGTTTGTGCGCGACGGTGCGGCGCTCCGTGCGGCGATGGCGGTGACGGCCGAGTACCTCCCCACGAATTCGACGCAGCGCAATCCGTCGGACTACACGCCGGAGCTTTCGCGACGCGCGCGGGGGGTGGAGGTCTGGGCTGCGCTGCTCGCGCTCGGCCGCGACGGCGTGGACGAGATGGTCACGCGCCATTGCCGCCAGGCGCGTCGCTTCGCGGAGGGGCTCGCGGCGGCGGGCTTCCGGGTCCTGAACGAGGTGGTGCTCAACCAGGTGCTCGTGTCGTTCGGGGATGCGGAGCGGACCGCGCGGGTCATCGCGGCCATCCAGGCCGAGGGCACCTGCTGGGCGGGGATCACGGTGTGGCAGGGTCAGACGGCGATGCGCATCTCGGTGATCTCCTGGGCCACGCAGGATGAGGACGTGGAGCGCAGCCTCGAGGCGATCATCGGCGTCGCGCGCTCGTTGTCATCCTGAGCGCCGCCAATTGTCATCCTGAGCGCCGCCAATTGTCATCCTGAGCGCGGCCAATTGCCATCCTGAGCGCCGCCAATTGTCATCCTGAGCGTCCCCTTGTCATCCTGAGCGCAGCGAAGGATCTGCTTCTTGCCAATCCCGGGAGCGATTCCGGTGCCC
>JBDTYL010000352.1:0-11021 GCA_040005695.1 bacterium | reverse complement strand
CCACTCGGCCGCATCGGTGGTGGCGACCTGCCGACCATCACGGTCGATCCGAAGAACGAGAAGGTCGTGTACAGCGCGTCCACCGTGATGTGGCGGACCGAGGACGGCGGCGTGACGTGGACCGCGGTGCGCGGTGCGCCCGGCGGCGACGACTATCAGCGTGTGTGGATCAACCCGAACGACACCAACATCCTCCTCGTCGTCGCCGATCAGGGCGGCGTCATCTCCGGCAATCACGGCGAGTCGTGGAGCAACTGGTACACGCAGCCGACGGCCGCGATGTATCACGTGTCCACCGACAATGGATTCCCGTACATGGTCTGTGGTGGCCAGCAGGATTCCGGTTCCGCGTGCGTGCAGAGCCGGTCGGACGACGGACGCATCACGTTTCACGACTGGCATCCCGTGAACATCCAGGAATACGGCGTCGCCGCGCCGGATCCGAAAGACCCGGACATGGTATTCGGCAGCGCGCGGAACGGCGTGTCGCTCTACAACCGCAAGACCGGTCAGACCACGCAGGTCGGTCCCGACATGAGCATCAAGGGACCGAAGGGCGAGGCGTACAATCGCAACGTGCGCACGATGCCGATCAACTGGTCGCCGCTCGACCCCAACACGTTGTACTACGTATCGAACGCCGTGTGGAAGACCACAAATCGCGGCACGAACTGGACGCGCGTCAGCCCCGATCTCGCGCGACAGACGTGGACGGTGCCAGCCAATTCCGGCAAATACGCCAGCACGGTGACGCCCGCCCCGCAAGGCACCATCACGGCGTTCTCCCCGTCTCCGCGGTCAACGTCCGTGCTGTGGGCCGGCACCGACGACGGCAACATCCAGGTGACGACCAACGGCGGCGCGACGTGGAGCAACGTCACTCCCGCGGCGATCAAGCCGTGGTCACGCATCTTCAACATCGACGCCGGACACTTCGACGCGGGCACCGCTTACGCCGCGGCGAACACCATGCGCGTGGACGACTACAATCCGCACCTGTGGCGCACGCACGACGGCGGTCGCAGCTGGACCGAGATCAACACGGGCATCTCGGCCGGACAGCCCACGAGCTCCATTCGCGAAGACCCTCGCGTGAAGGGGCTGCTCTACGCGGCGACGGAAACGCAGGTGTGGGTGTCCTTCGACGACGGCGATCACTGGCAGTCGCTGCGCGGCAACATGCCGGCCGTGTCGGTGCGCGACCTCCAGCTCAAGGACGACGCCTCCTGCCTCTGCTCCGACCTCATCGCCGCCACGCATGGTCGCGGCTTCTGGATTCTCGACAATGTCACCCCGCTGCGCGAAGCCGCCGCCATCCGCGCGGCGCAGTCGTCACGCTCGGCATACCTCGTGAAGCCGGCCACCGCGGTGCGCGTGCGATTTGCGACGAACGATCCCACGCCCTGGCCGCCCGAGCTGCCCGCAGGTGAGAACCCGCCGCCAGGCGCGAGCATCGACTACTTCCTGCCGTCGGGAAGCAGTGCGGCGAAGCTCGAGATCATCGACCGAGCGGGCAAGGTCGTGCGCACGTACACCAGCGAGGAGAAGGCACCGAGTCCGGATGCAGGCGTCGACCCGGTGGCGTACAACCGTGTGTGTCAGCAGAACCCGCAGGCGCCGCACTGTGCCTTTCCGCTCTACTGGGCTGCACCGACCATGACCTTGTCGGGCGAGCCCGGCATGCATCGGTTCCAGTGGGACATGCATCTCGAGCCGATCGTCACGCCGGGTGCTGCGCCGGGTGAGCCCGCGGAGGGCGCGGTGCCGCATCGGACGTATCCTTCGGTGAATGCGCCGTGGGCGCCGGCGGGTGCTTACACGGTTCGGCTCACGGCAGACGGCAAGACCTACTCGCAGCCGATGACCGTTCGCCTCGATCCGCGGGTGAAGACTTCGGCGGTAGCGCTCACGAAGCTGGCGTCGCTGTCGCAGGAAATGTATGACGGCGCTCGCGTGGCACATGCGGCATATCTCGAGGCACGGGCAAAGTCGGATCAGGTTGCGGCGAGCAATCCCGCATTGAAGGCGCAGATCGATTCGCTCGCGCCGGCGCCGGTGCAGCGCGGCGGGCGCGGCGGCGGCGGCGGGTTCGGGCGCGGCCAGGTGCCGGTTGGTCCACCGACGCTCGAAAGCGTGAGTACCGCGATGCTTGCGGCGGCGATGGCGATGCAGAGTGCCGATGTCGCACCGACCGCGCGTCAGGTCGAGGCGGCCGCGAAGGCGAAGGCGCAGTACAAGGACGTCATGGGCAAGTACGAGGTGCTACGCCGCAAGTAGGAGGCACCTTGATGCTCAGGATTGGTACCCTTGTGTCGCTGGCGATGCTTCTCGTCAGCTGCGCCGCTGCTCCACGCGGAGCGGCGGCGGCGGCGGCGGTGGAGCTGACGTGCGGTGACAGCACCGCGGCATACGCGCGGTATGCGAGGGCGACGATACAATCGCTCCCGGATCCGGGCTATCTCGATACGGTCGTCGTCAATCTCGATCGGCGGTGCAAGACGATCTGGCGAGGCGGCAAGTCGATCAGATCGGCTTTGATCAGTTCCATCCGCAGAATCGGTGTTCCCCCTTTGTCATTTATGGTTGCCACGCGTAGTTCCGTTTAAAACGACCGCGCCACGATAGCCTTGATGATGAATCGATCCGACACGTCGGTAAGCCCATAGCCGAGTCCGAACTCCACGTTGAACGCCTTGCGTGAGAAGTCCGTCACGGCAAACACGTTGTGCGACTGCTCGCCGCGCGGCTCGAACCGGCTCAACTGCCCGAACTCCGCGTAGTGCTCGAGGGCGAGCGCCCATTCGGACGTGATGTTGTTCGCCACGCGCAGCGACGGCGCGAACACCAGCGCACCGAACCCGTCGAACGACGTGTCGAGGATGGGATTCGCGATGAAGTCCCACGCCCCCGTTCTCGCCCCGATGATCGGGCGGATCTCGGCGCCGAAGCGCGACGGGTCCCAGTGCTTCGCGTTGTAGCTCAACTCGAAATTCACGCCATAGAAAAACGCGCGCGTCTCGGCATGCGGTACGGCGAAGAGCGCTCGTGCCTTCACGCCGTCCAGCCTGGGCGTGCCGTCGCGCGTCACGCTGTACACCGGCAGGTACGCGCCAGCCTCGAACCAGTCGTTCACGCCGTACGCCCACTCGACGGCGCCATTCACGGACCCCTGGGGCACGATGCCGCCGGTGAAGCCCGCCACCTTGCGACCCTGCGCCGTGTAGTTGCCATGCACGGTGATGCTGGCCTCGCCCGGCGCCGCGAGCTCCCCGGTGTAGACCTGGATCTCGTCCGACTGCGCCCGCGCCGCAACGGGCAGCAGGAGCACGAAAGACGCGAGGAGGAGCGTACGCGAGCGGCGTCTACAGAGTGTGAACACGGATGACGTCGTGTGGGACGGAAGGATGATCACTGTGGATATACGCGATGCGGTGCCTCCCGTTGAGCCGGCGTGTCGCTACGACCGGGCCCGCGCGACGGCGCGCAACCATCCCTCGTGCAGTGCCTGCGCCGCCGTGCCATCGCCCCGCGGCTCGAACGTGTTGTCCACGCGACGCATGCCCGGCGTGCCGAGTGGCGGGTAGACGCCCGCGTGCAGACCGGCGAGGCGAGCGGCACCCCACGCCGTCGTTTCCAGCACCGCCGGCCGTTCGACGTTCAGCCGCAACTGGTCGGCGATGACCTGCATCAGCCAGTCGTTCGCCGCCATCCCGCCATCCACGCGCAACGTGGTGAGCGCCACGCCGTCGTCCGCAAATGCGGCCGCAAGGTCGCAGGTCTGCAACGCCACCGACTCCAGCGCGGCCCGCACGATCTCGGCGCGCCCGGAATCGCGGGTCATGCCGACAAGCGCGGCGCGCGCATCCGGGTCCCACCATGGTGCGCCGAGTCCCGTGAAGGCCGGCACGAAGTACACGCCGCCGGACGTGTCCACACTGGCCGCGACGTCCGACGTCTCCGCGGCGGACGCCACCAGTCCGACGCGATCGCGCATCCACTGCACGATGCTGCCGGCGTTGAAGATGCTGCCCTCGCAAGCGTAGGTCGTGTGGCCATTGAGCCGCAGCGCCACTGTGGCGAGAAGCCGGTGCTTCGACACGAGGGGTGCGTCGCCAGTGTGCACGAGGACGAAGCATCCCGTGCCGTACGTCGCCTTGGCCTCGCCCGGCGCCACGCAATCCTGTCCCACGGCGGCGGACTGCTGGTCTCCTATCAGGGCGCGTACCGCGATCGACGCGCCGAAGAGCTTGCGATCCGTCATGCCGTAGTCCGCCGCGCTGTCGCGCACCTCGGGCAGCATGCTGCGCGGGACGTCGAACAGCTCGCACAGGTCGTCGCTCCACTCCTGCCGGTAAATGTCGAACAGCAGTGTGCGTGACGCGTTCGTGGCGTCGGTGGCGTGCACGCGCCCGCCGGTGAGCTTCCACAGCAGCCAGCTGTCGATGGTACCGGTCACCAGCTCGCCGCGATCGGCGCGCGTGCGTGCACCGGGTACGTGGTCGAGCAGCCATGCGATCTTGGTGGCGGAGAAATAGGGGTCGAGCAGAAGTCCCGTCCGCGCCACGAGTGCCGGCGCGGCAGGATTCGCCGCCAGTGCGCGACACTCCGCCGCCGTGCGACGGTCCTGCCACACGATCGCGCGGTGGATCGGCAGGCCTGTCGCGCGATCCCACACCACCACGGTTTCGCGTTGCACCGCGATGCCGAGTGCTGCGACGTTTGCTGCGTCGACGTTCGCATGGGCGAGCGCCTCGCGAGCACTGGCCAGCGTTTCCAGCCAGATCTCCTCGGCGTCATGCTCCACCCAGCCGTCCTGGGGGAAGTGCTGCGTGAAGGTCCGCTGTACGCGCGCGCGCACCGCGCCATCATCCGCGAAGACCATGGCGCGCGTACTCGTGGTGCCGGCGTCGAGCGCGAGGACGGGCATGCTACTGTGCCTCCGCAGGGCGGGTCATCGTCGCGGCACAGCGGTTCGGTGTCGGCATGCCGGGATTATAGGTCGTCATTCCCTGCACAGATAGGCGGGGTCGGGAGCTACTGGTGGGGGCAGGCGTAGCCGGCGGGGTCGTGCACGAACGCGATGATGTCGCGCAGCACCGGTGCGATCGAGGGACTCACGATCGCCAGCGCGATCTTCACGTGCCCGATGCCTTTGTAAAGCCCGAGTCGCGCGCAGCCGCCGCGGGCGCGGATGCGCGCGGCCAGCCGCACGGAGTTGCCGGGCTTCACGATGTCGTCCGTCGTGCCGTGGAGCAGGAGCAAGGGAGGATTGCGTCCGTCCACGAAGGTGGATGGGTACGTGGCGCGCCATTGGTCGCGCGGCCCCATCATTTCCTGCACGTCGGCGTCGGTCCAGGTGGTGTCCACCGGGCCGGCCATGCTGACGAAGCCCCGCACGGCGCCCGCGGGTACGCCGGCGGCGCGCAGGTAGCGGTCGTCGAGCGCCAGCATGGTCACCGTATGCGCGCCCGACGAATGGCCGACGACGACAATATTGGTAGAGTCGCCACCGTAGGGTGCGATGTGGTCGCGCGTCCAGCGGATGGTGCTCGCGCCGTCCACCACCCAGGCGGGAAAACGTGCCTCGGGAAACAACCGGTAGTTCGCCACGACGGCCACCCAACCCTGTCGCGCGAGCGCGTTGCCGACGAGCAGGTAGTCGTGTTTCGAGCTGTACTTCCAGCGGCCGCCGTAGATGAAGATGACGACGGGTGCGCCGCGCCTGGTCGTCTTCGCGCGGTAGACGTCGAGCGACTGCCGCGGATCCTCGCCGTACGCGAGTCCTGCCGTGCGTATGACGGTGTCGTCCAGCACAAAGGTCTCCGCCACCGATCGTGGCGTGCAGCCCGCCGCGCTGGCGACGAGGCCCACGGCGAGTATCCAGCGGACGAGACGACTGGTCATCCCTATAGTAAGCCGCGGGCGCGGCATTCATATTCTCCTTCACGCCGCGCTACCGACCCCTTCCGCGAGCTCCGCGATGCCACGACCGCTTCTCCGCTTCCTGCTTCCGCTCTGCGCCGCCTCGGCCTGTCAGGCCGCGTCCGACAAGGCGCCCACAGCTGGTACGTCCACACCCGTTCCCGCGGAGGCGCTCGCCGCGGTGGACTCGGCGACGCTCATGCGCCACATCCGCGTCCTTGCGAGCGACTCGCTGATGGGCCGCCAGCCGGGCACTGCAGGCGAGGACAAGACGGTCGCGTACATCGAGTCGCAGTTCAAGGCCATCGGCCTCCAGCCCGGCAACACGGACGGCACGTTCATCCAGAAGGTGCCACTCGTCGGTATCACGGTGAAGGGCACGCCGGCGCTCACCTTCGCCAAGGGCGGCAAGAAGCAGGTGCTCAAGTGGCACGACGACTACGTCGCGTGGACGAAGCACGTGGCGCCGACCGCGTCGCTGAACAACAGCGAGCTGGTTTTCGTCGGGTACGGCACCGAGGCGCCCGAGTTCAAGTGGGACGATTTCAAGGGCGTGGACGTCGCCGGCAAGACGCTGGTGATGCTCGTGAACGATCCGCCGCTGGCGGACACGAGCCAGTTCGGCGGCAAGCGCATGACCTACTACGGCCGCTGGACGTACAAGTACGAACAGGGAATGAAGCATCATGCGGCCGGTGTGCTCCTCGTGCACGAGACCGACCGCGCGGGCTATCCCTTCACCGTGGTGCAGGGCAAGACGGCCGAGCAGTTCGATCTCGTGACGCCGGACAGCAACCTGAAGCGCAGCGCGGTGGAGGGGTGGATCACCCTCGACCAGGCGAAGGCGCTGATGACGATGGCCGGCCAGAATTTCGACTCGCTCAAGGCTCGCGCGGCAACGCCGGCATTCGCGCCTGTGCCGCTCGGCGTCACGGCGTCACTGAAGCTCGAGAACACGCTTCGCACGATCGACTCGCGCAACGTGATCGCGAAGCTCGAGGGCAGTGATCCCGCGTTGAAGGATCAGTACGTGATCTACACCGCGCACTGGGATCACTTCGGCATTGGTGAGAAGGTGAACGGCGATTCCATCTACAACGGTGCGGCCGACAACGCGAGCGGCGTGGGCGGGCTCCTCACCCTGGCGAAGGCCTTCGCCGCGATGCCCGTGAAGCCGAAGCGCTCGATCCTCTTCCTGTCCGTCACGGCCGAGGAGCAGGGGCTGCTCGGTTCGCAGTACTATGCGGTGACGCCGATCTATCCTCTGGCGAAGACCGTGGCCGACATCAACATGGACGGCCTCAACCAGTGGGGCCTCACGAGCGATGTCACGATCATCGGACTCGGCAACTCCGAGCTGGATGATTATGCGGCGGCCGCGGCGGCGGAGCAGAAGCGCACGCTGCGGCCGGATGCCGAGCCCGAGAAGGGATTCTACTATCGCTCGGACCACTTCAACTTCGCGAAGGTCGGCGTGCCGGCGATCGATCCCGAGGCGGGCGTGGCGTTCGTCGGGAAGCCGGACGGCTACGGCATGACGCGCCGCGACGAGTACACGAACAACGATTATCACAAGCCATCGGACGAGATCAAGCCGGGCTGGGACATGTCGGGCGCCGTGCAGGATCTCGACCTGTACCTCACGATCGGCTATCGCGTCGCGAACGCGGCGAAGTTCCCGGAGTGGCGCGTGGGTAACGAGTTTCGCGCAGCGCGGGATAAGCAGCTCGCGCCGTGACGCTCTCCTGACGAACCCGGGGGGCGCTCCCCGCCCCGAGTCTCGGCCGAGATTCCTCAATCCGGTTTTGGAATGAGCGCTGGCGGGCCTCGTGGACTCCGTCCCGGTGAGAGAATTGCCCATCCGCGCCAGTGGAGTGGGTCGGAGACGGGCCATCTGCCGGTTACGGTGCCGAGCCTCCCTCAGGTCGCCTCATTCCAAATTTGGAATGAGCACCGCCAGGGCACACCCATTTCCCGACGCGCGGCGCCTGCACGTGGACACAGGGCGGCAGCACCACTCGCGCCATTGGCCTCTACGGCAAACGACCCGGCGACGAGCCCCTGCGCATGGCGGCCAGCCGGCTCCGCATCCAGTCCCCCTTCACGTCACCGAGGGTCACGCTCACCGTGACCGAGCCACCCATGCGGTGAATCCGGCGCACCAGCCAGTCAATCGTACATCGATCAACGTTTCCACGGTCCAGCTCTGACATCCGCGGCTGCGGGATCCCGTAGCTCGGCGCAATCGAATACTGGCTCATCGGGCCAAGCGCACGGGCGATCTCGGTGGCGAGCTGGCGCTTGATGACATGGATGGGATCGGCCATGCCTCACCATCGCGAGCGATAGTGCGCCCGTCGTCATCGAAACACTTCCGCCGCCCCGCACGCGCCCGCATTATCGGAGCCTGCAGCGCTTCCAGGAGATTCGCATGGCCCGCAATCGCAACGCCTCACGTCCATACCAGCGCCTCACCACTCCGCTCGTGCGCGCGAACGGCGTCCTCCGTCCCGCCTCATGGGACGAGGCACTCGACCGCGCCGCGGAGGGTTTCACACGCAACCTCCGCGCACGCGGCCCCGACGCGCTCGGCACCTTCAGCTGCTCGAAGTCCACCAACGAGCTGAACTTCCTCGCCGGCAAGCTGAGTCGCGTCGCCTTCGGCACCAACAACATCGACAGCTGCAACCGGACGTGACACGCTCCTAGCGTCGTCGGTCTGGCGACAGCATTCGGGGCAGGCGGCGGTACGAGCTCATACGCCGAAGTCGAGGAGACGGACGTCGTCTTCCTCTGGGGCTCGAACGCCCGCGAAGCCCATCCCATCTGGTTCCATCACCTGCTCAAGGGGATCCGGCATCACGGCACGCGCCTGTACGTCATGGACCCGCGTCGCACGACGAGCGCCCAGTGGGCCGACGTCTGGCTCGGCCTCCGCGTGGGCAGCGACATCGCACTTTCCAACGCGATGGCGCGCGAGATCATCCACGCCGGCCTCGTGCACGACGCGTTCATCGCCAACTCCACCACCGGCTTCGACGCCTATCGCGACTCCGTCGAGGAATGGACGCTCGAGCGCGCCGCGATCGTCACCGGCATTCCTGCCGACGTCATCCGCGAAGCCGCGCACGCCTACGCGACCGCCGAACGCGCGATGATCTGCTGGACACTCGGCATCACCGAACACCACAACGCCGTCGACAACGTCCTCGCGCTCATCAACCTCAGCCTGCTCACCGGGCACGTCGGGCATTGGGGCTCCGGCTGCAATCCCCTCCGCGGCCAGAACAACGTGCAGGGGGGAGGCGACATGGGCGCCATCCCCAACAAGCTCGCCGGCTTCCAGGACATCGAGACCGACCACGTCGCGCGCGAGCGGTTCGAGCGCGTCTGGAACACGCGCATCCAGCCGCGCGCCGGCAAGCACCTCACGGAGATGCTCCACGCCATGGCCGCCGGCGAGATGACGTCGCTCTTCGTCATTGGCGAAAACCCCGCCCAGTCCGACGCCGATTCCGGTCACGTCGAGCAGACCCTCCGCGGGCTCGATCACCTCGTGGTGCAGGAGATCTTCCTCACGAAGACGGCCGAGCTCGCGCACGTCGTGCTGCCCTCCACCGCAAGCTGGTGCGAAGGTGAAGGCACCGTCGTCAACAGCGAGCGCCGCGTGCAGCGCTGTCGCAAGGCGATGGACCCGCCCGACGGCGCGCGCGACGAGCTCTGGATCCTCTCCGAGCTCGCGCGCCGCATGGGCCACGACTGGCCCACCCCCACCGCCGAGGATGTCTGGAACGAAGTGCGACGCGTGGCGCCCGACATGTTCGGCGGCATGACGTACGTCCGGCTCGAACAGCTCGACGGTATCCAGTGGCCCTGCCCCGACGAATCGCATCCCGGCACCCCGTTCCTTCACGCGCGACTCTGGGAGACGCCGGTGGTGGGCCCACGCGCGCCGTTCACGGTCGTCGTCAACGAGCCGCCCTCCGAGGAACGCACCCCCGACTTCCCGTTCCTGCTCACAACGGGACGACGCCTCGAGTCGTACAACACTGGTGTGCAGAGCGGCGGGTACGACTCGCCGCTCCACTACGGCGAAACGCTCGACATCTCGCCCGAGGACGCCGAGCGGCTCGGCATCACGGAGGGTGACGTCGTGCGCGTGTCGTCGCGGCGCGGCAGCCTCATGGTGACCGCGCACATCGATTCGGCCCTGCGCGAGAACCTCGTCTTCATGACGATCCACTTCCCCGACGACGTGAAGACGAACGTGCTCACCCTCGACGTGTCCGACCCGAAGTCAGGCACCGCGGAGTTCAAGGCGTGCGCGGTGCGCGTCGAGCTGGCGACGACCGTCTTCCAGGTGGAGCACGCGTAGTGGATATCCGCCCCATCGATGCAAAGCCGACGGCCGAGGAACGCGCCGCTGTCGATGGGGCGATCGGTGCGCCGACATCGGCATGGGATGGCGGCGCACGCGGCTCCGACCGCGACGCCCACACCGCGCTCGGTGGCGCATCCGTGCGCGGCCGTCGCCATGAGCTCGTCCCCGCGCTCCAGGCGCTCCAGTCACACGTCGGCTGGATCAGCGAAGGTGGACTCGGTTACGTGTGCGACCGCCTCAACGTCCCGCCCGCCGACGCATGGGGCGTCGCGACCTTCTACGCCCTGCTCGCCACGACACCGCGGCCGAAGCGCGTGCTGCACGTCTGCTCCGACATCGCGTGCCGCATCCGCGGCTCGCACGACATCGAACGCGCGCTCGAGGCGGCGTGCGGGCCCGCCATCACGCGCGCGCCATCCGGCAATTCGGTCACGCTCGGCGAACACGACCACGCGTGGATGCACTCGCCCTGCCTCGGGCTCTGCGACCATGCGCCCGCGGCACTGCTCACCGTCGCCGGCGACGTGCCGCGCGAGCTTTCGCTCGGCAGCGTGACTCCGCAGCAGGCCCTCCACCTTGTCGCCGCGAGCACCCTTGTCATCCCGAGCGAAGCGAGGGATCTGCTTTCCCCCGATGTCAGAAATATCCAGGAGTCGGACGCTAGGGATCAAAAGCAGATCCTTCGCTCCGCTCAGGATGACAAAAAACAGATCCTTCG
>JBDTYL010000351.1:0-2756 GCA_040005695.1 bacterium | reverse complement strand
CTACCAGGTGCAGTACTCCGTTTCGGACGACAGCGGCCATACGTGGCGCGAGCCGAAGCAAACGCTGCATGGCGACGACCGCATCCTCTGGGTGGACCCGAAGGACTCGCGCCACGTGGTGAAGGGCGACGACGGCGGCTTCGGCATCTCCTACGACCGCGGCGTGCACTGGCTCTACCAGCGCAACCTTCCCGTCGGACAGTTCTATCACATCGGTCTCGACAACTCGATACCGTTTCGCGTCTGCGGCGGCATGCAGGACAACAACAACTGGTGCGGGCCGAGTGCGACGTCGTGGAGCGACGGGATCGTGAACGAGGACTGGTTCCAGGTCGGCGGCGGCGACGGCTTTACGACGCTGTTCGACACGACCGATAACCGCACGCTCTACTCGTCCTCGCAGTACCTCGGGATCACACGCGTGGACCTCAAGACGATGGAGAAGCGCAGCATCCGGCCGATGTGGCCGGAGGGCGATGTGTACAAGCGCGGCAACTGGGGACCACCGACGCCGCTCGTCGGACGGTTCCAGGAGGGCGCGAACTGGAATGCGCCGTTTGCCGTGTCGTCGCACGACGTGCACACGCTGTACGCAGGCATGCGCCACCTCTACCGCTCTCGCGACCGCGGGCAGAGCTGGACAAGCCTCGGCGACTTCACCTCGGGTGTGAACCGCCGGTCGCTCGCCATCATGGGACAGTTGCCGGATTCGAACACGCTCTCGCTCGACGACGGCGCGTCCTTCTTTCCCACCACCAGCGCCTTCTCCGAATCGCCGAAGGATCGCCGCGTGCTCTATGTCGGCACGGACGACGGACGCCTCCACGTCTCGCGCGACGAAGGGAAGACGTGGACGAACGTCACCGCGAACGTGAAGGGCCGCCCCGCGGGCACATGGGTGCGCAACATCGAGGCATCGCGGCACGCGGCAGGCACGGTGTACGCGATGTTCGACGGACACCAGAACGGCGATTTCGCCAACTGGCTCTTCCGCTCCACCGATTATGGGCAGACGTGGACGTCGGTGGCGGCGGACCTGCCGCCGTCGCGTATCCCGCTCGTGCTGCGCGAAGATCTCGTCGACCCGTCGCTCATCTACCTCGGCACCGAGTTCGGGTTGTTCATCTCGACGGACGCGGCGCAGCACTGGCTGCCCTTCCGCGCCAACCTGCCCACGGTGCCGGTGAACGACATCGCCCTCCACCCACGCGACAACGCGCTGGTGCTCGGCACACATGGACGCGGTATCTGGATTCTCGACGACGTGCGACCGCTGCGGCATACGGCAACGGTGGCGCTCGCGGCGGCGGTGACGCTGGCGCCGGTCTCGGCCATGGTCTTTCAGCAGCGTCTCTCTCCGCGCCTCGCGCACAACGGCGACATGATGTTCCGCGGGGCGAATCCTGAGAACGGCATCACGTTCACGGTGTGGTCGACGGATTCGGGCACGGCGTCGGTGCTCGCCGTGAAGACGGCCGGTGGCGCCGAAGTGTGGCGCCAGGCGGTCGCCACTCGGCGCGGCGCGACGACGAGCACGTGGAACCTCCGCGGGCAATCTCTGTCCGCGTCACCCTCGGAAAGCGGAGGCGAGGAGGGCGACAACACCCGTCGCGCGATCAACGGGGCATTCGTGCGCGCGGGAGCGTACGTCGTCACGCTGGCGGTGAGCGGACGCGAAGTTGGACGCAGCTCATTCGACGTACGACCGGATCGCCGTCAGGACGCCTCGGCGGCCACGGCGAATGCATGGCATGCCGGACTCGACTCGGTGGCGATGCTCTCTCGTTCGACGGCTGCGTTGCTCGTGCGCGCACGGAAGGCGAGCGTTCGCGCGCGCGCCGACACCGCCGCCGAGCTGATGACGCGCATCGGTGCGCTGTATCAGGCGATGGAGACACAGGTGAGCGCGCCGAGTGCGGACATGCGCGCCCAACTTGCGGGCTACTCGGCTTTCTATGGCCGGCTGGCGCGCGAGGTGCCGTAGCGCATCGCAGCCAGGGCGCCGGTCCACCGCACACGAAAATCCATAAAGGATTGTCACATATGTGTTTAGGGTTACGAAACGGGGTGTCCCCCGTTATATTACAGGTATGCACGAAGGACACGGCACTGAGTGGGAGCCACGTCGGGATTCGCCTGACGAGCGGGCTCTGCACCCCGGAATCGGCCATCGCCGCAGCGACATCGCGCGGGCCGGTAAGGAGATTCGACATGACCTACAAGATCGAGCAGATCGAAGGAATCGGCGTACTCTTCGCCGAGCGTCTCGCGACAGCCGGGGTGCATACATCGGATGAGTTGCTGGCGCGCTGCGACACATTCGACGGACGCATGCGTCTCGAGGCGCTGACCGGTGTCTCGGAACCGGTGCTGTTGACCTGGGCGAACCAGGCGGACCTCATGCGCGTGAACGGCATCGGGTCGGAGTTCGGCCAGTTGCTCGAGTCGTCCGGCATCCAGAGCGTGAAGGAACTCTCGGCGCGGAAGCCGGAGAATGTCGTGCAGCTGTTGGACCTCGTGAACGAGGAGAAGAAACTGACGCGAGTGGTACCGCCGCTGAAGACGGTGAAGCGCTGGGTGGAACGCGCGAAGCAGATGACGGGCGCGTCGGCTCCCCGGATTGCGAGCCCTGCGGTGACGAGCGGTCCGCGCGCGCTGCAGCCGCGCTGATCCTGCCAGGGCGCGTTGGGGCCATGCAGGTTTCGACACGTGGCCTCAAACCCGCCTCATGATGGCGAGCGCGCCCGGCCGGGGGG
>JBDTYL010000350.1:0-15456 GCA_040005695.1 bacterium | reverse complement strand
GGTGTTGTGCATAGCCCACGCACGCAACCGCCTCCGCACTGTCGGGCGCCTGCTGCACCGCGACCTCGAAGAACTCCAATGACGCGCTGAACAGCTCACGACGGTCGCGTGTGGACGCCTCGCGGAAAAGTGCACGGCCGCTCTGGAGCATGAGGTCCAGGTCGTCGGCGTAGCCCAGTTCCAACGTACGCTTGAAGCACCGGAGCGCCGCGTCCTCGACCCCGAACTTGAGCAGGGTCTCGCCGAGCCCCGCAAGGGCATCCTCGTGCTCGGGCTCGAGCACGAGCGCTTCCTCGAAGCTGCGCCGCGCCCACGCGAATTCCTCGCGTGCGAGACGCGCGTACCCCACGCCAATGTGCAACTCCACCGAGTTCGGATAGAGCGTGAGCCCTTCGCGCAGCACGCTCAGCGCGTCGTCGTATTGCCCTTCGTTGTACAACTGGTGTGCGCGCTCGTCATACTCTTCGGAGCTCAGGAACGGAGTGGCCATTGGTGCTGAAGCCTCCTGCTCGTGAGGGACACCCTATTGTACCATTCGGTGACTGGGAAGTTCAACAGTTTGCCGCCAGTTTCTTGTTGTCTCGCATCCTCGTACGACGAGCGTCAGTGCCCGTCGCCTGCGCCGTCCGCATGGCCGGGACGCGACAGCGCGACCGCGATCCGCGCCGCCAGGAAAGCGTTCTCCTCCAGTAATCCGAGATTCGTCGATAACGATCGCCCCTCGGTGGCACGAAGTACGGCGCCGAGCAGGAACGGTGTCGTCGCGGCACCCCGGATGCCGTCGCGCTCCGCCTCAGCGAGCGCCTCGGCAACCGCAGTATCCACCAGCTCGCGCGGAAGGGCGACGTCGTCCGGCGGGGCCTGTACCACCAGCGTCGCCTGCGGGCGGCCGAGCGACCTCGAGGCCAGGTGGATCGCCGCAACCTCCTCGGGCGTATCCGCGCGCGCGCCCAGGCGCAGCCCTGTCGAGCGCGTGAAAAACCCCGGCAGGTCGTCCGTCCGGTAGCCGATCACCGCAACTCCGAGCGTCTCCAGGCGCTCGAGCGTCGCCGGCAGGTCGAGGATGGACTTCGCGCCGGCGCAGACCACCACGAGCGGCGTACGGGCCAGTTCCATCAGGTCCGCAGATTCGTCGAACGACACACCCCGATGCACGCCGCCGATGCCACCAGTGGCGAAAACATCGACGCCGGTAGCGCCAGCAATGCACAATGATGCCGCCACCGTCGTGGCACCGTCCGCCAATTGTGCCATGGCGACAGCAAGGTCACGCGCGGAAACCTTCCGCACCCCGTCGCGCGAGAGAAAGCGCTCGAGCTCTGCCGCCTCGAGCCCCAGCGTCGCCCGACCGCGCACCACAGCCGTCACGGCCGGCATCGCTCCCCCGCGGCGCACCGCATCCATCATGCGCTCGGCGGCCTCACGGTTGGCCGGAATCGGAAGGCCCTGCGCCAGCACGGAGCTCTCCAGCGCCACGACAGGTCCACCCGCCCCAATCGCGGCCGAGATGTCGGGAAGGACGCGGATCCCTCCGCCGGCGACGTGCGCCGCGCTCAGGGGGCGCTCGGCGGCACGGGGCGGCGAGGCCACGCATGCACGATCGCGTCGCCCATGTGCCCCATCATTACGTATGCCTCGTTGTCGATCACGTAGCGCTCGTCCGCATTGTCCTTCGTCAGCACGCAGTACGCGACCCGCGACTGCAGCGGAAACAGCCCGCACTCGGTGCGCACCTTGTCCGTGTCACCGGTCTTGTGGGGCACGTCGAGGCCCACCACGTAGCGCTGGACTTTCCCGAAGTCCTCGTTGTGCGCCAGGATGTCGAGCACCGCGCTGTCCGCGTGCGGGCTCACCGCCCGTCCATTGGCGAGCAGCGCGAACAGCCGCGCCATCTCGTTCGGCGTGGTGACGCCGAGCCCGTACTTCACCGAGCTGTCCATGGCGACGCTTGCACTGCGCAGGAAGCTCTTCGAGTGGACCTTCGTGTGCATCAGGCCGAGTTGCTCCATCTTGTCCCAGACGCGGCGGATGATGATGCGGTCGAGCAGCAGGTTCGTCGCCGTATTGTCGCTGATCGTCGTCATCAGCCACGCGGCGTCATGCACGGTGATGGTGGCGTTGTCGTGCATGAATTGCAGCAGGCCGGAGCCGCCGACCTTGTCGATCTTCAGGACGGTGAGCGGATCGTCGAGGCCGAGCGTTCCTTTCTCGACGAGATCGTAGACGGTCACCAGCACCGGCACCTTGATCAGGCTGGCCGTGGGGAACGTCTCGTCGCCGCGCCGCTCGAGGCGCTCCCCGGTATCGATGTTGTGCACCGTGTAGCCCACCACGCCATGGTGCGCATCCGCCAGCGAATCGAGCGTGCGGTGCAGCGCGGCGGTGTCCGCGTGCTGGAAGGACGTTCCGCGCGGTGTGGATTGCGCGTACGCGCCTGCCGAGAAGGCCAGGAGCGCGGCGACGGGCAAGAGGGCGAACGGGAGGCGGCTCATCGCGATTCGTGTGGCTCGGCGTCCGGGAGATCCTCGGCGCGCACGGACTCGAGCAGGTCGCGATCGCGCGACGTGGGATCGTAGACCGCGACGACCCGGATGGTCTCGCCGGTGTACGCGTCGAACGTCTTCACCTTGCCCTGCGCCACACGGATCTCGTGGCCATCCTCGAACCGCAGCACCACGGCCGGATGATCGACGTTGACGTACGCCTTGCGGAGCTTCGTTGGGACAGGAGGCATCTCAGGTCACGACGGTTGTAAGGTCAGAATATTTCGCCCAGCTGCCGGATTCCAGGATCTCGTCGATCGTGGCGACCACGCTCTCGACTTCATCGTCGCTGGTGTAGAAGTGCGGCGCAACCCGGATCCCCGCGCCGGGCCGGTAGTCCACGATCACGTCGCGCGCGAGCAGCGCCTGTGCGACCTCGCGCGCATGCGGGACGTCGAATGCCACGGTGCCCCCACGACGCGCGGCATCGCGCGGGGCGGTGACGGGGAAGCCGCGCGCGTCCGCCAGCTCGATCAATCGCGCCGTCTGGCGCATGCTCTTCGCGCGGATGGCGTCCATGCCGGCTTCGCGCAGCAGCCGTGGGCCCGCCGTCGCGGCGAACAGCGCGGGAATCGACGGCGTGCCGGTGAGCCAGCGCGCCGCGCCGTCGGCGTACGCCATCGCCGCATCGAACGCGAAGGGATGCTCGTGCGCCTGCCAACCCGTGAGGGCGGGCGCCACGGTCTCGCTCACCTCGGGGCGCACCCACAGGAAGCATCCGCCCGGTCCGCCGCAGAGCCACTTCAGCACGCCGCCCGTGAGAAAGTCGGCCTGCAGCGCATGCACGTCCACGGGGACGACACCCACGGAGTGATACGCGTCGAGCGCGACGAGCGCGCCCATGCGATGTGCGTGCGCGATGATCCGCGCGGCATCGAGCACGAACGCGGACCGGAAGAGCACGTGCGAGATGGCGACGAGCCGCGTGCGCTCGTCGATGGCCGAGAGCAGCCGCTCCTCGTCGATCGTGACGCCGTCGTCGCTCGGCACCACGACGACGCGCGCGCCAAGTCGCGTCGCGAGCTCGTCGTACACATAGCGCACCGAGGGGAAGTCCATCGCGGTCATCACGATGGTGTCACGGGACCCGGCGGGATAATCCAGCGCCGAAAGGATCTGCGCCTGCGCGATCGAGACGTTCGGCACCATCGCCACCTCGCGGGGGCGCGCGCCAATGAGGGGGGCAATCTCGTCACCCACCGACACCGGCATGTCCCACCATCCCTGCGCCCACGCACGCACCCCGCGCGTGGCCCACTGGGACGCATACTCGGCGAGCAACGCAGGCACCGCGCGTGGCATGGCACCGAGCGAGTTGGACACCATGTAGGTCGTGGTGTCGAGGATGGGGAACTCCTCGCGGAAGCGCAGGAGGGGATCAGTCATGCGGCAGTGGCGCGCGCGCGCCGTGCGGGGAGGCTTGCGCCATACGCGAGGGTCGTCGCGAGCACAATGATGAGTGCCGCCAGCCACTCGTTGCGCGTGACCCCGGAGAGCATCCACGCAATCACGGCGAGCGCGACCCACGGCACCACGCGAGCGGCGGGTACGTGGAAAGGCACGCCGCCAGCGCGCACGTTGCGGCGGCGCAGTTCGAAGGCGGCAAGGCAGCAGGCCGCGTAGACAAGGAGCACCGACGCGTTCGCCGCGACGGCCAGTTTCTCGAAGTTGCCGAACAGTGCCAGCAAGGCAACGATGACCGCCTGCGTCATGATCGCCACGTGCGGCGTGTGCCATCGCGCGTGCGTCCGGGCGAGCGACGCCGGCAGGAACCCGTCGCGCGCAAACGCGAAGAGCATGCGCGGCACGGCGAGCATCATCCCGCTCACGTACCCGAAGATCGAGATGATCGAGCCCACGAGGATGAGCGTGCGACCGGACGGCCCCATCGCCACCGCTGCCGCGGACGCCAGCGGAGTGGGGTCGTGCGCGAGGGCGTCCCCGAGCAGGCCCTGCGCCACCACCTGGATCACGATGTAGAGGACGGCCACCGCCGCCATGGCGGAGAAGATCGCGCGCGGCACCGTGCGGGCAGGATCGATGACTTCGCCGCTGGGGACGAGTGCCGCCTCGACGCCGAGGAACGCGAAGATCAGCAGCAGGGACGCGCGCGCGACGGCGCCCCCGGTGGGGATCGTTGTCCAGCGCAGGTTGGCGGTGCGCATGGCCAGTGCGCCGAACACGATCAGCAGCAGAAGCGGAAGCAGCTTCGCGATGGTCGCGACGATGTTGAACCGCGTGACCCCGGCCACGCCGCGAACGTTCGCTGCGGTGAGGAGGGCCAGCGTGGCGACCAGTGCCAGCTGTCGGCCGCGAGCCGGCAGCGAGGGGACCACCGCGGCGATCGCGTCCGCGAAGAAAGACGAGACCGCCGAGAGCGCGAGCGTCATTCCCACCCACAGCAGCATGCCCGACAGGAACCCGAGGTACGGCCCGAACGCCGTTTCGACGTAGGCATAGGGTCCGCCCGTCATGGCCACTCGGCTGCCCGCATCCGCGAAGCACAGCACGATCAGCCCCATGGCGACAGCACACACGAGATACGCGAGCGGTGCCGCGGCGCCGAGTGCCGCGGCGGCACCGCTCGGCAGGCGGAAGATGCCGCCGCCGACGGTGATGTTGACGATTCCCGCGGCGAGTCCCCACAGGCCGATTGCGCGGACCAGCGTGCCCTCGCTCGCTGCTCCTTCGTTTGTGATCGCCGTCACGGGCTGGACAGTGCGTGCATGTACGATTGTCCGGTCGCGGCGGCCGCGAGGGCCGTTCGGCAGGTAGGCATCGTGGTGTGAGCGGCAAGTTCGTCGCTGTACGGCCCGAAGTTCGCAGGTGAGCCGGGTGAAAGACTAGACCTCGCGCCGCGACGGCGCCACCATTCCAAGCGCCCCTTCCCTCCCGGTGGGCGCAGTCCCCATTCCTGGAACAACATGATCGAACGCACGCGTACGCTTCGTCCACTCGCCCTTCTTTGCGGTGCCGCTCTCCTTTTCGCCGCGCCGCTGCACGCGCAGGATGCCCTCACCGCTTCGGCCACGCGAGGGCCGGTACCGGTTGCGGCCGAACCCGCGGCTGCCCCCGTCGGCCCCACGCTCGACGCCGCCAGTGTGGCCGTTCGTCGTCCCGCCGCGGATGTGAACACGCCCGCTCCTGCCGCGGCCCGCGGCCATGACCGCGGCACCGCCCTCATGATCGTCGGCGGCGCCGCGATTCTCACGGGCCTCGTGGTCGGCAGCGGCGCAGGCTACGCCATCTCGGTGGCCGGCGCGGTGGTTGGTCTCTACGGCCTGTACGTCTACCTGCAGTAGTCTCCGCCCGGGGCCTGTCGCGACCGTCCGCGCCGCACGACAGGGCGCCCGGTCGCGACGGGCACGTGGCCGCTGCGCGTCGCGCTAGTTTGGGGTGGGCGCGCACCGAGCCGTGCGCCCTCACCTGATCCCAGCAGCAGGAGCACGTCGTGAGCAGACGAATCGCCCTCGTACTCGGTGGCGGTGGCCTGAAGGGTTTCGCGCACATTGGTGTCCTGCGTGCGCTCGAGGAGCTCGGGATCGTGCCGGACGTATATGCCGGCACGAGCATCGGGGCGATGATGGGCGCCGCGTATCTCTCCGGCGCGCAGGTGGAACAGCTGGCGGCACGCGCCATGTCCATGCGCCGGAAGGACCTGTTCCGCGTGAACCACTTCGGCATGCTGCTCGACCGCATGCGGTCGACGTCGATCTACCTCGAGGAGCCGCTGCGCGAGCTGTGCCGCTCGGCCATTCCCGAAGGCGACTTCACCACGCTGCCCAAGCGCCTGCTGGTGAACACGGTGGACCCGGATCGCGGCGCACGCGTGGTGTGGGGTCTGCCTGGACTCGAGCACGTGAGCGTGCGCGATGCCGTGTATGCATCGTGTGCCCTGCCCGGCTTCTTTCCGCCCGGTCACGTGGGCGACCGCACGTGCATCGACGGGGGCGTCGTGGACAACCTTCCCGTGTCCATCGCCTCCCACTTCGCCGACATCATCATCGCCGTGGACGTGGGGAGCTCCGACGCCTCGCAGGAGGGTCGGGCCGACAGCCAGGGCTTTGCGACGCTCTACATGCGGGCGGCGACGATGATGTTCCATGCGCTGCAGCAGTTTCCGCTCGCCCGCTGGCACGGGCCACCGATGGTGCTCATCCGGCCCCGCGTCGATGACGCGAACTGGCTGAGCTTCTCCGAGACGGAAGGGAACATCGAGGAAGGCTACCGCTCGGCGAAGCGCGCGCTCGCGAGGTTCGAGTCCTACTGGGACAACCCGAGCTGTGTCTATCCGCGTCGCCGCGTGGACGTGTCCGTCGACGAGGCGAAGTGCATCGGGTGCGGCCTGTGCGTGAGCCTCGCGCCCTCGCTCATGGGAATGGACGCACGGAACAAGGCCTACGCCCGCACCCGCATCGTGGAGTGGTCACCCGCCGACGGCGGCTTCGTCCATGAATGCCCCACCCTCGCCATCTCGGCGATCAACGTCGATCGCCGCGCGGCGAACCTGAACGAGGAAGACCAGCACGACCCCACGCCGAGCGGGACCGGCACGGGCGTCTGAGGGTCATGCTCCGCGCGCGAGCTGGCGGACGATCGCTTCGTAGCTGTCCACGGCGGCCTCGAGCTCGCGCACGGAGACGAACTCGTCATCGCGGTGGGCCACGTGAATGGATCCGGGCCCGAACAGGTAGGGCGTGCCCCACGATGGCATTGCGGGAATGTCGGTGGCGAAAGCGACCACGGAGGTGGCGAAGCCGGGCAGGGTACCGAGCCTCACCGGTGGCACCTCGATCCCCCGTTCGATGTGGGCGCGGCCGGCGGCCCACGCTTCGAGCCGCTTCCAGACATCGTCGCCATCCGTCACCAGTCGTGCCATCAGGCGGGCCTCCGCGCTCGGCGCGACGACGTTGTCCGCCACGCCGCCCGACAGCCGTCCAATGTTGATCGTGGTCTCCCCGAGCAGCACATCGCTCGGCAGGACGAGCGCGTCGAGGTCGGCGAGCAGGTGTACGAGGTCGCGCGTCGCGGAGTGCCCGAGGTGCGGATAGGCCGAGTGCGCCGCCTCGCCGACAGTCGTCACCCGCACGCGCATGGCGCCCTTCGTGCCCAGCGCGAGCGTGCTTTCCGTGGGCTCGCCGTTCACGAGCGCGCGGCTCCGGAAACCCGTGTGTCGCAGCCAGGCGTCGGCGGCGTGCGCGCCGTCGTGCGTCGTTTCCTCGCCGACGACGAACAGCATCGCGACCGCCATCCCGTCGGCGCGCAGGCGCTCCGCGGCACACAGCATCGCGGCGGCGATGCCCTTCGCGTCGCATGACCCGCGTCCACGCAGTGCGTCGCCGTCGCGTTGCGGCGGCAGGTACGGAGGCACCGTGTCGAGGTGGGTGGAGAGCGTGACGTAAGGTCCGTCGCCCGCGGTCGCCAGCACGTTCGCTCGACCGCTGGTGACCGGGATCTCCGTGACGCGCCATCCGCGATCCGCAAGCGCCGCGGCGAACGGCGTCGTGAGCGACGCCTCGTCGCCGCTCGTGGACTCGATCGACATCAGCCACGTCGCGATGGCGGTGACGTCGGCGGCAGGTGACGGAAACGGCGCGTAAGTCATGGTGTCGGTCGAAGATGGCAGGCGGGCAGCTGCAAGCATGTGCGCCGCCGCGCAAGGCACGCGGCGCCGCCGCCCGACCGCAAAGTATCGAACGGAGTGTCACGCGTCCGCAAAAGACGATACATTCCCTGCAGCCTGTCGGCGCGCCCGCTCCCCGTGAGCGCCCGCATCCGGCAGTGGCTCCGTTCTCCACCGTCGCCCGGGCCGAGGACCGCGGCGACACCGCGAGACCCGCAATGACCTCACTGAATTCCTTTGGCAGCCGCGCCGCACTCGACGTGGCGGGAAAATCGTACACGATCTATCGGCTGGATGCCCTCGGCACCGCCTCGAAGGGCCGGAGCGATCGCCTGCCGTTCAGCCTGAAAATCCTCCTCGAGAACCTGCTGCGCAACGAGGACGGCGCCTTCGTGAAGAAGGCGGACATCGAGGCGATGGCGTCGTGGGACGTGCAGGCGAACGTCGAGAAGGAGATCGCGTTCCGCACCGCGCGCGTGCTGCTGCAGGATTTCACCGGCGTGCCCGCCGTGGTCGACCTCGCCGCGATGCGCGATGCGCTCGCGGCACTTGGCGGCAATCCGCAGCTCATCAACCCGCTGCAGCCGGTGGACCTCGTCATCGACCACTCGGTGCAGGTCGATGAATACGGGAGCGACGCCGCGTTCCTCATCAACACCGATCTCGAGTTCGAGCGGAACGTGGAGCGCTACGTGTTCCTCCGCTGGGGGCAGGACGCCTTCAAGAACTTCCGCGTCGTGCCGCCCGGCACCGGCATCTGCCATCAGGTGAACCTCGAGTACCTCGGCCGGACGGTCTTCGTGAACGAGGAGACCGGCGAGGCGTACTGCGACTCGCTTGTCGGCACCGATTCGCACACGACGATGATCAACGGCCTCGGTGTGCTGGGCTGGGGCGTGGGAGGCATCGAGGCCGAGGCGGCCATGCTCGGCCAGCCCGTGTCGATGCTCATTCCGGAGGTGGTCGGCTTCAAGCTCCACGGCAAGCTCCCCGCCGGCGCCACGGCGACCGACCTCGTGCTGACGGTCACCGAGATGCTGCGCAAGAAGAAGGTCGTCGGGAAGTTCGTGGAGTTCTACGGCGTCGGCTTGAGCACCCTCAGCCTGGCGGACCGCGCCACCATCGCCAACATGGCGCCGGAGTACGGCGCGACGATGGGCTTCTTCCCCGTGGATGCCGAGACGCTCAAGTACCTCCGGCTGAGCGGTCGCAGTGATGCGCACGTCGCCCTGGTGGAGGCGTACACGAAGGCGCAGGGGCTCTTCCGCACCGACGCCACTCCCGACCCGGTGTTCACGGACACCATCGAGCTCGACCTCGGTACCGTGGAGCCGAGCCTGGCCGGACCACGGCGGCCGCAGGACCGCGTGCCGCTCAGCAAGGCGGCGCAGATGTACAAGGACTCGCTCGCCGTCGACCTCGAGAAGATGGCGACGCCGGCCGGTGCTGCGGCGCTGCACCAGAAGGCCACGGCCGTGAGCGCGGAACCCGAGCTCGCGAAGGCACTCATCCGCGAGGACGGCGAGGGCGGCAGCCAGCCGCAGCACGACGCCGTGTCGTGCACGTACAACGGACAGACGTTCAACCTGCAGCACGGCGCGGTGGTCATCGCCGCGATCACGAGCTGCACCAACACGTCGAACCCGGGCGTGATGCTTGCGGCCGGCCTGCTTGCCCGCAATGCGGTGAAAAAGGGACTGTCGGTGAAGCCGTGGGTGAAGACGTCGCTCGCCCCCGGCTCCAAGGTCGTCACGGACTACTTCAACGCCGCTGGCGTGACGGAGTATCTCGACAAGCTTGGTTTCAACCTCGTCGGCTACGGGTGCACCACCTGCATCGGCAACTCCGGCCCCGTGCCCGAGCCCATCGCCGTCGCCATCGAGCAGGGCAAGCTGTTCGTGGCGAGCGTGCTCTCCGGCAACCGCAACTTCGAGGGGCGCGTCAATCCGCTCACGCGGTACAACTACCTCGCGTCGCCGCCGCTCGTGGTGGCCTATGCGCTCGCGGGTCGGATGGACCTCGACCTCACGCGCGAGCCGCTCGGTATCGGCAGCGGCGGCCCGGTGTTCCTGCGTGACATCTGGCCGACTGCGCAGGAGGTGCAGGACGAGATCAACCGCAGCGTGAAGCGCGATTTCTTCACGCGCCAGTATGCCGATGTCTTCCGCGGCGACGCGCACTGGCAGGGGCTCAAGGTGCCGGCCGGCGAGACATACGCGTGGCAGGCCGACTCCACGTACGTGAAGAACCCGCCGTACTTCGAGGGCATGACCATGCAGGCGCCGGGCGTGAAGCCGGTCTCCGGCGCGCGCGCGCTCGCCCTCCTCGGCGACTCCATCACCACCGATCATATCTCGCCGGCCGGCAACATCCCGGCGGCGAGTCCAGCGGGCAAGTGGCTGCTCGAGCATGGCGTGCCACGAACGGATTTCAACTCGTATGGCGCGCGTCGTGGCAATCACGAAGTCATGATGCGTGGCACCTTCGCCAACATCCGCCTGCGCAACGAGATGGTGCCGGGCACGGAAGGCGGGTGGACGACGACAACGCCAGGCGGCACGCCCGTGTTCATCTACGACGCGGCGATGGGTTATGCGACGCAGGGCACGCCGCTCGTGATCATCGCCGGCAAGGAATACGGTACCGGCTCGTCGCGCGACTGGGCCGCAAAGGGCACCACGCTGCTTGGCGTGCGTGCGGTGATCGCCGAGAGCTTCGAGCGCATCCACCGGTCGAACCTCGTGGGCATGAGCGTGCTGCCGCTCGAGTTCACCAAGGGCGACACCCGGCAGTCACTCGGGCTCACCGGTTTCGAGACCTACGACCTCGAAGGCCTTGATGATCGGTTGGCGCCGAAGCATGCCCTGACGGTGCGGGCGACGGCGGCGGATGGCGCGGTCACGTCGTTCCAGGTGCTGTGCCGCATCGACACGCCCGAGGAGCTGAATTACTACAAGCACGGCGGCATCCTGCCCTACGTGCTGCGGTCGCTGGCCAGGAAATAGTCGCACGTGCCGGCGATGCAGAAGGGGCGGCTCCGTGATGCGGAGCCGCCCCTTCGTCGCATTCCTGTCCTGCCTATCTCACCTTGTATACACCGAGACCAGCACGCCGTCCGACAGCGTCAGGGTGTTCCCGACCACCGTGCCGCCGAATTTCTGTCCCTTCGCCACGAGGGTCACGTTGGACTGGTACGCCGACCACGTGCCGACGAGCGTGTCCACCGGATAATCGACGACTCCATTGTTGATGCGGAGGTAGCTCGTGATGTCCGTGAACGCGCCCGCGGCATCGAGCGTCATGGACTCCGCCGTCACCTTCAGGTCGAGCCCGGGCTGCTGCAGCACGATGTAGGGTAGCGTGGAACCAGCCATCGTCTTCAGCTGATAGGTCCCCGCCATGCTGGCGTCGGGGGCCGTCGCCTGGTCTGCCGCGCTGCACGCCGCGATGGCCAATGTGCCAAGAATGACCGTTGCTAGCCGTCGCATGTCTCGAGTGGGTTGAAGGTGGCGTCCGTCGCGCGATGCCGGCGGGTTCAGCAGGAGGACCCTGCGAGTCCACGCGCCGTCATCCAGGAGCGCCGATCGTCGGCCGTGGCGTCAGGATCGTGGCGGGCGCGCCGCCGCCGTCGAGCATGGCGTTGTGCTTCTTCGACGTCGCCGCCTCGATCTGCTCCAGGAGATCCCGCTCGATCGCCTTCACGTCGAGTGGCTGGAGCATGTGCACCAGCTCCGGATCGTCGCTCACGCGGTGGCCGAGCCGCGTGTAGAGGCCGGCCACGAGCTGAAGGGTCTTTGTGACCTCCTGTTCCACGCGCAGGCTCACCTGGAGCCCGAGCTCCTCGCGCAATTCGGCGATCGCCGATTCGCGCTGCTGCGCCATGAGGACGAAGATCGAGAGGAAGATCGCCTCGAGCGACACGATCGTCGTCATCAGCCCGAACGGAAACGGATCGATGGGGCGGATGCCGAACGCGCCGGTGTTCCAGAGGATCCACACCGCGAACGCGATGACGTGCACAACGAGGAACGCCGTGGAGCTCGCGACTTCATTGAGCCAGTCCACGAACCGCTCGAGGGTGGACCGGTGCGCAGCGTGCTGCGCCTTGATGGCACCGAACGCGAGGTTGGCCACGTAGCGGCGCTTGCGCCGCTCCGGATTCAACTCGCTCTCGCCCGCCTGATCGATGGCCTGCACAAGCGGCGATTCGTGGTTTGTCATCCGGCGGTCGGGAAGCGAGAAGTGTGCCCTTCAATGATCGACTGGGCGAGCACGTAAGGCAATTATGCGAACGCCCGCAGCGGGTCCGCTGTGGGCGACGGCGCAATGCTGAACGCCGCGGCTATGGTTGCTGCACGTCCACCGTGTGACCGATGATCCCGCCGAGGATGCCGCCGGCCGCAGCGCCGATGAGGCCACCCTTGATGCGGTCGCGACTCGTCGTCGCGCCGATGACGGCTCCCGCGGCCGCACCGATGGCCGCGTCACGCCGAGAATGTCGGACAGGCTCCTGCGGCACGCTGGGATAGTATGTTCCCGACGAGCGACCGTAACCGCCCGAGCGCGATGCAGTGCGACGGACGGTCCGGCGGACGGGCGCCGGTGCCCGATACGCTGGCTGAGGGCTGCGCGAGAGAGCGTTGTATTGCGGCGCCGCCCCCGTCGCGCCGAGCTGCTGCTCCGATGGGGACGTGAACTGCTGCGCCTGGTACGGCTGTGCCTGCGCTGCCAGCGCCAGATCGCTCCTCAGTGCGTCGTCGGCGTGCGAATCGGCACCCCGGCTGCAGGCACCCGCCAGCGCCAGCGCGGCAATGGACATCGTCATACCGTGGACACGCAACACCATGGCCTCCCGGGCATCAATGAGATCAGTTGTTGGGCTCATCCAGTGGCAGGGGCCGGACCGCGGCTCAGCCCCCTCTGGACGGCCTCGGCGCGAGCGATCGTCTACCAGGTGGGAGTCCCGCGTCCTCATTGGAGTACACTGAGCGGGCCCGCCCGTGAGATGCTCGCATTGCGCGAGAGGCCGGCGCGTCCCATCTTGCCGCCGCGCCATCCACTCAGGAGAATCAGTGTCCAACATGCTCAAGGCTCGATATGCCGCGGCCGTCTTCGCGCTTTGCGCGACTGGCGGCACCGTGGGCGCCCAAAACACCGCGTCGGCAAGCCATTCACCGGACGTCGGTACGCTCGCGCCCGACTTCACGCTCCCGGCGGCCACGCGATACGGCATCCTGCGTGACTCGATCAAGCTGTCGCAATACCGTGGCAAGACCGTCGTCCTCGCGTTCTTCTTCAAGGCGCGGACAAAGGGCTGAACGGTGCAAATGGAGGCGTACCGTGATCAGTACGCCAAGCTCTTCAACAATGGAAAGAACGTCATCGTGCTCGGTGTGAGCGTCGATGCGGACACCACTCTTGCGGCGTGGGCACGCGAGCAGCAGACGCCCGTGCTGTACGCCAGCGATGCATCGCAGTCGGTGGGCAAGCGATACGGCGCCACGAGTGGGTCAACGGACGACCGTTCCCTCTTCGTGATCGACCCCGACGGGCGGATCGTGAAGCGCATGCAACCGTTCAATGTCCTGTCGCAGGCTGCCTACGACGAACTCGAGGCCGCCGTGAAGCAGACGCTCCCGCAGCACTGAGCCAGTACACATGATCGTCTCCGCCTCTCTCGTTTGACAGTGGATCACGCGGAGGGGCGAGCGGTCCTGACGGAGTTGTACGCCGCGGCGGTCGCCGGCGCCGACCCGGGCCCCATCACCAGTGCGGCCCTCGCGGATTTTCCCGCGCGTCGCGACCAGCGCATCCTGCTCTTTTCACTGGGAAAGGCGGCACATCCCATGGCCGCGGCGGCGGCGACGGCGTTGCAGCGATCGCTGCTCACCATCGCCGGTGGGCTCATCGTGACGCCGGAGCGAGCGCCGTCGCCGTATGCGACGGTCGTCGCACTGCAGGGCAATCACCCCCTCCCCGGTCGTCAGTCCTTCACGGCAGCCGACCGTATTGGCGAGCTTTCGGCAGGCACGCGCGGCGACGACGTCGCGATCGTCCTCCTGAGCGGCGGCGCATCGAGCCTGGTCGCAGCGCCACTGCGCGGCATGGCCGAGTCCGACCTGGGCCAGCTGTATGAACTGCTGCTGGGCTCGGGCCTGGACATTCGCTCCATGAACCGCGTCCGGAAGCGGTTCACCCGCTGGGGCGCCGGACGCCTCGCGCTCGCCCTCGCGCCGGCGCGCACGCATGCCTTCTTGATCAGCGACGTCATCGGCGACGATCCTGCCGACATCGGCTCGGGGCCCTGCACCGCCGACCCGAGCACGGTGGCCGACGTGATCGACATGCTGAAGCGGGCGTCGCTGTTCTCGCGCATTCCGGCCGCAATGCGCGATTACCTCACGAGCGTCTCGCGCGGCACTACCCCGGAGACGCCGAAGGCGACCCATCCCGCGTTCGCGCACGTCTCGACGCGCGTGATCGGAAGCAACCGGCTGGCCCTGGACGCCGCGCGCGCGCACGCCGCCACGTTGTCGCTGTCCGCCGAATGCGTGGGCACGCCGCTCAGTGGGGAGGCGGCACACTGCGGCGCCCGTGTCGCCGATACGCTACTCGACCGCGCGCGCGAAGGCCGAGCCGGCTGCATCATCTGGGGCGGCGAAACCACGGTGCAACTGGAGTCGGGCGCGTCCGGGGGAAATGATCGAAGCGCGGCGCCGGCCGGCCGGCGGATGGAGAGCGGCGCATCGCCAGTTGGCGGGCGCTGCCAGGAACTGGCGCTGGCCGCCGCGCGCCAGCTCGCGCGCGGCGGCGACGCGGCGCAGCGCGTTTGCCTGCTCGCGGCCGGCACAGACGGGCGCGACGGCACGTCCGACGCCGCCGGTGCCTTCGCGGACGCGTCGGTATGGGCGCGGATCCGGGAGGGCGGCCGCGATCCTGATGTCGCCCTCCAGCGGCACGAAGCGCACGCGGCGCTCGCCGCCATCGGCGCCCTGCTCCCCGCTCGCCCCACCGGCACGAACGTGATGGACGTCGTCATCGGCCTGGTGCGCTGACGTGCGGGTCCGCGCAATCGGCCACATGCGGCTTCGGAGCACTTCCCCGGCACGATAGATTTCGGCATGACCAATCGGCCCTTCACCGTCGGCATCATTCAGGACACCGCATCCGCGGACATGCGTGCCACCGTCGATGCGTCGATCGCGCGCATTCGCGACGCCGCGGCGCTTGGCGCGCAGATCATCTGCCTGAAGGAGCTGTTCAACGCGCCCTACTTCTGCAAGTCGCAGA
>JBDTYL010000349.1:0-23478 GCA_040005695.1 bacterium | reverse complement strand
GGGAAAAGATCGTCGACTCCAAGGTCACGCTCTTCTCCGATCCCGCCGACCCGCAGCTCCTCGGACAGCCGTGGAACGGGGAGGGGCTGCCCCTCGGCCGCGAGCTCTGGATCGAGAACGGCGTGCTCAAGCAGCTCGCCTACTCGCGCTTCTGGGCGCAGAAGAAGAACAAGCGTCCCAACGGTGGACTCGGCGCGGTGAAGATGTCCGGCGGCAGCGCGACCACCGAGGAAATGATCGCGTCCACGCCGCGTGGAATCCTCGTGACTCGCCTGTGGTACCTGCGCCAGGTGGATCCCCGCACCGTGCTCTACACCGGCCTCACGCGCGACGGCACCTTCCTCATCGAGAATGGCAAGATCACGAAGGCGGTGAAGAACCTCCGCTTCAACGAGAGCCCGCTGTTCATGCTCAACAACCTCGAGATGCTGGGACGCGCCGAACGCGTGGCCGGCACGGAGGCGGGTGGGAACGTCGTGTTCCCCACGATCAAGGTGAAGGACTTCAACTTCACGTCCCTCTCCGATGCGGTGTAGCACGGAGGGACGCAGGCGTGGCGGCGACGCGTGCGAATCGACGGATTCGTGCGCGTCACCGCTCCCGCTGCCGTGATGCCGGCGGCACCGCTAGCTTATCGGTCCGTCCTTTTCATTCCCTCGCCGTTCACGCCGTCACGATGACCGAGCAGCAGCCGTCCGAGTCGGAGCTCACTTCCGCACCACCACCGTGCCCGAAGTGCGCCGGCGCCATGTGGGATAACCGCGTTGGCAAGCGGAACCCGAAGGCGCCTGATTTCAAGTGCAAGGACCGCGAGTGCGACGGCGTCATCTGGCCACCGCGCGATGCCAATGCGGTCGCGGCGCCGGCAGCGCAGGGCAGCACGGAGGCGGCCGCCGATGGCATGCCGTTGTGCCCGATCTGTGGCGGCGCCATGTGGGACGACCGCCTCTCGAAGCGCAATCCAAAGGCGCCGGACTTCAAGTGCAAGAACAAGCCGAAGGAGCGCGGCGGTCCAGGCTGCGAAGGGATCATCTGGCCACCGCGTAGCGGTGCGAGCCCGTATCCGGCGCCGACAGCGCGCGCTGGTGGACGCGCCGGGATGTCCGGCCCACCACCGAATGACGCACCGCTCCCCACCGAGCCGCCGCCGTTCGACGACACGCCCTTTCCGGACGACGACGACCTGCCCTTCTAGGCTCGCGGACGCGCGCTACAGCAGTCCGCGGATCCAGCCACCATCGACCGGGATCGACGCGCCGGTCGTGTAGCTCGCGCGTTCCGACGCCAGAAAGGCCACCATCGCGGCGAACTCGGACGGATCTCCGAGGCGCCCCATGGGAATCTGTCCTTCCCAGACGGTGCGTTCCGCCGCCGGCGACGTTCCGCGCAACGAGGCGTTGCGCGCCGCGAGCTCCTCGACGCGCTGCGTCGCGGTATACCCGGGCATCACGTTGTTCACCGTGATGCCGAACGGCGCAACCTCGTTGGCCAGTGTCCGCGCAAACCCCGTGACGGCCGCGCGCACACTGTTGGAGAGGATCAGGTTGTCCACGGGCTGCTTCACCGCGATCGACGTGACGTTGATGATCCGTCCCCAGCGCCGCTCCTTCATGCCGGGAAGCACGGCGCGCACGAGCTCGACGACGCTCACGAGATTCTGGCGGATCGCCTCCTGCCACGCCTCCGCCGAGTGCTGCTCGAACGGACCCGCGGGCGGCCCGCCACCGTTTGTCACGAGCACGTCCACTCTGCCGAACTCCGCCTCCGCGAGTGCGGACAGCCGTTCGATATCGGTCGCGACCGATACGTCGGCGACGACATCCACCACGCGCACACCGGTTGCCGCGCGGATGGACCGTGCGGTTTCCTGCAGGGCATCGGCGCCGCGCGCACAGATGAGCAGCTGCATCCCTTCGTGCGCGAGCTGCTCCGCGACCGCGCGACCGAGGCCGCGACTCGCGGCCGCAACGAGCGCGACCTTGCCGGTGAGGCCGAGGTCCATGCTACTTCGTCCGCTGGAAGTAGGTGTCCGTGCCGTCCAGCCAGTCCTGACGCGGCGGATTGAACACGTCCACGTCGAGTGTGTCCTCCAGGGCGCGCGCTTCATGTGGTACGTGCGACGGGATGTGCAGCACCTCGCCCTCCCGCACGATGACTTCACGCTCGCGGTTCGCCCCGATGGCGAACTGCAGCGCGCCGGAGAGGATGTACGTGATCTGCTCGTTGTGGTGCGAGTGCTGCGGCACCAGGGCGCCCTGCTTCAGGTAGACGTGGGCGATCATCATGCCGTCACCGGTGATCAGCTTGCGCGTGATGGAGTCGGTGACGCGCTCTTCGGGAAGGTCGGCCCAGCGAAAGTGTCGCACGTCGGCGTCGGACATGGGCTCGCGTGTTGGGGAAACCCGAATGTGCGCCGGCGCTCGCGCGCCGGGCAAGGCTCGGCGGCCTGCACTTACGCGAGCTCGCGGTCGGTGCGTCGCCCGCCGACGGAGCGGCGTCTCGCCACCTCGAGGCCGGTGAGGCAGGCGGACAGCCAGACACTTCCCGCGGCGAGGCCGGCCACGATATCGCTGAAGTACCGGTCGCCCAGGTACATGCGCCCGAAGCTGATCGCGAGGATCAGCCCCGCCGTGGCCAGGGCGATCACGACTCGCGCGCGATGGTTGCGCACCAGCAGGATCAGGAAGTACGCGATCATCCCATATCCAACCAGCGAGCCGAGCGCCTGTCCGCTTGGTGTGCCGAGGTTGACGACACTTGCCGCGTAGTCCGTCGAATGCTGGTGGGTGAAGTAGTGCTTCACCACCCCGTCGAGGAGGGCGCTTCCCACGAGCGACGCAACGAAGCCGGCGAAGGGCAGCCAGGATTGACGGCGGCGCGCCAGCCAGAGCGCGAGCGCGAATCCCGGCACGGCCACGAGTGGGAGGGCGCCAAGGGCGGCCACTCCCGACCAGAAGGCGATGCTGGTGGGTGACGAGCTGTCGTGCATCGCCTGCGCGAGGAACAGGTCGAACTCCGGCACCGCGCTATTCGCGAGCAGCGACTTCATGATCGCGCTGAAGATCACGAGGGCGACGAAGCTCATCCCCAGGCCGATCGTGAGGTTGAGGCCGAGGTAGTCGCCGGGTGTGAAGCGGCGGAACAGGAAGGCGCGCGCCGCGGGTGAGTGGGCGGCCAGCCAGCGCAGCGGCGGCGACATCAGCACACGGTGCCACAGCGTGCCCTCTGCGCGCCACGCCGCATCACTCTCTTCCACCAGCCATCCGCCGGCCACGGCCATCGTCACGATCACGGCGAGACCCACCGTGACGATGAGTGCGCCGCGCACGAGGCCATGGCCGAAGGAGGGCGGATGCTGGCCAAAGAAGTAGCCGACACCGCAGAACACGCCCGACCAGATCGCCGCGCCTGCGAAATTGAAGACGAAGAAACGGCCGAAACTCATCGTCGAAAGGCCAGCCAGCGGCGAGATGAGCATTCGCGCGAAGGGGACGAACCGGCCGATGAGCACCGCGGTGGACCCATGGCGGTCGAAGAACCCGCGCGTGCGCGTGAGCACGGCCGGACTGACGCGCTTCGAATGTTTATCGAAGAAGTTGCCGCCGCGCCGGCCCAGCCAGAAGGCGACGGACGTGCCGGCCACCGTTGAAACCGTGGACACGGCGAAGATCATCGGCAGCGACAGGCGACCGTGTGCCGCGAATGCCGCTGCCGTCACGATGGTCGTATCCGTCGGGAAGGGAATGGAGATTCCTTCCGCGAATATGAACAGGGCGACGATCAGGTACCCGTAGTCGCTGATGAGGCGACCGACGTGATCGATCATCGCCAGAGTCTGGCGTTCAGGGGGTTTCGGGGCACCAATGCATGGCTCCCGACCTTGCACGAAGCGCGCTCACGGTCATCTCGCGCGATTCCTGCATTCCCGCACTGGCCGGAAGTCCCACAGCCTCTCACCACCCCACCAACAATGGTTCGGCTCGCTTCGCATACCACTCGCATGTGGCTCCTCGCACTTGCATTCGCGGAAGTCATGGCGGCTCCGCTCACGGCGCAGGTCACCACCGGTGCGGACGGTCGGACCGTCACGCCGCGCGATACCTCGAACGCGGGACAGCACAGGACGCTGTTCACGTATCGCGACGCCGCCCTCGCAGCCGCCTTCGTGGGGCTCACGTTCGCGATGTTTCCGGCGGACCGGCACATCGCCGAGAGCCTCCAGGACCCGGACCTGCGTGCCAACAAGTTCTTCGACAAGTCCGGGAAGGGTGTCGAAGTCATCACCAGCCCGGGCGCATTCATCATCGGTGGCGGATTGTACGCGACCGGTAAGCTCATGCACCATCCCGACCTGGCAGACCTCGGCTGGCACGGGACGGAGGCGGTCGTCATTGCGTCAGGCATCACCGGCCTGCTCAAGGGTGTGCTCGGGCGATCGCGCCCATACGCCACCAATGACACGAATCCGCGGGACTTCACCTTCCTGAAGGGATTCGGCCGCGGCACGTACGGCACCACGTCCAGCGGCCAGAAGCTCACGTCGGCGGACTATCAGTCATTCCCTTCGGGACACACCACCACCGCATTCGCAGCGGCTGCGGCCGTCACCAGCGAGACACGGCGCATGTGGCCCGGAGCACTGTGGGTCGTTGCGCCGGTCATGTACGGGGGTGCCACGCTGGTCGGCCTCTCCCGCATGTACCACAACAATCACTGGGCGAGCGACGTGGTGCTCGGCGCAGGCATCGGCACCTTCAGCGGACTGAAGGTCGTGCGCTACTCGCACGCCCACCCGGACAACAAGCTCGACAAGTTGATCCTCGGCGCCACCATCGTGCCGAATGCGGACGGAGGCGGTACGGTCGCCTTCAGCATCCCGGTACCGTAACCGTTGCGTGTAGCGCGAACGTCGTCGGGTCGTCCAACGCGTGTTGGTGCGCTCGGATGGAACCGGCGCGCCCAGTGTTCCGTACGGAGACTCCATGATGCAGGCGCGCGCAGTGCAGCTTCCCGCTCCACCTGAAGCACCCTCGGCGCCGCTTCCGGCCGCCAACGTCGTCACGTCCAGGTTGCTGACAGCCGGCGACGTAGAGGCACTCCACTCACGCGGTCAGGAGCTTTCGAGCCAGCTCCGGTCCGCGACGGGTCGCCGTGCGTCGGTGCAGCAGTCGCTGCGAAATGCCACGGGCGCCGATCGAACCGGTCTGGAGCAGCGCCTCGGCGTCCTGGATGCCCGCATCGCGCGGCTCGAGAGCGACATCGACGAAAATGGCAGCCAGCTCGCCTCCCTCTCGGCCAGTCGCGTTGCGACGACACAGCCGCCCTTTGGGGGCTTCAACTCTTCGCGAGGCAGGCTAATGGACAACTTCGTACCGATCGTCATCGTCTTCACGCTCTTCGTGCTCGCACCGATCGCGGTGTCCATCGCGCGGATCTTGTGGCGTCGCGGATCGATGCCGCGAGAGGCGCCGCAGTCCGCCGACCAGACGCACCGGCTCCAGCGCATGGAGCAGGCGATCGACAGCATCGCCATCGAGATCGAACGGGTGTCGGAGGGGCAGCGGTTCGTCACGCGGCTCATGACCGACCGGCAGAATGCGCTGGGCGCAGGGCAGGAGGCCGCCCGGCCGATCGCCGACGCCATGGGCGAGAAGATCGGCGTGCCGCGCTAGGCGTCCGGCGTCAGCTCTTCCAGCTCAGCTTTGCCAGGGCCTCGTCGGGCAGCTCGAACCAGTTCGCCGGATAGTCCCGCACCCGTCGCACCGCCGCTTCGCTCGAGAAGATCAGCGACTTGCCGGACCGGCGGTCGTAGTGCGCGAAATACTGCTCGAAGACGCGCCACTGCGCGCCGTCCGCGTCCACGAAGGTGCGCGACTGCGGCGCATCGCTGTCCGTTGATGACTCGAGGCGATCGATCGATCCGGGCATGATGACGGAATGCAAACCAGCGAGAGGCCGAGCGTCCAGCGTGCCTGAACGCCGCGAAAGCTGACTACGGGTGAGCGGGATGTCTACCTTTTCCGATTACTTCTCCAGCACCGCCGCCGGCTATGCGGCCTTCCGGCCGTCGTATCCACCTGAATTGATGGCCTGGCTCAGTGAGCAGACCGCGCACCACCGGCGCGCCTGGGACTGTGGAACAGGTAGTGGCCAGGCCGCGGTGGGACTGGCGGAATACTTCGAGTGCGTCCTGGCCACCGACCCAAGCGTTCCTCAACTCCAGAATGCCAGGCATCATCCCCGTGTCGAGCTGGCCGCGATGAGCGCCGAGGCGGCTGCGCTCCGAGGAGCCTCGTTCGATCTGGTAACGGTCGCGCAAGCAATCCACTGGTTCGATCTCGCGGCTTTCTACGACGAGGTGAAACGAGTACTGGCTCCGGACGGCCTGCTGGCCGTGTGGAGCTATGGTCTCCTCCGTGTGAATCCGGAGATCGATGCAGTACTGCACGCCTTTCATATGGATGAGCTCGGCCAATACTGGCCTCCGGAGCGAGCCCTGGTGAACAGGGGCTACGCAGACCTCCCGTTTCCTTTTGCCGAAGTGGCGGTCGCGCCATTCGAAATGCGCGCGGACTGGACCTCGGCACAACTCGCAGGATATCTGGAAACCTGGTCAGCTGTCACCCGATTTCGCAAAGCGAATGGTTTTAGTCCAGTCAAGAGAGTAATGGATACAATCCGGCCACTTTGGGATCAGAAATCGGGAAACATGGGAGTAACATGGCCAATAACGATACGGGTTGGACGATAGGGCGTTAAGCGGCGCTTGCAAATCGCAAGTTTTCGTGCACTTTGCAATGACGGCGACATTTTTCTGCCGGTCAAAAGGTAATGAATTGTGCGGGCACATTGGCCGAATCTGCCATGTGATGCTTCGCTTCAAGACAGTTTGACGACAATCAGTCAAAGAGCAATCTCTGGTATCGGCATTGCTTGAGGCGGGTTCGCCGGAACGCCGAAGGTTTGGCGCGGTGCAGTTGCTGGACGGAAGGCCGAGCTGGTTGCTCCGCCCCGACTGGCCCACCATCGACGATCGAGCGCCCGCTCGAGAGGACCAGGAAAATGCTCAGGCCGATGAAGGCAAGAAGTATTGCACGACTCACTCTGACGATTGGCGCCGTGTTGCTCGGCGCTTGCTCCGGTGAGGTGACGGCTCCTCCGGCTGCGACGTCGCGGTCGATCGAAGCTCCCTCGATGTTCGTTCCTTCCGCCTCCGCCAAGGCCCTGATCGGCGTTGCGGACGGCACGTATGCGGTGACGTTCGATCCGACGCGCGACCAGCAGTTCTACCTCGGACCGAACCACCTCTCCATGCCCGCCTACTCGATCTGCAATCTGCTGACTTCGGGTTACGGCGTGGACTACTGGGATCGCAGCTGCTCCCCGCAGACCCTGCCCGTGACCCTCACGGTGGTCATCAAGAACGCGGCGAGCGACAACCCCAGCATCCAATTCTTCCCGGCCATGCGCTTCAATCCGGCGAAGACAGTGCAGCTGTTCATGTATGCCCCCAAGGTCTCCAGGACTGACGCGAAGAACTGGCTGATGTTCTACTGCCCGGACGGCGGTGCGTGCCTCGATGAGTCCCTCAAGGACACCTCGCTGATCACGAACATCGACTACTACAACAACGTGCTGTTCCGCCGAGTGAAGCACTTCAGCGGCTACACCGTCGCGGAACGCTCGGATGACGCATCGCTCTCGTCGTTCTAAGTGCTGAGCGGTCGACTCCACTGTTCCTCTTCCGTCCTGTCTTTCATGAACCGTGGCGCGCTCCGCGTGCCGCTTCCCTGGAGATACACATGTTCCGCAGAAACGCCCTCACGACGGCACTGAACTCGATCCTCGTCCGACCGGTGGGAAGCCGCCTCAGTCACTCCGGGTACATCATCGCCTCGAGCTGACGCCTGATTGCGACAGCCGACCATCGGGTCGGCTGTCGTGTTCCCTGCTCTGGCCGGACAGCTGCCGGCCCGCCCACTTCCAATACAGCATCGGACTTCGGTTCGAGAGGTCTCACGCCAATGCACATTCTCTTCAACCCCCGCTCCATCAGCCGCCTGATGCTCGCCGCCGGCGCAGTGCTCCTCGCCGCCTGCGCACGCGACGCAACAGCCCCCGCGTCCGCGACGTCGACACGCGAAGCCACCTCGATGTTCGTCCCCTCCGCCGCGGCCAAGGCCATGATCGGCGTGACGGACGGCTCCTACGTGGTGACGTTCGATCCCCGGCGCGACCAGTCAATCCCCCTGGGCCCGAACAGCATCGAAATCCCCTCGGATGCGGTGTGTGATCTGGAGACGTCCGGCTACGGCGCGAGCTTCTGGGACCGCCCCTGCACACCGGAGCGGCAGCCCGTCACGCTGACGATCATCATCAAGAACGCCGCGTCCGCGCACCCGAGCCTCGATTTTCGGCCGGCCATGCGCTTCAACCCGTCACGGACGGTGCAGCTCTACATGTATGCGCCCAGGGTGTCGAAGGATGACGCAAGGAACTGGCTGATGTACTACTGCCCTGACAAGGGCAAGTGCGTCGACGAGTCGCTTGCCGACAAGTCGCTCGCCACGTCCATCGACAAGGCGAACAAGATGCTCTTCCGCCGCGTGAAGCACTTCAGCGGCTACACCGTTGCCGAGCGCTCCAGCGACGAGATGTAACGATCCGTCGCCGCCACTCGTCGCTCGATCACGCTTCCCCACTGGAGAGCACATGCCCTGTTGCCAGGACGCCCGGCTCGTGACCAACTCGACATGGCTCGAGCGGGTTCACGCAGCGCCCGTTGATTCGGGCTACATCATCGCCTCGAGCTGAAACACACGCAGCCGCGGCCGGCTCACCGAGTGAGCCGGCCGTTTGCGTTGCCTCGGGGAAGTTCCACGCGTCAATGAATGGATGTTGCGGCACCCGTCGGTCCACTCGTCGAGGATTCGATGTCCGAAGGCAGTACGGGAATTCGGGGCCAGCACCTGCGCCTCGTGGATGTTCCGAACAGGCATCCGACGGTCGATGCGCTGATCGAGGAGGCACGCGCCCTCGACAAGCTCGGCCGCCGCGCGGAGGCGCGCGTCCAGTACGAGCTGGCGCTCCGATCCCTGGCGGCTCCGTCTCCGTCGCTCGCGTCCATGCTGCTGCGATGGATTGCGCGCACGTACGAGGTGGACGCCGACTACAAGGCGGCCGAGGACTGCGCCATCGCCGCCGTTGCCACCGCGGAACTGGGCGACGAACGCAACGCGCTGGGCCACGCGCTCAACGTGCTCGCCGCCGTCCGCTGGCGGCAAGGTGACCTCGACCACGCCGAACAGCTCTTCCAGGAAGCACTGAAGCGCGGCACCAGCACCACGGATCCGCGGCTCCAGGTGGACGTGATGACCAACCTGGGGACGATGGCGAGCATTCGCGGCGACTTCCGCGAGGCGCTGCGCTACTTCCAGGAAGCGCTGGCGCACGGCCGCATCCACTCGCTGCTCGACAACATCGTCGTCGCCCTCAACAACCTCGGCCTCGCCAACATGGCGCTGGGCCGCTACGACGCCGCGGAGGAGGCATTCGCCGAAGCCCTGACGATCGCGAATGCGCTCGGCGGACTGTCCACGCGCGTGCAACTCGAAGTCAACACGGCCGCGCTGCAGATCGAGAAGCGCGATTTTGCCGAGGCCAAGCGCCGCTGCGATCGCGCCATGGCGCTCGCCGAGCATCTCGACGACGCGCGCGCCAACGGGGAGGCCTCGAAGGTCTACGGCATCATCGCGCGCGAGACGGACGACCTCGTCGCCGCCGAGACGCACCTCGTGAAGGCACGCGAGATCGCCACGGCCGCCAAGGACCTGGCGCTCGAGGGCGATACGAATCGCGAGCTGGCGGAGCTCTATGGCCAGCTCGGTCGCAACCGCGAGACACTGCAGGCGCTCAACCGAGCGCACGCGTGCTTCACCCAGTTGCGGTCGCGCCATGAACTCGCGGACGTGGGGCGCCGCATGGCGCGCCTCGAAGGCGACTTCCTGGACGTCGTGCGGAAATGGGGCGAATCGATCGAATCCAAGGACCAGCACACGCAAGGTCACTGCGAGCGCGTGGCCGACCTCGCGGGCGCCCTTGCCGCGAAGGCGGGCCTCGATGAGAACTCGCTGTTCTGGTTCCGCATCGGTGCGCTGCTGCACGACGTCGGCAAGCTGATCGTCCCGGCCGAGGTGCTGAACAAGGCGGGCAAGCTCACCGAGGAAGAGTGGGCCCTCGTGCGACAGCATCCCGCGGCCGGCGAACAACTGCTCGCTGACGTGCAGTTTCCGTGGGACGTGGCGCCGATGGTGCGCAGCCATCACGAGCGCTGGGACGGCGCCGGCTATCCCGACGGGCTCGTGGCGGAAAATATCCCGCTCGCCGCGCGCATCCTCTGCGTGGCAGACGTCTACGACGCGCTGACGACGGAGCGCAGCTACAAGCGCGCCTTCTCGCAGCTCGAGGCGATCGAGATCATGCGGCGCGAGATCGGCCGCCAGTTCGATCCGCAACTGTTCGCCCTGTTCGAGGAGCTGGTGCGCCGCGGCACGGTGAGCGCGCCGTCGTCGACCCAGCGCGCGACGCCCATGCGCAAGTCGGGCGCGGTGAACAAGGTGACGGTATCCGAGGACGACGACCTCACCGGCGCGCTCGTGCGCCGCGCGTTCGTCAACGTGACTTCCGCGGTACTCGCGGAGCGCCGCCGCACCGGCGCCGCGGTGTCCCTGCTCGTCATCGACGTGGACCAGTTCAAGTCGGTGAACGACAACTTCGGCCACCTGGCCGGTGATGACGCGCTTCGCATGGTGGCTGGCCTCGTGCGCGACCTGCTCCGGCCGGGCCAGTACGTCGGGCGCTACGCCGGTGACGAGTTCGTCGTCCTGCTGCCCGGCCTCGACTCCGTGAGCGCGCACGCCATCGCCGAAGCCGTACGCCGGACCACGGCGGCGATGACGATTCCGCTGCGCGACGATCCGGACCGGTCGCTGTCCGTCACGCTTTCCATCGGTGTGGCCACGGCGCCGGAGCACGGCGAGTCGTTCGAGGCGCTGTTCACCACCGCGGACCGCGCGCTGTTCGACGCCAAGCGCGACGGGCGCGACAAGGTCGTCGTCGCCGGCAGCGCCAGCGACGCCACGCCGCAGCTCGTCTTCAACCGCTTCGTCGGTCGAGCGCCCGAACTGCGCTCGTTGGTACTCGCGCTCGACCAGAGCGTGCACGGCGGTCCGCAGACACGGCTCGTCATCGGCGAGGCCGGCGTCGGCAAGTCGTCGATCGTGCGGCAGCTGCTGCCCGAGTGTCGCCTGCGCGGCGCGGTCGCCGTCACGGGCCGGGCGATGGAAAGCGAGAGCCGGCCGCCGTTCGGGCCGTGGGCGGAAGCGCTCGCGGGCGTCCACGCGCTCGGGCTGGCCCCGAAGCGCGCGTGGCCGCTGCTCGGGCGCCTGGTGCCCGTACTGCGCGGGGGCGTGACCCGGTCGCTCGACGACACCGTGCTCGATCCCTCGCAGGGTCATCAACTGATGCAGGAGCTGGTGACGTTCCTGCGCGGCGCCAGCGAGGCGCGGCCACTGCTCATCACGCTCGAGGACATGCACTGGGGCGACATGGCGAGCTGGGACGCGCTGGAATACGTCCTCACGCAGCTTACCACGGAGCGCATCTGCATCGCCCTCACCGTGCGCAGCGAGGAGGCCGCCTACGGCGCCATTCGCGAGCGCCGGCAGCGTCTCACGCGCGACGAGCGGGTGCGCGAGCTGCGGCTCGAGCGCCTCACGGCGACGGAAGTGCGCGAGTGGCTGCAAGGCGCCCTGCACCGCACGGACCTCGGCGACGACCTGCTCGACTTCGTGCTCCGGCACACGGAAGGCAACCCGTTCCTCATCACGCAGCTCATGCGGACGATGGTGGAGGAGGGGGTCTTCCAGTACACGGGCGCCGCGTGGGAGTGGTCGGTGCCGTCGGCACTCACGCTGCCCGCCGGCATGACGGACCTCGTCGGCCGCCGGCTGTCCCGCCTGCCCCCCGACGCGCTCAAGATCCTCGTCACCGCGGCCGCACTCGGCCGCACCTTCTCGCTGCCGATGCTCGTCGAGGCTTCGGGTGCGGGCGCTGACAGCGTGCTCGACGCGGTCGATGCCGCGCTGGCCACGTCCGTGCTGGAGCCGGCGCGCGAGCAGGACGACGACACCTACCAGTTCGCGCATGCATTGCTGGTGGATGCGGTCTTCAAGAGCGTGAGCCCGGCGCGCCGCCGACTCACGCACGAGCGCATCGCCAACATCCTCGTCGTGCGTACGCCCGACGCGGTCGACCGCATCGCCTCGCACTACGCGCGGAGCTCGAACGCGGCGCAGGCATACCTCTGGTGCCGACGCGCCGCCGCGAGCGCCATGGCGCTCTACGCGCTCGACGAAGCGGCGGAGTTTCTCCAGCACGCACTCGCCCATGCGACCACGGACGAGGAGCGCGCCGTCGTGCACGACCAGCTCGCCCAGGCCGCGGAGCATTCCGGACGCTGGGCCGACGTCGAACGGTCGTGCGATGCGATCCTCGCCACGCCGGGCTTCGGTGGCGAATCCGTAGACGCACTCCCCGTGCACCTGCGCCGCCTGCAGGCGCGCGTGCGCCTGGGGCAAGCCGCGCGCGAAACGGAAGCCGAGTGCCGCGCACTCCTGCTCGTGGCGGAACGCGTGGGGACCGAGGCCGACGTGGTACAGACGCGCTCGCTGCTCGTGCAGACGCTGGCACGCGTCGGCGAGATGGACGAGGCGATCCGCATCGCGGAGGAGTCGCTGCACTTCGCCGAGGCCAGTGGAGACGATGCGCTCGCCTGCGGCGCGATGCACCGCCTGTCCATCACGCTGCTTCCGTCGCGCACCGAGGACGCCGTCCAACTCCTGCGCCGCCTGATCCTGCGTGCCCGCGAGCGCGGCGACCGCGTCATGGAAGCGCGCGCCTACCTCACGCTCGGCGTGGCGCTCATGCGCTTGCGCGACGACCTGGGCGGTGCGGAAGCGCTGCGCTCCGCGCTCAGCACCGCGCAGGATGCCCAGGCGCTCGACGTCGCCGCGAGTGCGTCGATGAATCTCGGCGTCATCGGGATGCGCAGCGGAGACTTCATCGCAGCGCACGACGCGCTGAGCGATGCCCTGCGCCTGTATACGACGCTGCGCAACAACGCCAACCGGCTCGCGGCGCTGTACAACCTCGCAAACCTCCAGCAGGAGCGCGGTGATTCCGAGGCGGCATTGTCGCTCTATCGCGAGACGACGACGCTGGCCGACCAGCTGGGCACGGAAGACATCGCGATCGGCGCGTACGCCGGCGCGGGTCTCGCCGCGTTCCGCCTGCACGACATCGCCGGCGCCGAGACGGCGCTGGATGCCGCGAAGCGCCGGCTCGGTGCGCGGCACGACTGGTGGTTCCAGAAGCGCGAACTGCTGGAATCGCTCGCGGTGCGGCTCAGTGCACGTGCAGAGCGCTACGACGAAGCGCTCGCCCGGTTCCACACGGCAGTACCGCGCCTCGAGGAGTCCGACGGCTACGCGGCCGCCTGGATGGTCGCGGACTGCGCGGCCGAGCTGGGCGCGCACGACCGGACGGTGTGGGAGCAGGTGGAGCGGTTCGCGGGACACCCGATGGTGCAGCAGTTCGTTCCGCTGTCGGCGCGCTTCACCGCACTCGTCGACATGGCAGAGCGGCTCGACACGGCGTACCTGCGCACGGGCGACGTGCGCTAGGTTCGCGCGTCACCGTCTCGCTTCCCAATCCGTCAGCGGCGCGTCCAGGATCGCGGACTGCACGGCGTCCGCCACGTCGCGGCGCAACTGCACGTGCCGAGTGCCGGTGCCGTGTGAGTTGACGCGGTTGGTGAGCAGGACGATGAAGAGCCCACGCTCGGGGTCGATCCAGATGGACGTGCCGGTGAAGCCGGTGTGGCCGAAGCTGCGCGGGGAGAAATAGCGGCCCGCGCTGGATTGCGGCGCGGGGGTGTCCCATCCGAGCGCGCGACTCGATGTCGAGCCCTGGGCGGATGTCCAGCGCGCCACGGTGGATGGCCCCACGATCCGAACGTCTCCGTACGTGCCACCATCGAGCAGCATCTGGGCGAAGATGGCCAGGTCGCGTGCCGTGGAGAACAGGCCGGCGTGCCCCGACACGCCGCCGAGCGCCCAGGCGTTGCCGTCGTGTACGGTGCCCTGAAGCAGTCCACCGCGAGCGGGGTCCACGGCGGTGGGCGCGATGCGGCGACGCAGCGCCATGTCCGCCGTATCCGGAAGGAACTGCGTGTCCGTCATGCCGAGCGGATGGAAGAGTCGCGTGGCGGCATACAGGTCGAGCGACGCCCCGGTAATGCGCTCGAGCACCGCCTGGAGCACCACCATGTCCCAGTCGCTGTACACGGTGGCCGTGCCCGGCATGGACTGCAGCGGCCGTGCATTGATCTGCGAGAGGAAGTCGGCGCGTCCTCGATGTGACAGGTAGAGCGGCGCGTAGGCCTCGAGGCCGCCGCTGTGAGTCAACAGCATGCGTACGGTGATCCCGGCCTTGTCCGGCGCGTCGAATTCGGGCAGGTACGAGTGCACCGTGCGACCGAGGTCCAGCTTGTGTTCCTCCTCGAGGATCATCGCAATGGTCGTGGTCGCGACGACCTTGGTCAGCGACGCAAGATCGTAGAGCGTGGTCGGTTGCGCCGCCGGCGATTCCGACGCGTAGTCGAGCGTGCCGTACCCCTTGATGTGCACGAGTCGCCCGAATCGGCCCACGGCGAGCGCTGCGCCCGGAGCTGCACCGTCGGCGATGGCCACGCGCACGATGCTGTCGAGGCGCGCGGAGAGTCCTGCATCCATGCCAACGGTCGCTGGTGCAGCCTCGACCAGCGTGGGCACAGACGTCAATCGTGCCGGTGGTGCGGCGATGGGTGCAGGTGGCGTGATGACCACGGGGCGCGGCGCGACGACGGGCGGCGCGGAGGAGCACGCGCTGCCGAACGCGACCGCGAGAAGTGCGAGACAGGGTAAACGCATGACGAGTCGAAGGGTACGGAAGGGAATCGAGCGCAGTTCACAAGTGTGGCGCGGCAAATGCGCGGGGGCATCGCACGCCGCCGTCCGAAGTCGTCGAAGCGCGAGGGCACAGGCATAGAGCCCGCCGGCTGCACGCCGACGGGCTCGAGTCCTATTCGCAGATCGCGCGCCGCGTCCTCTGTCGTGCCGGCGCGCGGTGCGGTTACTTCGGGTGAATGCCGCTCGATCTCGCCCTGTCCACGAACACTCCCACCGCCGCCCTCGAGCTTCGACAGGCGCAGCCACTCGGCGACCAGCGCCACGTTGCCGCCTTCCTCGTCGTGCGGTCAGGCGTATTCGCTGCGGCGCTGCCATTCGTGTTCACCAGTCGTGCGCTGGCATCGTTCACCGAGGCGCTGGACACGGTGGCTCGGTCGCGAACCGGCGAGGCCGAGCTGTCCGGACGCGACGGGGGCAATATCGTCCGCTTCGAAGTGAATGCAGGCGGTGCATTGCATATCACTGGTACCCTCGCGGATCCCGACGACGACACACAGCGACTGCAGTTCGCGTTCGGCGTGCCGTGGGAGGGCGTCGTTGCATTTGCCGGGGTCGTGCGCGAACTCATCGACCTGAACGCGTGAGGTTCTGCTTGCCACTGAAGACATCCCTCCCCTTCGGCCTCCTGATGGCCGCAATGTGCATCGGCTGCGCGGCCTCGTCGCGCGTGGTGCCGGCGACACCGGGCGCCGTGACTCACCGCCTCATGCCCACGCCGGAGACGGTGGCCTGGGGCTACTACGACGCGGCGGCGACCCCGGTCTTGCGCATCAACTCGGGCGACGTCGTGGAGATCGGCACGCTGCTGACGTCGAGCCCCACGCGTCTCGAGGGAGCAGGCGTCGCGCCGCAGGACGTGGAGCAATCGCTGCGCGACATCTATGCGAAGGTCACCAACAAGGGTCCGGGCGGGCACATCCTCACCGGGCCGATCTACGTAAACGGTGCAGATTCCGGCGACGTGCTCGAGGTCCGCATCAGGAAGATCGACCTCGCCATTCCGTACGCGTACAATGCGTTCGGTGGGAAGAGCGGCTTCCTGCCCGAGGATTACGGCTATGCGAAGATGCGCATCATCCCGCTCGACGCGAAGGCGGGGGTGGCGCATTTCGCGCCGGGCATCGACGTGCCGCTCGCACCGTTCTTCGGCAGCATGGGGGTGGCGCCGCCGCGCCGCTTCGGGCGCCTGAACAGCGCGCCGCCAGGCATCCACGCGGGCAACCTGGACAACAAGGAACTCGTCGCCGGCACCACGCTCTTCATCCCGGTGCACACCGCGGGTGCGCTCCTGGAAGTGGGCGACGGCCACGCCGGCCAGGGCAACGGCGAAGTGGACATCACGGCGCTCGAGACATCCCTCGTCGGCACGCTCGAGGTGATCGTGCGGAAGGACCTGCACCTGTCGTGGCCGCGCGGGGAAACGCCCACGCACTGGATCGCCATGGGAACGGACTCGAGCCTCGTGGTTGCCACCAAGACGGCGGTGCGCCAGGCGATCGACTTTCTCGTCACCGAGAAGGGCCTGTCCAAGGACGACGCCTACATGCTTACATCCATCGCCTGCGACGTGAACGTGACGCAGCTCGTGGACGGGACCGTCGGCGTGCACGTGATGATCCCCAAGGCGATCTTCGCGGACCGCTCCACACGACATGCACCACGACCCACGGCAGGCAGTACGCCGTGAGCCGCGGTCGTGGGCGAATGCCTGCGATCAGGGAACGGGCTTGGCCGACGCGAGCTCCCGCACGAGCCGATGCAGGAACCGCTGGCCGTCGAAATAGGACTTCACGAGCATGCGCTCGTCGCGCCCGTGGGCGCGGGAATCGGCGGGGTCGCCGAAGAGGCCACTCACGCCGTAGGTGGGGATGCCCGCGGCGCGCAGGAAGCGGCCGTCGGTCGCGCCGGTGGACATGACGGGAATCACGGGAATGGCTGCCCCGAACATGTCGTGCGTAATGCTCGTGACCGGATCCATGAGCTCGGCCATCAGGGGACTGGGCGGCGCGCCGCTACGCTCGCGGATGGGGACCGTGGACACGATGTGAATGCCGGTATCGGCGACGACCCGTGCGATCATGGCGCGCACGTCGTCGGGCGTCTGTGTGGGGACGATGCGGCAGTTCACGTTGGCGGATGCCGTCTGCGGCAGCGCATTGTAGGCGTGGCCGCCGGCGAGGCGCGTTGCGACGCAGGTGGTCCGGAGCATGGAGTTGTAGCGCGGATCGCGCGACAGGATCGCCGAGGCGGCCGAGTCGGATTCGTTCGCGACGATGGCGCGCATGGCGGCACCGACGTCCGGCGACTCGAGCGCTGCGGTGCGCTCGAAGAAGGTTCGCGAGACCTCGTTCAGCTGCACGGGAAAGCTGTATCGCCGGAGCTTCCCGAGGCCGTCGGTGAGCTGGTAGATCGCGTTGTCCGGGCGCGGTACGCTCGAGTGTCCGCCGCGGTTCGACGTGGAGAGCGTGAAGTTCACCGGCACCTTCTCGGCCGCCTGCACGCTGTTGAGGAAGGGCGCGCCGTTGCGCAGCGAACCGCCCCCGCCCTCGTTGAGCGCGTACGCGGCATCGATCAAGTCGCGGTGGTGCGCGAGCAGCCATTCCACGCCATTCGCGTCGCCGCCCTCCTCGTCCGCGGTGAGCGCGAGGATCACGTCGCGATTGGGGACCCAGCCTTCCTTCCGGTCCTGGATCATGTTGGCGACGAAGATCGATGCCATCGCCTTGTCGTCGCCGGTGCCGCGGCCGTAGAAGTAGCCGTCCTTCTCCGTGAGGATGAAGGGGTCGATCGTCCAGTCGCTGCGGAGGGCCGCCACCACATCGAGGTGCGCGAGGAGCAGGATCGGCTTGCCCTGGCCGCGACCACGGTACCGCACGACGAGATTGCCCTTGGTGGGCTTGCCGGGTGGGATGACGAGATGGATGTCGCGCGCCGGGAAGCCGGCGGCACGAAAGCGGCGTGCCATCGCCTCCGCAGCCCTGGTGACGGAGCCGACGGAATCGACAGTGTTGATCTCGACGAGCTCACGATAGATCTCGCGGGCCTGCCGCTGTTGCGGATCGAGGGAACGTAGCTGGGCCCGAAGGGGGAGCAGGGCGAGGGCCGTGAAAACGAAAGCGGACGGAAGAGCGCGCATGCGGATATTGTGGGTGAGAGTCAACGCCACTATCCGTCGCATCCGCCATTCGCGCAAGCTGTCGTGATCGCGGGGCGCTGGAGCACCGGCGGATCACCCTGAACCGGATGCCTGGATCGATGCGTGTCCTGCTGGTCGAAGACGACGCGGAGCTGGCCCACGAGGTGGCCATGGGGCTGCGCGGCGCGGGCGCCCGTGTGGAGCACGCGGCCACCGCGCGCGATGGCCGCCGCATCGCCGAGCGCGAGCAGCTCGACGTGCTGATCCTGGATGTCATGCTGCCCGGGGAATCGGGCTTCTCGCTCTGCCGGTCGCTCCGCGAGGCGGGGGTGCAGACGCCCATCCTCATGCTGACCGCCCGCGACGCCGTGGATGACCGCGTCACCGGCCTCGATGCAGGCGCCGACGACTACCTCACGAAACCCTTCGCCCTGCAGGAGCTGATCGCGCGCGTGCGCGCGCTCAGTCGTCGCCGGCCGCTCACCCCCCGGGTCGTGCGTGTCGCCGACCTGGAAGTGGACCTCGCGGCGCGGCGCGCGCGGCGAGGTGAGCGCGTCATCGAGCTGACGGCCAAGGAATTCGCGCTGCTCGAATGCTTCGCGCTCCATCCCGATGTCGTGCTCGACCGGGCGGCGATCACCGCGCACGTGTGGGATGACAATCACGACCCCTTCACCAACGTGCTCGAAGTGCTGGTGCGCCGGCTGCGCCGCAAGATCGACGACGGCTTCGAGCCGAAGCTGATCCACACCATGCGCGGCGCGGGCTACCGCCTGGGCACATGACGAGCGTGGTCTCGCGGCAGCCCCTCGAGCAGCTGCGTCGTCGTCTCACTTTCTGGTACGCCGCCACCCTCGGTCTCATCCTCCTGCTACTCGGCGGCGGCTTGTACAGCGTCATTCACTCCCAGCTGGCCCAGCAGCTCGACGACTCGCTGCAACAAGCGACGAAAGAGCTGGTGCGCGCTGCCCGCATCCGCGAGATGGAGGCGGCCAGCACGCAGGGCGCCGTCGTGGACGCCGTGGACGAGCTCCGGATCCCGGATCGCAACCTCTACCTCCTCGACAGCGCGGGCACCCCCATCTCACCGGTCACGGCGAGTTCCGTCATCCGTCAGGCCGCGCGCCGGGCCGCACGGGGTAGCCCCGTGACCGTGGAGGTGGACACCGACCACGAGCGCACCCTCTCATTGCGTGCCGAGCGATTCCGGCTCAAGTCGGGGCAGACGCTGGTGGCGGTGGTGGCGGCAGACCAGGTGGAGCTCACGGATCGCTACGCCGAGCTGATCGCCGCCTTTGGCGGCGCGGCGCTCGCTGCACTCGTGCTCGTGGCGGCCGGTGGCTCCTTCCTCGTCCGGAAGTCCACCGCGCCAGCGGAACGCTCGATGGCCTACACGCGCCGGTTCATGGCCGACGCGGCGCACGAGCTGCGGACACCCATCGCCGTCCTCCGCACCAGGGCGGATGTCGCGCTCCAGCAAGCGCGCTCGGTGGAGAACTACGTCGCGGTGATTCGGGGCATGGGGCACGAGGCGCAGCGGCTGGGCCGCGTGGTGGACGACCTCCTGATGCTGGCGCGGGCGGATGCGGGGGAGCGTCAGGTCAATCGCGAGCCATTCTTTCTCGACGACGTGGTGCTCGATGCAGCGATGTCGGTGCGCACCCTGGCGCAGGTGGCCGGCGTGTCCCTCGTCGTCGACGAGTTCGAGGAAACGCCCATCGTTGGTGACGCGCACCTCGTTCGCGAGCTCGTGGTGGTACTCCTCGACAACGCCGTCAAGTTCACCGCACCCGGTGGCGAGGTGCGCGTGACGGTGGCGCCGGAGCCGCAACCGACGCTGAGCGTGACGGACAACGGCTGCGGAATACCGGACGACCAGCTTCCCCATGTCTTCGAGCGATTCTACCGCGGCGATCCCGCTCGCCCGCGGCAGGGCGGAGCCGGGCTCGGTCTGTCGATTGCACACTGGGTCGCGTCGGTGCACGACGCGCGACTCCTCCTCACGTCCAGTGGGGGCGCCGGCACGTGTGCCATCGTCGAGTTTCCGAGGGCAACGTCCGCCCCGGATGGCCGAGCCCGCCTGTCATAGTAGTGACAGGTGACGTCACTAGCCTACACCCCGTGCATGGAATGAATCCCTCCTCGCCGCGCCGGCTCGCGGCACTCGTCGCACTGCTCATGGCAGGGACGAACCCGGCTGCAGCGCAGCGTGCCGTCACGCGCGCCGATGCGGAGCGCGCCGCCCTCGCCGGTGGAACACGGATCGCCTTCGCCCGGGCGGATACGGCAGCCGCGCTGGCGCGACTTCTCTCCGCTCGCGCGTTGCCCAACCCGGTGCTCGGCGCCACGTACTCCAAGGCGACGCCGCAGAAGCACCTCACGCTCGAGGTGCCCGTGTTCGACGCACTATGGACGCGGGGCCTGCGCGTGGGACAGGCGAACGCCGCCGCGAGGGCATCGCGGCTGCTGTTCGCGTCGGAGCGTATCGCCGCGCTCGTAGAGGTGGACACGACCTACACGCGGGCCCTCGCCGCCGATGCACGATTCCGGCTGTCGCGCCAGACCGCGCGCGATGCCGACAGCCTGCGCACGATGGCCGCCCGTCGCCGCGACGCGGGTGATGCGAGCGACCTCGACGTCGATCTCGCCACCGTCGTGGCGGGCCAGCAGCTCAACGTGACCTCCGGCGACTCGCTCAGCTACATGAGCGCCCTGCTCACCGTCCAGACCCTGATGGGATTGCCGGCCGACAGCGTGGCGATCGTCCTCGCCGACTCGCTCGTCCTCACGTCGCCGGACACGATGGCCGTGCGGCGATCGCTCGACGGGGGCGCCACGATCATCGCCGTCCCTCCCGCGGTCACGACGTCGGCAATCACGCTGCCGTCCTCCACCCCGACCACGACACCCACCATCGCCGCTCCGTCCGGCGCGGGCGGCGCGCTCTCGGCAGCCACGACCACGACGGTCGCGGGAAGCTCGCAATCGTCCGGCATCGGACCCACCGCGAACGTCGCCGCCGCCGAGGCGTCTCTCCAGGCAGCGGAACTCGGCGTCACACTGCAGCATCGCAACTCGTTCGTGCTACCGTCGCTCACTGTCGGCGTGGAATTCGGCGATCCCACTGGCGGTGAGCCGGGTTACCTGCCCCTGATCGGAATCTCGTTGCCGCTGGCGCTGTTCAACCGCAACCAGGGCCCCATCGCCGAAGCGCGCGCCGAGCGTGACAGGGCGCAAGTGCAACTCACAGCCGCGCGACTCGAGGTGCGGCAACGTCTCATCGAGGCGGTCCGCGAGCGCGACCAGCTCATCGCCAGGATCGCGCGTGACCGTGACCTCGTGATCCGCGCGCAACGCGTCGCGGATCGTTCCATCACCGCGTACCGCGAGGGCGCCTCGGCGCTCCCCGCGGTGCTCGAGGCGCGCCGTAGCGCGAGAGAAGTGCTCGGGCAATACATCGACGACCTTGCTGCGTTGCTCACGGTGAATACCGAGCTGCGCGGGCTCACACAGACGGCACCGGCCCCATGACAACTCGCACCACCGTCCGCTGGCCCCTGCTGATGGTCGCCGCGACGAGCCTCGCCGCCGGCTGCGGGAAGGATCAAGGAGAGGCGGACTCCGCGGTCACTCCGGTCGTCGCGGCCAACACCATCACGGCGAGCATCGAGCCGTTCACGCAGGTGGTCGCGGCGATCGGAACCGTGGTGTCGCGCCCTGGCCGCTATGCCGCCCTCAGCGCTCCCTCACCCACGCGCATCTCGAAAGTGTACGTCTCGGCCGGCCAGCGCGTGGCGGCCGGTGCACCGCTCGTGGAGTTCGAGCAGGTCGGGTTCGCGGCTGCCGCCAGCGGTGCCGAGGCGGCGCTCACGGCGGCGGAACGGAGCTATGAACGTGCGTCCCGGCTGGCCAACGAGGGCATCGTGCCACGCAAGGATGCCGAGCAGGCAGCCGCCGATCTCGGGAGGGCGCGGACGGATGCCGTCACCGCGAGGCGCGCGAAGCAGCTGTCGGTCCTCCGCTCACCGGTCTCCGGGGTTGTCACGAAGATGACCGCAGTGCTCGGCGCCTCGGCGGATGCCGGGCAGGTGCTGGTGGAGGTTGCAGATCCATCCGCATTCGACGTCGTGCTCTCGCTGGGTCCCACGGAGGTTGGGCAGGTCCATCAGGGCTCAAGTGTGCACCTCAGTGCCGGCGAGAAAACCGGCGGTGAGTCGCTGGGCGACGGCACCGTCGCGTCGGTCGGCGCCGCCGTGGACACCGCGTCGCGCTCCGTGGCCATTCGCGTCACCGTCACCTCGCCGAAGCGTCCGCTTCGGCTCGGCGAAAGCGTGTACGGCGAGATTGCGGTGGAGACACGACCGTCGGCCGTGGTCATTCCGGTGGAGTCGCTCGTGCCGGGCGACGATCCGGGGAGCTACAAGGTGTTCGTCGTCGACGCGAAGGGAACTGCGATGGGCCGTGACGTGAAGATCGGTGGACGTACGGCGACGAGGGTCGAGATCGTCGAAGGGCTGAAGGGCGGAGAGAAGGTGGTGTCCCAGGGCGCCTTCGGCATGGCCGACAGCGCGACGGTGCAGCGTCCCGTGCCTGTGAAGCCGTGAGCGAGCGAAACTCTGGCGAGGCCCAACGCGCGCGCGAGCAATACACGCGCGAGTCCGAACGCGCGAGCGAGGGCTGGTCGCTGGCTGGTGCAGTGGCGAGCCAGCGCCGGTTTGTCTACCTCATCGTCGTGTTGCTCTGCGTTGCCGGTGTCTGGGCGGCGCTCAGCCTGCCGTCGGCCATCTATCCCGAGTTGCAGTTTCCGCGCATCGCCATCGTCGCGGAAGGATCGTCGCTCGGGGCGCGCCAGGTGGTGTTTGCCATCACCCAGCCTCTCGAGGAAGCAGTGGGCGTGGTGCCTGGCGTGACGCGCGTGCAGTCGCGGTCCATTCGCGGGGCGAGCGAGATGTCGGTGACGTTCTCGCCGAACACGGACATGGCGTACGCGCTCCAGCAGACGCAGGCGCGTGTGAACCAGGTGCGCAACGACCTGCCGCCGGGCCTGGACGTACAGGTCGAGCGGCTGTCGCCCTCGGTGTTCCCCATCGTCTCGTACAACCTCGAGGGTGGGGAGCCGGCCACGCTGTACGCCATCGCGCGGTTCCAGATACGGCCCGTGTTGTCGCGCGTGCCGGGCGTGGGCCGCGTGGACGTGCAGGCGTCCGACGTGCGCGAAGTCGAGGTGATCGCCGATCCGGTGCGCCTCGCGGAACAGGGCCTGTCGTACGACGA
>JBDTYL010000348.1:0-3524 GCA_040005695.1 bacterium | reverse complement strand
CGTCGTCCAGCCGACGAGGAGGTCGCTCACCACGGCGCCTGACGAATCCACCGCGGTTGCACGGGTGGGGATCGATGCCGTCGCACCCGCAGTCGTATCCGGTGGAGCGACCGTCACCGTTTTGGTGCGCGCGCCCGGGCCGGTGTACTGGATCACGACGACGGGCGGCGTCTCCGTCCCGAGCGTGGAAGCACGGGCCACGACCACCTGGGTGCCGGAGAAAAGCACCACGTGCTGGTCGTTGCGCAGCTCTAGCAGGGCCGTGAACGTCTGGCCCGTGGCGCCGCCCGGCACGGTGATGTCGATGACGAGCGTGTCCTGACCCGCCGGAAACGCGATGGTGGTGTCTCGCGTCGTGCCATCGGCTCCCGTGAGGTGCACGTGCACCTCTGTGACTTCCACGCCCAGGGCAGCGAGCGCCCGATACGCGTTTGACGCAGCCGGCGAGAAACTCGGCGACATGCGCAGGTGACGCGCAGATGCCGCCGCGCCTCGGGATGCGCCCGGGCCCGTCGGCGCATCGGTGCACGTGATGGCCACCACGACGAGGGCGAGCAGGGCAGCGGCACGCAGGCGGAGGCGCATGGAACGGCTGGGAGGAGGACGGGAGCCGCGTGCGAGGTGCGACGGCGGCAGCATCGACAATCGGGCCTGGAGGCCGCGACGTCAATGACCGCTCAGAAACAAATGACGCGCCGGCAGGCTACGCCGTCACGAACTCCAGTCCGACTCCTGTCGCCGTAACTTGTTATCCGACAGAGGCTTCTCGCGCCAGCACGTCCTAGAAGCGGACGATCTCGGCGATGGCCTGCTTGAACGTGTCCACCTGCGGCAGGATCGCATCCTCGAGCTGCGGAGCGTAGCCGACGAACGTGTCGCTGCTCGCGACCCGCTTCACGGGCGCGTCGAGCCACGCGAAGCAGTCGTCGGCGATGCTGGCGGCGATCTCCGCGCCATAGCCCCACGAGAGCGAGTCCTCGTAGCCCACGACCACGCGACTCGTCTTCTTCACGCTTTCGTACACGAGTTCACGGTCCCACGGCGCCAGCGAGCGAAGGTCGATCACCTCGGCGCTGATGCCGTGCTCCTCCTGCATCTGGTTGGCCGCGGCAAATGCGCGCTGCACGGTGGCGCCGTACGTGACGATCGTGACGTCCGTGCCCTCCCGCACCACGCGCCCCTTCCCGAACGGGATCATGAAGTTCGGGCCCGGATACGCCGCCTTGTTGTACGTCTGGCGGTAGAGGTGCTTGTGCTCGAGGAAGATCACCGGATCCTCGCAGCGGATGGCGGTGCGCAGCAGGCCGTTGGCGTCGAGCGCGTTGGACGGGCAGATGACGCGCAGCCCCGGGCAGTGCGTGAACAGCGATGCACCGGTCTGCGAGTGATAGATCGCCCCGCGGATGTAGCCGCCATACGTGACGCGCACCACGACCGGCGACGCGAACGCGTTGTTCGAGCGCCAGCGCATCGTCGCGAGTTCGTCGCGGATCTGCATGTACGCGGGCCAGATGTAGTCGAAGAACTGCACTTCGACCACGGGCTTGAAGCCGCGCAAGGCGAGCCCGATGGCGCGCCCCACGATGGTGGCTTCCGCGAGCGGCGTGTTGTAGACGCGCGAGCCGCCGAACTCCTTCTGCAGCCCCCAGGTCACCTTGAAGACGCCGCCCTTGCCCTTGACCTTGCCCAGGTGCTGCTCGCGCGACACGTCCGCCACATCCTGGCCGAAGATGAGCATCTTCGGGTTGCGGCGCATCTCGTCCTTCATGCACGCATTGAGGAGGTCGACCATCGTGGTCTCGTTGCCCGAGAACTGCGGGTCGTCCTCCGTGTCGAACTGCTCGCTCGTGGGATCGACGTCGGGCGAGTAGACGAAGTCGTAGATCGTCTCGGCGCCGGGCTGCGGCTGCGCCAGCGCATCATCCGTCGCGGCCAGCACGAGCGCATCGACCTCCTCCGCGATCGTCGCGAGGTCGGCCTCGGTGGCGTGTCCCTTGGCGATGAGCCACCGGGGGAACGTCGTGACCGGGTCGCGCGCCGCGTCCGCGTCGCGCTCGTCGGACGGGCGATACATCACCTCGTCATCCGACAGCGAGTGCGAGTACGGGCGAATGACCTTGGCGTGCACGAGAGCCGGCCCCTTTCGCTGCCGCGCATACTCGACGGCCTTTCGCATCACTTCGTAGCTCGCCAGCAGGTCGCAGCCGTCCACTTCCTGGATGAAGAGATCCGGAAAGTTCGAGACGAGTCGCGAGATCGAGCCGCCCGCCGTGTTCACCTCGACGGGAACCGAGATGGCGTAGCCATTGTCCTCCACGAGATAGACGACGGGCAGCTTGAGGTTGGCCGCCGAATTGAGCGACTCCCAGAATTCGCCCTCGGAGGTGGTGCCGTCGCCGGTGGTGACGAGCACGACCTCGTCGCCCTGGAATCCCTCCGTGATGTCGAGCAGCCGTGCGCGCAGTGAGGCTTCCGCGCTGCCGGCGGCCTGCAGGAACTGCGTGCCCGTCGGGGAGGACGTGGAGATGATGTTGAGGTCCTTGTGGCCCCAGTGGCTGGGCATCTGCCGCCCGCCGGAGCTCGGATCGATGGCCGCACCCACCGCCTCGTACAGCATCTCGTTCGCCGTCATGCCGAGCTCGAGGCAGAGCGCACGGTCGCGATAGTACAGGTAGAACCAGTCGTAGGCGGGCTTCAGCACCAGTCCCGCGGCCGTGAGGATGGCCTCGTGCCCGGCGCCAGAGATCTGGAAGAAGATCTTGTTCTGGCGCTTGAGCTGGATCTCCTTGTCGTCGATCCGGCGCGACAGCAGCATCGTGCGGTACGCGGCGACGAGCTGGTCGCGCGAAAGGCCGGTCGCACGATTGCGCTCGGTCGCTGTGGTCTGGGTGGCCATGCGGGAAACGGTCTCGGGTGCGTGGAGGTGCGGCAGCAGTGAAAGATAATCGCGCCGCAGGAGCCAGAAAGACGTCATGGCGAACGGCTGGGCTGGAGCATACTCATCTGGCATCCCGTGTGCATTTTTCAGGCGTCGCACTCACCCTGAGAGGATTCATGCCGCCAGCGCCACAGCCCCACTGTCCGTTCTGTGACCTCATCCGCGGAGCGGGCGAGGTGTCGATGTGCTACGAGGATGCCGACGTCGTGGCGTTCATGGACGTCCAGCCCGTGAACGCGGGCCACGCGCTCGTGGTGCCGCGAGAGCATTTCGAAGGGCTCGACGACATCCCGCATTCGCTGGCGATGCATCTCTTCGAGGTGGCCATGGAAATCGCGCCGGTGGTCAAGCAGGTCGGCAGGGCGGACGGCATGAACATCGTCGTCAACAGCGGCGCCGCCGCGGGCCAGGACGTCTTCCACTATCACGTGCACGTGATCCCGCGTCGTCCGGAGGATGGCTTCGACATCCCGCTTCCCTTCCCGGGATCCGAGATGCCGGACCGCACGGTGCTCGACGTCCACGCCGCACGCATCATCGCGGCATTTCGTGATCCCGTCGCGTCGAAGAAGCGCGTCGATCGCCG